>NCCO01000043.1 GCA_002279705.1 Allobosea sp. 12-68-7
GAGCGTGACCGTGACGGTCTTCTCCTTGCCCTTGCGGCCGGCCTTGAGCAGTTTCAGCCGCTCCAGCTTCTTCAGCGCGTAGTTCACGAGATGCGTGTCCTCGATGTTGAGGACGAGGCAGATGTCCGCCAGGCGCTTGGCCTTGCCACGGTGATTGACGTTGTGCAGCACCAGTACGTCGAGCGGCGACAGGTCGGGCATACCGGCCGCGGCCATGCAGCGCACCATCCAGCGCTGGAAGGCGTGGACCGTCATGTTCATCGCGAATTCGAACTCGGACAGAGCCGGCATCGCGCCCGCGGCCAGATGGCCGGAGGAGACGATGGGGCCGAGTTCGTCGGGCGGGGGCGGTGAGTCTGGCATGGATGAAGCGCCCGTCATTCTCGGGCGGCGCCAGAGCGCCGACCCGAGAAGCTCTCGCGGGAGAGGGTCGGGCGAGGCCCGACCCTGACGCGGCTCGTCACATCTTCTTGTAGGCGTCGACGATGGCCTGGCCGTCGGCGCCGGCCTTCTTCAGCCAGTCGGCGGTCAGCGTGTCGCCGGCCTTCTTGAAACCGGCGGCGAGTTCGGCGCTCGGGGCCTGGACCTTCATGCCCTTGGCCTTGAGCTGGTCGAGATACCAGCCGGACTTCTCTGCCCACATCTTCCAGCCGCGCTCTTCGGCGGTGGCGGCGGCCTTCAGGATCGCGTCCTGCGTCGCCTTGTCGAGGCCGTTGAAGGCGGCCTTGTTGACGAAGGTTGCGTTCTTCGGGATCCAGGCCTGGGTGTCGTAGAAGTGGGTCAGCGACTCCCAGACCTTGGAATCATAGCCCGTTCCGCCCGAGGACATGAAGGAGTTGACGACGCCAGTCGCCAGCGCCTGCGGCAGCTCGGCCGCCTGGATGGTCACCGACTGCATGCCGAGCAGCTCGCCGAGACGCGCCGTGCCGACATTGTAGGAGCGCCACTTGAGCCCCTTCATGTCGTCGATCGTGTTGATCTCCTTCTTGGTGTAGACGCCCTGCGGCGCCCAGGGGACCATGAACAGCAGCTTGACGCCCTGGCTGTCGAGCTTCTTCTCCACGGCGGCCTTGGAGGCGGCATAGAGCTTCTTGGCCTCCGGGAAGGAGGTCGCCAGGAAGGGCACCACGTCGATGCCGAAGATCGGGTCCTCGTTCTCGTGGATCGAGATCAGGACCTCGCCCATCTGGGCCTGGCCGCTCTGGACGGCGCGCTTGATCTCCGGCGCCTTGAACAGCGAGGCGCCGGGATGGACGGTGATCGCGAGCTTGCCGCCGGTCGCGGCTTCGACATCCTTGCCGAACTGGATGAGGTTCTCGCTGTGCGGGTTGTCCACCGGGTAGGCGGCCGGGAGGTTCCATTTGGTCTGCGCCGCGGCGGGCGCCGCGAAGGCGAGCGTGCTCACGCCGAAGGCAAAGGCGGCGGCCGTGAAGATCCTGCGGTTGGTCATGGTGTCATTCCCTCTCTCGTTGATTGTGGGTTGCGGTCAGTCCGGGAAAGCGAGCTTGGGCAGATAGAGCACGATCTGCGGGAAGGTTGTGATGATGAAGACGGCGATGTTAAGCAGAATGAAGAACGGAAACGCCGCCTTCGCAACCGTCCATGTGTCCTTGCCGCTCATGTTCTGCAGGACGAAGAGGTTGAAGCCCACCGGCGGCGTGATCTGCGCCATCTCGACATGGATGATCAGGTAGACGCCGAACCAGACGAGGTCGAAGCCGGCCTCCTTGACCATGGGCAGCACGATCACGGCCGTCAGCACGATCATCGAGATGCCGTCGATCAGGCAGCCCAGGATGATGTACATCACGGTCAGAGCCAGCACGAGCATATGCGGCGACAGGGCCTGGCCCTTGACCCATTCGGCCAGCGCGGCGGGAATGCCGGTATAGGCCATGGCCGCCGTGCAGAAGGCCGCGCCCGCCAGGATCAGCATGATCATGCAGGTCAGGCGCGTCGCGCTCATGATGCTCTCGTAGAGCGTCTTCCAGGTCAGCGTGCCGCTCCACCACGCCAGGAACAGCGCTCCGCTGACGCCCCAGGCGGCGCATTCGGTCGCCGTGGCGAAGCCGAGCACGAGCGCGAGGAACACCGCCGCGATCAGCAGCAGGCAGGGCGCGAGCTTGGCCGACTGCTTCAGCTTCTGGAGGAAGGGCAGCGACGGGTCGCGCGGCGGCGTCTGGTCCGGGTTCAGCAGCGACCAGATGATGACGTAGCCCATATAGAGCGCCATCACGAGCAGGCCGGGCAGGAAGCCGCCGAGGAAGACCTGCAGCACCGAGACGTTGGCCGTGACGGCGTAGACCACCATCGGGATCGACGGCGGGATCAGCAGGCCGAGCGTGCCCGAGCCGGCGAGGGTGCCGAGGCTCAGCTTCTCGTTGTAGCCGCGCTTCCTCAGCTCCGGCAGCGAGATCTTGCCGATCGTCGCCACCGTGGCGGCCGAGGAGCCCGAAACGGCGGCGAAGATGCCGCAGCCAATGATGTTGGTGTGGATCAGCCGGCCGGGCAGCCATTGCAGCCAGGGCGAGAGGCCCTGGAACATCTGCTCCGACAGCCGCGTGCGGAACAGGATTTCGCCCATCCAGATGAAGAGCGGCAATGCCGCCAGCGTCCAGGAACTGGCGCTGCTCCAGACGGTGGTGGCCAGCACCTGGCCGATCGGAATGTCGGTGACGAGCACCATGGCGAGCAGGCCGACGAGGCCGAGGCCGACGGAAATCCAGACGCCGCTGCCGAGAATGACGACGAGGAAGCCGAGCAGGATGAGGGCGAGAACGGGCAGGGACATCAGACGCCTCCCCCTTGGGCGATGCGCTCGATCAGTTCCTCGGCCGACTTCGGCGGTTCCGGCTCATAGGTCGGACGTCCGCCGCGCGCGACGATGACGAACTCGTCGAGGATGGCGATGAGCAGGATTGCGAGCCCGATGACCAGTCCGAGCTGGGGAATCCAGAGCGGGACGGCGACGACACCGGTCGACATGTCGAAATACTGCCAGGAATCATGGGCGAGCTTGCCGGCCTGGAAGGTGAAGTAGGCGATGAAGAGCGCCGCGGTACCCAGCGAGAACAGCTCGGCGGCCCGCCGCTTGGGGCCGTGCAGCCGCTCGATCAGCAGGCCGACGCGGATCATCTCGCCGCGCTTGAAGGTGTGGGCGAGGCCGAGAAACGCCATGGCCACCAGCGCCCAACCGGTGAAATCGTCGCCCGACGGTACGTTGAAGTTGATCTCGCGGCCGACGGAGAGCAGCATCATCAGCGCGAAGATCACGACGAGGAAGGCGCCGGCGGCGTAACCCGCGCCGAGATAAAGGCCGTCGAGCAGACGCCTCGTCATGAGCGCGGCTCCTGCGGGCGGGCGCCAGCTGCGCCTGCGGTTGTCAGGACTGTTCCGGTCATAGCATCCTCCGCGTCGCGACCGTCCGGCCCCTCAGCCATGGTCCGGTCACAATTGCGATCGTATCGCCCGAATCCTTCTTGTCAACGAGACATCGACAAATTATCGATGAAATGTCATCGACGCCGATCTGGCGTCCAGAATGAGGATGTCGGGGATGTCGTTTTCGCGTTGGGACTTCTGGATCGACCGGGGCGGCACCTTCACCGATGTGATTGGCCGCGATCCCTCAGGCAAACTTCACGCCAGAAAGCTCCTGTCCGAAAATCCGGGCGCCTATCGCGACGCGGCGGTGCAGGGAATCCGCGATCATCTCGGGCTGCAGACGGGCGAGCCGATCCCGGCCGGGCTGGTCGGCGAGGTCCGCATGGGCACGACGGTGGCGACGAACGCCCTGCTCGAGCGCAAGGGCGACCGGACGCTGCTGGTCACGACCAAGGGTTTCCGCGATGCGCTGCGCATCGGCTACCAGGCGCGGCCCGACATTTTCGCCAAGGAGATCATCAAGCCCGAACAGCTCTACGAGGCGGTGGTCGAGATCGGCGAGCGCGTGCTGGCCGACGGCGTGGTCGAGCAGGCGCCCGACGAGGCGGCGATCCGGGCTGCGCTGCAGGCGCAGTTCGACGCCGGCTTCCGTGCGGTGGCGATCGCCTTCATGCACGCCTATCGCTATCCCGCGCATGAGCAGGTCGCGGCCAGGATCGCCCGCGAGATCGGCTTTCCGCAGGTCTCGGTCAGCCATGAGGTCTCGCCGCTGATCAAGCTCGTCGGCCGCGGCGACACCACCGTGGTCGATGCCTATCTCTCGCCGATCCTCGGGCGCTATGTCGCGCAGGTCTCGGAAGAGCTCGACATTGCCCGCACCGGCGCGCGGCTGATGTTCATGATGTCCTCGGGCGGGCTCACCGCGGCGGAGCTGTTCCAGGGCAAGGATGCGATCCTGTCCGGCCCGGCCGGCGGCGTCGTCGGGCTGGCCGAGACCGGCCGCTCCGCCGGCTTCGACAAGGTCATCGGCTTCGACATGGGCGGCACCTCGACCGATGTCGCCCATTTCGACGGCGAGTATGAGCGCGCCTTCGAGACGGAGGTCGCGGGCGTTCGGATGCGCGCGCCGATGATGCTGATCCACACGGTGGCAGCCGGTGGCGGCTCGATCCTGCACTACGATGGCGCCCGCTTCCGTGTCGGGCCCGATTCCGCCGGCGCCAATCCGGGGCCGGCCGCCTATCGCCGCGGCGGCCCGCTCGCGGTGACCGACGCGAACGTCATGGTCGGCAAGCTGATCCCGGACTATTTCCCGCCGATCTTCGGCGAGAAGCGCGATCAGCCGCTCGATGTCGTGGCCGTGAAGGCGAAGTTCGTGGCGCTCGCGGCGGAGGTCGGCGATGGCCGCAGCCCCGAGCAGGTCGCCGACGGCTTCATCCAGATCGCGGTCGCCAACATGGCCGAGGCGATCAAGAAGATCTCGGTCCAGCGCGGCTACGACATCACCCGTTATGCGCTGAACTCGTTCGGCGGCGCCGGCGGGCAGCATGCCTGCCTCGTGGCCGATGCGTTGGGCATCAAGACGGTGCTCCTCCACCCCTTCTCCGGCCTGCTCTCGGCCTATGGCATGGGCCTCGCCGAGATCCGCGCGACGCGCACGGCCGCACTCGACGTAGCCCTCGACGGCGGCGCCCAGGCGGCGGTCGAGGCGGCGGCGGCCGGGCTCGCCGCCGAGACCCGAGCCGAGGTGTCGGGCCAGGGCGTGCCCGATGGCGACATCGCGATCCTGACCCGCGCCCATGTCCGCTATGCCGGCACCGACACCGCCATTGCCGTTGCTGCCGGCACGCCCGACGCCATGAAGGCGGCGTTCCAGGCGGCGCACAAGGCCCGCTTCGGCTTCATGGACGAGACCAAGGCGCTGGTGATCGAGGCCGTCGAGGTCGAGGCGATCGGCGGCGGCGCGACGTTCGAGGAGGCCTCGGTGCCGGAGATCGCGGGCGAACCCTTGGCCGCACAGACGACACGCCTCTTCTCGAAGGGGCAGTGGCACGAGGCGAAAATCGTTCGGCGTGAGGCGATGCAGCCCGGCCAGGGCCTCGCCGGACCGGCCATCATCATCGAGCCGAACCAGACCGTCATGGTCGAGGAGGGCTGGCGCGCCAGGCTCACGGCCAAGGACCATCTCGTGCTGGTGCGCTCCAAGGCGCTGGTCCAGAACGCCGCGATCGGCACGAAGGCCGATCCGGTGATGCTGGAGATCTTCAACAACCTGTTCATGTCGATCGCCGAGCAGATGGGCGTGACGCTGCAGAACACCGCCTATTCGGTGAACATCAAGGAGCGGCTCGACTTCTCCTGCGCGGTCTTCGACCAGAGTGCGGCGCTCGTCGCCAATGCCCCGCACATGCCGGTGCATCTCGGCTCGATGGACAAGTCGGTCGAGACCGTCATCAAGAACAACCCGGTCATCAAGCCGGGCGACGTCTACTGCCTGAACGCGCCCTATAATGGCGGCACGCATCTGCCCGACATCACGGTCTGCACCCCGGTCTTCGACGAGGCGGAGAAGACCATCCTGTTCTGGGTCGCCAGCCGCGGCCACCATGCCGATGTCGGCGGCACGGCGCCGGGCTCGATGTCGCCGCTGGCGACCGTGATCGAGGAGGAAGGCGTCTATATCGACAACTTCAAGATCGTCGATCAGGGCCGCTTCTGCGAGGACGAACTGGTCTCGATCCTGACCGGCGCGCGCTATCCGGTGCGCAATGTCGTCCAGAACGTCAACGACCTGAAGGCGCAGATCGCGGCCAACGCCAAGGGCGTCGTCGAGCTGAAGAAGATGATCGCCTCCTTCGGGCTCGACGTGGTGCAGGCCTATATGGGCCATGTCCAGGACAATGCGGCGGAGAGCGTGGCGCGGCTTCTGACCAAGCTGCACGATGCCGAATTCACCTATCCGATGGACCAGGGCTGCGCGATCAAGGTCAAGATCAGCATCGACCGCGACAAGCGCGATGCCACCGTCGATTTCACCGGCACGTCGCCGCAGCGGCCCGACAACTTCAACGCGCCGGCGCCGGTGACGCGGGCTGCCGTGCTCTATGTCTTCCGCGTCATGGTCGACGACGCCATCCCGATGAATGCCGGGTGCCTGCGGCCAATCAGGATCGTCATTCCCGAGGGCTCGATGCTGTCGCCGCGCTATCCCGCAGCCGTCGTGGCGGGCAATGTCGAGGTCTCCCAGGCCGTCACCAACACGCTGTTCGGGGCGCTCGGCGCGATGTCCTGCTCGCAGGGCACGATGAACAACCTGACCTTCGGCAATGACCAGTACCAGTATTACGAGACGATCTGTTCGGGCTCGCCGGCGGGGCCGGGCTTCCACGGCACGTCGGGCGTGCATGTCCACATGACGAACTCGCGCCTGACCGATCCGGAGATCCTGGAGACGCGCTTTCCCGTGGTGCTGGAGGATTTCCACATCCGCGCCGGCTCCGGCGGGCGTGGCGAGTGGAACGCCGGCGACGGCACCAGCCGCACGATCCGCTTCCGCAAGACGATGGACTGCGCGATCCTGGCCTCGCACCGCAAGGTTCGCCCCTTCGGCGTCAAGGGCGGCGAGTCGGGGCAGCTCGGCAAGACGCTGGTGCGGCGTCTCTCGGGCGCGGTCGAGGAACTCGCGCCTTGCGACCAGACGCTGCTTCAGGCCGGCGAGGCGGTGACGGTGATCACGCCGACAGCGGGTGGGTACGGCAAGCCGAAGGGGTAAGGATGAGAGGCATGTCATTCTCGGGCGAAGCGAAGCGCAGACCCGAGAATCTCTTGCCGAACGAGGGTTCGGCCACGCGTCACGAGAGGCTCGGGTCAAGCCCGAGCATGACCGCCACGCTTTCGTCGCTCTGGAAAGGTTGCCGCTACCGGCTAAGGTCTGACCGAGAGTACGGAGCCAACCCATGCCCCAGACCTGGATGATCACCGGCGCCAATCGCGGCATCGGGCTCGCGCTGACGATGGAATTGCTGCGGCGGGGCGACCATGTCGTGGCGGCGGCGCGCAATCCCTGGGGTGGGGCGCTGGCCGAATTGTCGGCCGCGCATCCGGCCGCGCTGGTGCCGATCGAACTCGACGTGACCTCCGACGAGAGCGTCGCGGCGGCACAGGCGGCGCTCGACGGCCGGCCGATCGACGTCCTCGTCAACAATGCCGGCATCCATGGGCCGCGCGGTGCCGACAGCGCGCTCGCGATGGATTTCGACGTCTGGCGCGAGGTCTTCGAGGTCAATGTCTATGGTCCGTTGCGCGTGGCGCAGAGTTTGTTGCCCAACATCGAGGCCGGGCAGGGCCGCAAGATCGCCACCATCACCAGCCGGATGGGCTCGATCGGGCTGAACCCCTCCGGTTCGCTGGCCTATCGCTCCTCCAAGGCGGCGGTGAACATGACGATGGTGGTGTTCGGCAATGCGGTGCGCGAGCGCGGCATCGCGCAGCTCCTGTTCCATCCCGGCTGGGTGCGCACCGATATGGGCGGTGGCGGGGCCGACATTGCGCCGTCAGAGAGTGCGGCCGGGCTCATCGCCACCATCGATGCGTCGGGGATAGCGCAGACCAATAGCTTCCGGACCTGGCAGGGCGAGACGATTCCCTGGTGACCGTCCGGGCTTGGAGGGCGCAGCCCGTCCGGCTCTCGGGCGAGGAGGCTGGACCAGGCCCTGCCTCTGCAGCACTGTGCGATCGCACGCGCCCGGTCAGTGGCGCGATCGAAGCCGATCGGCTCTGGAGGGAACGGTATGTCGGATCTCGCGGGACTATTCGACGTCGAGATGCTCAAGGCGAAGCTCTACTCGGCCGTGCTCTCGGATGTGCTCGACCAGCTCGGCTCGCCGAACCAGGCGTTGAAGCCCTTCGTCAGGCCGCTCGACGAGGCCAGCATCCTGTGCGGCTTCGCCCGCACCGGCCTCTACATGAAGCGCTATCATTTTCCCGAAGGCCACAACCCCTATGCCCTTGAGATGGATTTGATCGACAGTCTCGCACCGGGCGAGATCGCCGTGCTGGCTTGCGATGGTCCGACGGACCGGATCGCGCCCTGGGGTGAGCTGCTGACCACGGCCTCGATGGTGCGGGGCGCGGCCGGCTGCCTGACCGATGGTCTGGTGCGCGATGTGCGTCGCATCCGCGAGCTGAACTTTCCGCTCTTCCATGGCGGCATCGGCCCGCTCGACACCAAGGGCCGGGCCGAGATGATGGCCAAGGACGAACCGGTCGAAGTCGCCGGTGCGCGGGTCGAGCCGGGCGATTTCATCTTCGGCGATGCCGACGGGGTCGTCGTGGTGCCCAAGCGCCTGTTTCGGGAGGCGGTGACGCTCGCACTCTCCAAGATCGAGGCGGAGGACACGACGCGCGACGAACTGCTGGCCGGAGCGAGCTTGCGCGCGGTTTTCGAGCGCCACGGCGTGCTCTAGCAGCGCGCCACATTCGTCTCGATAACCGGCTAATCTCTTGATTTGATTGATTTTGTTGGCGCCGTTAACGGCTTGTTGTCTCGCAGCTGCGAGAAAGGCGCCAGCCTTTGCGATGGTGGCCTGCGACAATGCGTAGACTGGGACTGACGGCGAAGATCACCCTGCTCTTCGCGCTGCTGAGCGTCGCGAGCGCCCTCGGCCTGGTCAGCGCGGTGCGGGGGTTCGACGCGGTCCGGCAGATCGACAAGGAGGGGATCGAGAAGCTCGAACTCGCCAACCGCGCCTCGCTGCTGACCAATCGCGTCACCTACGCCTCGTTGCTCAGCCGCTTCGAGGAGGGGGCGACCGCACGCGAGATCGAAGCCGTGCTCGACCAGCTCGACGGTGCGATCGAACTGGTCGATTCGTCACGGGAGAGCCTGATGTCGTCGCTGCCGGCCGCGATGCTGGAGGCCAATCCGACGCTTGATCCCGGCTTGAAGACCTTCATGTCCTTTCAGCGCGACATCGTCGAGATCGGGCGGCGCATCTCCGTCAAGGCGGCGCTGGTGGAGGCGGGAGCCGATGCCGCTCGGGAGAACGTCCGCCAGATCATCGTGACGACCACGGCGATCCGCGACGAGCTCGGGCAGATGGCCCGTGACGCCACCAGAAGGGCGGCCGATCTCTCCGACACCGTCCGCATCCGGACCATCGTGATCGCGCTGCTGCTGCCGCTTGCCGGTGGGCTTGCCGCGTTCCTGCTGCTCGGCGCCCATCTGACCCGGCCGCTGCGCGACCTGATGGCGGCGATCGCGCAGGCCAGCACGTCCAATACGCCGATCGACGTGCCCCATCAGGGCCGGGCGGACGAGATCGGGCAGCTCGCCCGGACCGTGCGGGCCCTGAGCGAGGTGCGGGCCACGCTGGTGACGCGCGAGGCCGAGGCCGATCTCGCCCAGCAGAGCGGTCATGAGCGGACACGGGAACTGCACCGGATCGCCGATGAATTCGAGCAGCGGCTCGGCAGCCTGCTCGCGGAGATCGCGGGTTCGAGTGAGATCCTCCGCGTCGCCCTGCAGGATTCGGCGGTGCGGGTGCATCAGGTGTCGCGCAGTGCCGAAACCGCCGCATCGTCGGTGGGCGGTGCTGGAGCGGATGCACAGGCCAGCACCGAGGCCGCACTGCGGCTGGAGCAGGTGATCGGGCAGATCAACGCCGAAATCCGCCGGGTTTCGGTGATGGCGACTGCCGCCACGCAGGAAGCCGCCGGGACCAGCGCGCTGGTCGAGCGTCTGACCGACAACGCCGCCCAGATTCGCGATGTCGTCGGAATGATCGAGGCGATCGCGCGCCAGACCAATCTTTTGGCCCTGAACGCCACCATCGAGGCGGCCCGCGCCGGGGCGCATGGCCGGGGCTTCGCCGTCGTGGCGAGCGAGGTCAAGGCGCTGGCGGGGCAGACGGCGGCGGCCACGGGGCAGATCGTCGGCCGCATTGCGCTCGTCGACGAGGCGCTGTCGCATGCGGCGGGTGCGATCTCGGCGATCGTGGCCAGCGTCGGCGCGGTCGAGCAGACCAGCGCCGAGATTTCATCCATGGTCGGCTCGCAGACGGAATTGCTCGGCTCGCTCGGCGACACGGTCGCGCGGATTTCCGACGTCACCGGGAGCGCGGCCGGCGCCATGTCCGAGATCGCCATCGCCAATGCGCAGACGGTCGGCCAGGCCGATATGGGCGCAGCCGGGGCGCGGGCGCTCGACGAGCGCATCGGCAGCCTGCAGCGCGAGGCGCTCGATTTCGTCCGCCGCCTGCGCGCGGCCTGAGCGGCAGGCGCCTTCGCGCTTGCCATCGCGGCGCGACTCGTCCCCATCTGCGGCATGGATTCCCATTGTCGCATCGCCGCATGAGCTGGTCCCCGCAACAGGATGCCGCGCTGAGCGCGGTCGCGCGCTGGCTGCAGGCCGGCGAGCCGCAGCTCTTCCGCCTGTTCGGCTATGCCGGCACCGGCAAGACCACGCTGGCGCGCCACATCGCCGAGGCCGTCGACGGCGAGGTCGCCTTTGCCGCCTTCACCGGCAAGGCCGCGCTCGTGCTGCGCAACAAGGGCTGCCTCGGGGCGCAAACGATCCATTCGCTGATCTATCGCTCGCGCGGCGTCGACGAGGAGAGCCCGACCTTCGTGCTCAACCGCGAGAGCGCGGCGGCCAAGGCCAAGCTGATCATCATCGACGAATGCTCGATGGTCGACGAGGATCTCGGCCGGGATCTGCTCTCCTTCGGCACGCCGGTGCTGGTACTGGGCGATCCGGCGCAGCTTCCCCCGGTGAAGGGCGGCGGCTTCTTCACCGAGACCGAGCCCGACATCATGCTGACCGAGGTTCACCGCCAGGCGGCGGACAACCCGATCGTGCGGATGTCGATGACGATCCGCGAGGGCGGGCGGCTCGATGTCGGCGACTACGGCCGGAGCCGGGTGATCCGCCGCAGCGAGGTCGATCCGCAGCTGGTGATGAGCGCCGACCAGGTCCTCGTCGGCCTGAACAAGACGCGGCGCAACTACAATGCCCGCATGCGCCAGATCATGGGCCGCACCGAGACCGTGCCGGTGGCGGGGGAGAAGCTGGTCTGCCTGCGCAACGACAAGAGCAAGGGCCTGCTCAATGGCGGCTCCTGGATCGTGCAGGAGCTGAAGACCTCGAAGAAAGGGCTCGTCACCATGCGGGTGACGCCGGAGGACGACCCCAACGCCAAGCCGGTCAAGGTCTCCGTGCTGCCGAACTTCTTCGACGGCACGGAGGAGGAGATCCCCTGGGAGCTGCGCAAGCATACCGACGAGTTCACCTTCGGCTACGCGCTGACCGTCCACAAGGCGCAGGGCTCGCAGTGGAACGACATCGTTCTCTTCGACGAGAGCTTCGCCTTCCGCGAGCACCGGGCGCGGTGGCTCTATACGGGGCTGACGCGGGCGGCGGAGACGATCACGGTGGTGGTTTGAGGGCGAGTGTGGTTGGGCTATCCTTGGCGCATCCTGGAGCGCGGGAGCCAGTTCATGGACGATGAAAACAGCGGCGATCCGTCCATCGAAACCTCTGATATCAGCGACGACCAGTATCTGGCAGCGCTCGCCGTGCTGCTACCCGAGTGGACAAGCTCCGCGGATGCACACGCCTATGACGATCTGTGACAATCCCAACCGTTCCGTCATCCCGGGCGTAGCGCAGCGGAGACCCGGGATCCATTCCGGAACGGTTCGGGAATGGATCCCGGATCGGCGCCGCGTCGCGGCTTGTCCGGGATGACGGCGCGTTTCGCGCGAAACCTTACAACGCCTGCGAGGTCGTTCCCTTCGCGACGATCGGCCCCGTGGGCCTCCCCGTCGGTGAGCCGGTCGCGGGTTCGATCGTGATCTCGAAGAGCTGGTTGGTCCCGAGCGGCAGCTGGTCGAGCCGCAGCGGCGTCGTGCGGGCGCGGTCGATCAGGCCAACCGAGCGCGGGCCCACAGTGCGGTCCCAGAGCGTCCAGATTTCGAGCGCCATGCCCGCGGGCACAGCGATGTTCTGCAGCGGCACCATCTCGACGCGGCCGTCGGGATAGGTGTTGACGACGGCCGCCGCGACATTGGCGTCCGTCAGCAGCACGGCCACCATCAGCGGCTGGCGCTTGGCCCGGTCGAGCGCGCCGTTCAGGCCAATGGCGAGCAGGATCGCGGCGAGCGCGCCGGCCAACGCCGCGCCGCGCCAGACGAACAGGCTGTTCCACCAGTCGGAGAGCGTGCCGCCCGCCTTCTCCGCCTTGGCGCGGCCGCGCTCGGCGGCGGGCAGGATGACGGCGATCTCGGCCTCGATACGGGCCCACAAGCCCGGCGAGGGCGGGATCGGCCGGGCCGTGGCGTCGATGGCGGCGAGATGGCCGCGCCAGCTCTCGACGCTCGCCGCCAGCGCCGGCTCGCGCGCGATGCGCTGTTCGAGCCGCTCGCGATCGGCACCTTCGACGAGGCCGAGCACATATTCGCCGGCGAGCACCTCGCGCTCCCGCGCGTTGTCGGGGGAGGGGCTCATCCGAGGCACTCCTTCAGGGCGATCAGCGAGCGCCGGATCCAGGATTTGACACTGCCGATCGGCAGGCCGAGCTTGCCCGCGATCTCGCCATGGGTCAGGCCCTGGACGAAGGCGAGCAGCACGAGGCCGCGCCGCTGCGGCGGCAGCGTCTCCAGGCAGGCCTGCAGCGCCCTGGCGTCGGACAGCTTCGACATCACGGTTTCCGGATCGTCCTCTTCGCTCGCCATCTCCTCCCCGAGGGGAGCCTCGCTCGTCTCCGTCCGCTTCTCGTCGCGCAGGATCGAGAGGGCGCGGTTGCGCAGGATGGCGTAGATCCAGGTCAGGCCGGCGCCGCGCTGCGGATCGAAGCGCGCGGCATGCCGCCAGATCAGGACGAAGGCATCCTGCACAGCCTCCTCGGCCAAAGCGCGACGCTTCAGCAGACGCTGGGCGACACCGATCATACGCGGCGACTCGGCATCGTAGATGCGCCTGAGCGCGGATTTATCTCCGGCGGCGCAAGCCAGCAGCGCCGCTTCGATCTCGCCCGCTTTCTGCGTCAACGCGAAGTCCCCCACCGTCTCCAGAAGCCGGGCGGTCGCAGCATGGCACCCGGCTCCCAACGGGAGGATACGCCGACGGTTCCCCTCGGGATGCAAGGCTTCGCTTTATTTTTGAGCCTGCATCCGCCGCTCGCCGGCCGCGATAGCCGCTGCGAGTGCCGCCGATCCCAAGCCCAAGCGGTACCGCCCCAGAACCCGGAGGACCATGACATGACCAGAACCCTGCGCCTCGCGCTGTCCGCCTCGACCCTTCTCGCCGCCTCGCTCGCCGCCGCGCTTTCCGCCCAGGCCGCGACGCTCGCCGCGCTCACCGGCGACGATACCCTGACCCTGATCGACACCGCCACGCAGAAGGCCGGCAAGTCGATGAAGGTCACCGGCATCGCCGGCAAGATCGCGGGCATCGATGTGCGCCCCGCCGACGGCCTGCTCTACGCCCTGGCGACGGACGGCACGATCTACACGGTCGACACCGCCGGCAAGGCGACGATGAAATCGAAGATGGACACGGTGCTGGCGGCGGGCGCGATGGCGACCGTCGATTTCAACCCGGCCGCCGACCGGCTGCGCGTGATCGGCTCCGACGGCAGCAATCTCCGCGTCAATGTCGAGGACGGCAAGACCACCGTGGACGGCAAGCTGAAATTCGCCGAAACCGACATGCACAAGGGCGAGACGCCGATGGTCGTCGCCGGCGCCTATTCGAACTCGGTCAAGGGCACCAAGGAGACCGCGCTCTACGACATCGACGGCAAGATCGGCGCGCTGCTCAAGCAGGCTCCGCCGAATGACGGCGTGCTCGGCGCTATCGGCAAGCTCGGCGCGACGCCGAAGGCGATCGCCTTCGACATCGAAACCGCGGCGGATGGCAGCAATACGGGCTGGCTGGTCGCCGACGGCGCCCTGCACAAGGTCGATCTCGCCACCGGCAAGGCGACGATGGTCGGCAAGATCGCCGGTCTGAGCGGCACGGTCCGCGACGTGGCGGCTTTGCCGGCGATGTGACGACGGGCGCTGTTTCCGCCTGCACTGGGCTGCCGTCCCGACCAGGGCGGCGGCCCTTTTCGCGAGAGAATCGCCGTGTTCTCGCCTGCTGCGGAGGCTCTGCCAGCAAAACCTCGCATTTTCTCGGTCGTCTTCTGGTTTTTGCCATGATTGAGGGGTTAGTCTGCCCAAGCCAGACGAACCTGACCGGAGGCGACGCATGGCGAGCCCGAGGGTTTTGCGTAGCGAGAGCGTGGGGTTGCAGCGGTTCGGGCTGGGCTTCGGCCTCGGCCAGACCCCCGAGATTCGCGGCACGGTGCGCGAACGCCTGCTCGCCGAGATCGCGCGGCGCATGCTGCCGCAGCCGAGCGGGCTGCCCTATTCCGGCACGGCTGAGATCGGAGCGGCGCTCTATGCCTTCGAGGATGCCGAGCGGGCGGCGCGCGAGGCGAAGCCCCCCGCCGGCCAGCCAGTCGCAGTAGCTGCGTCGGCGGCTCAGCCCGCGCCAAGCCCGATGGCGCCGCCGAAGCCGGCCAACGAGCCGGCGCTGCCCTACCGGACCTATCGCGACGAGGTTTTGGCGCGGGTGAGGCTCGCGCTCGAGGCCGAGACCGGTTTCGCGGAACGGCTCGTCCAGTTCTGGTCGAACCATTTCTGCATCGGCGCCACTAAGAGCAACATGACGCGGATCATGGCCGGTGCCTATGAGCGCGAGGCGATCCGCCCGCATGTCTTCGGCCGCTTCGAGGACATGCTGGTGGCGGCCGAGAGCCACCCGGCCATGCTGGAGTTCCTCGACAACCGGCTGTCGATCGGCCCTGCCTCTCCGGCCGGCAAGCGCCGCGGGCGCGGGCTCAACGAAAACCTCGCGCGCGAGATCCTGGAACTGCATACGCTCGGCGTCTCCGGCGGTTATGCCCAGGTCGACGTCACCAATCTCGCGCGGATCATCACCGGCTGGACGGTGGTCGGCCGCGAGGCGGTTCTGGGCTTTCCTGGGTCCTTTGCCTTCAATGCGGGGCTGCACGAGCCCGGCGCTCCCGAACTGCTCGGCAAGCCCTATGGCCAGCCGGGCAAGGAGAAGGGGCTGGCGGCGCTGACCGATCTCGCCCGCCATCCGGCCACGGCGGATTTCATCGCGATCAAGCTCGTCCGGCATTTCGTCGCGGACGATCCGCCGCCGGCGCTGGTGCGCGAGCTGTCGGCGGTGTTCAGGAAGACCGAGGGAGACCTCGCAGCGGTGTCGCGGGCGCTGATCGAGTCCGACACGGCCTGGGGTGCCGAACCGACCAAGATCCGCTCGCCGCAGGAGTTCCTGCTGGCGGCCTTCCGCGCGCTCGGTCGGAAGGCCGAGTTCGGCGCGATCGTCGGCCCGCTCAACGCGATGGGCCAGCCCTTCTGGCAGCCTGCCGGTCCCAATGGCTATCCCGACGGCAACGAGGCCTGGGCCTCGCCCGAGGGCATCAAGACCCGCATCGACGTCGCGGCCGGCTGGGGGCGCCAGGCAGCGGCCAGCGTGCCCGATCCCCGCGCGCTGACCGAGGACATCCTGGGGCCGCTGCTCTCGCCCGAGACGCGTCAGGCGGTGGCGCGTGCCGACAGCAAGCCGCAGGCGCTGGCGCTGCTGCTGCTCTCGCCCGAATTCCAGCGGAGGTGAGTCCGATGCTCGATGACGACGATGATTGCGAACGGATGACGCCGTCGCGCCGCGCCGTGCTGGGCGCGGCCGGGGCGCTCTTCGCCTGGTCCTTCGTGCCGAAATTCGCCTATGCGGCGGCGGGCAGCCGCGATCCGCGCTTCCTGCTGGTGGTGCTGCGCGGCGCGCTCGACGGTCTCTCGGCCGTGCCGCCGCTGGGCGATCCCGATTATGCGGGCCTGCGCGAGGGCATCGCGCTGGCCAAGGACGGGCCCGATGCAGCGCTGCCGCTCGACGGATTCTTCTATCTTCATCCGGCGATGCCGAACCTCGCCCGGCTCTATGCCTCCGGCCAGGCCTCGGTCGTGCATGCGGCGGCGACGGGCTATCGCGAGCGCTCGCATTTCGACGGGCAGGACGTGCTGGAGAGTGGCCAGGCCGGCCCCGGCAAGACCGAGAGCGGCTGGCTGAACCGGCTGATCGCCCATCTGCCGGCGGGGGAGGGCATCTCGCGCAAGGGTGTGCTCGGCGTCGGCGTGGTGCCGCCGCTGGTGGTGCGCGGCGAGGCGCCGGTGCTGGGCTGGGCGCCGCCGCGTATGGCCCGCGCCGGCTCCGATCTGATCCAGCGGCTGGAGGATCTCTATGGGCAGCGTGATCCGGGGCTCGCCCGAGCGCTCGCCCAGGCGAAGCTGACCGAGGAGATCGCCCGGCGCCAGGGCATGAGCGGCGAGGCGAGGGGCGGTGGCGGCCCCGACAGCACTGAGGGCATGAAGCGCATCGCCGAGGGCGCGGCGGCGCTGGTCGGCGCCGATGACGGGCCGCGCATCGCCGCGCTCGCCTTCGAGGGCTGGGATACCCATGCCAATGAGGGCGGGGCCAAGGGCCGGCTCGCGCAGCTGCTGGGTGGGCTCGACGGCGCGCTGGCGACCTTCGAGCAGGGTCTGAAGCCCGTCTGGAACGACACGGTGGTGATGGTGGTGACCGAGTTCGGCCGCACCGCCCGCGTCAACGGCACCGTCGGCACCGATCACGGCACCGGCACGGTCGCCTTCCTCGTCGGCGGCGCCGTCAAGGGCGGGCGGATGATCGTCGACTGGCCGGGCCTGAAGCTGGAGCAGCTCCACGAGAAGCGCGACCTGAAGCCGACGACGGACATCCGCGCCGTGGCGAAGGGGGTCGTCGCCGATCTGTTCGGGATTTCCGGACCGGTGCTGGCGGACAAGGTGTTTCCCGGCAGCGGCGGGATTGGGCCGATGGCGGGGCTGGTGGGGTAGTTTCTCGAAGAAGGCGCTACGCGCCTAAGCGCGCGTGGGTGACTCACCCCGTCATTGCGAGCGAAGCGAAGCAATCCAGGAAGACAGGGCTGAACGGCTGAACCAAGTCCTCCTGGATTGCTTCGTCGCTACGCTCCTCGCAATGACGGCGCGTGCGCAATATCTCAAAAGTGGCCAACGACCC
>NCCO01000044.1 GCA_002279705.1 Allobosea sp. 12-68-7
CGTCCCAGCCGGCCGACCGGCGCGACAGCAGGGCCTCCGAGGCGACGAACAACGGCGTGATCGCTCCGCCGTCGACGCGCATCTCTTCCCGCATCGTTTGCAAGATGCCCCTAAAGCGTTAACGCTCACTAACCTAACGGCACAGGATCAAGGCAGGCGGCTTGCGCGCCTGCGCACGACGGCCCAAGACCGGCAAACACCGCCCGCGACCGGCCCGCTGATTGACTTCGCCGCCCCCATCCTGTTCTCACACCGCCATGACCGACATTCAGACCTCCGCCGCGACGGCCGGCGACGCCGCCCCGCATGCGCGCCGCCGCACCTTCGCGATCATCTCCCACCCCGACGCCGGCAAGACCACGCTGACCGAGAAGCTGCTCTATTTCGGCGGCGCGATTCAGCTCGCCGGCGAGGTGCGCGCCAAGCAGGGCCGGCGCCAGACCTCCTCGGACTGGATGAAGATCGAGCGCCAGCGCGGGATCTCGGTTGTCACCTCGGTGATGACCTTCGAGTATGGCGGCCACGTCTTCAACCTGCTGGACACGCCGGGCCATGAGGACTTCTCGGAAGACACCTACCGCACCCTCACCGCCGTCGATTCAGCCGTGATGGTGATCGACGCCGCCAAGGGCATCGAGGCGCGCACCAAGAAGCTGTTCGAGGTCTGCCGGCTCAGAGACATCCCGATCGTCACCTTCATCAACAAGGTCGACCGCGAGACGCGCGACCTGTTCGACCTGATCAACGAGATCGAGACCACGCTCGCGCTCGACGTCGCGCCGATGACCTGGCCGGTCGGGCGCGGCCGCGAATTCGTTGGCACCTATGATCTCAAGGCCAACAGCTTCCGTCGCAACCAGAAGGGCGACGAGAGCGCCGAGGATCTCGCCGTCACGGGCCCCGACGACAAGCTCTTCGACGAACTCCTGCCCCATGGCGCGGCCGAGACCTGGCGCGAGGAGGTCTTCCTCGCCAGCGAAGGCCTGAAGCCCTTCGACCTCGAGGCCTTCCGCGAGGGCCATCTGACGCCGCTCTATTTCGGCGCGGCGCTGCGCGACTACGGCGTGCGCGACCTGATCGACGCGCTCGGCGCGCTGGCGCCCAGCCCGCGCGCGCAGACCGCCGACAAGCGCACGATCCAGGCCGGGGAGCCGAAGATGACCGGCTTCGTCTTCAAGATCCAGGCGAACATGGACCCCAACCACCGCGACCGCATCGCCTTCATGCGCGTCTGCTCGGGCAAGCTCTCGCGCGGCATGAAGGCGAAGCTCGTGCGCACCGGCAAGCCGATGCCGCTCAACGCGCCGCAGTTCTTCTTCGCGCGCGACCGTTCGATCGCGGAGGAGGCCTTTGCCGGCGACATCGTCGGCCTGCCCAACCATGGCACGCTGCGCATCGGCGACACGCTGACCGAGGGCGAGGACGTCGTCTTCAAGGGCGTGCCGAGCTTCGCGCCCGAAATCCTGCGTCGTGTGAAGCTCAAGGACGCGATGAAGGCCAAGAAGCTGCGCGAGGCGCTGCAGCAGATGGCCGAGGAAGGCGTCGTCCAGATCTTCCTGCCCCATGACGGCGCGCCCGCCATCGTCGGCGTCGTCGGTGCGCTGCAACTCGACGTGCTCAAGGAGCGCATGGACGCCGAGTATTCGCTGCCCGTCGACTTCGAGCCCTGCCAATATGCGATCGCGCGCTGGGTCTCCTCGGAGGACAAGGCGGCGCTGCAGAAATTCGTGTCGTCGAAGCCCTCCTCCATGGCCGACGACCTCGACGGCGACCCTGTCTTCATGGCCTCCAGCCAGTTCACCCTGAAATACGACGCCGAGCGCGCGCCCGACGTCACCTTCTCCGACATCAAGGATTACCAGAAAGTCGCCAGGGCCTGAGCCGCCTGTGCCCCTGTGACGTGAATGTCACAAGGGCGGGGCCGCGCATCCGGATTTGATCCCGGTCAAATCAATCGCGGCGGGTTTGAGGCTGGTGGGAGGCATGAGCCGCGAGCGCGCCGATGCGCCGCGCTCCGATCCTGGGGGCCTCCGCCATGTCACGCATTGTCTGTCTCGCCACCTGCGCCGCGCTGCTCGCCGGCACAGCCCTGACCTCAGCCGGGGCCGCCGATCTGCCTTCGGCCAAGACGGCCCCGCTCGCGCCGATCATGACCCAGTGGAGCCCGTGGATGATCCGCGGCCGCGCCCTCTTCGTCGTCCCGCAGGAGAGCGCCAAGCTCAAGCTCGGTGGCGCGCCGATCCTCGGCGGCGATGTCGACATCTCGAACTCGGTCGTGCCCGAGCTCGACATCAGCTATTTCTTCACCAGGAACATCGCCGTCGAACTCGTTCTCGGCGTCACCCCGCACAATGTGAAGGGCGCGGGGACCTTGGCCGGTGCGCGCATCGGTTCGGCCTGGCTGCTGCCGCCGACCCTGATGCTGCAGTATCACTTCACCGATCTCGGCGCCTTCAAGCCCTATGTCGGCGTCGGCGTGAACTACACCGTCTTCTTCAACGAGAAGGCCAAGGGCGGCTTCACCAGCTTCGATCTGAAGGACAGCTTCGGCCTCGCCCTGCAGGCCGGCTTCGACTACATGATCGACCGGCACTGGGGTATCAACGTCGACGTGAAGAAGATCTTCCTCGAGCCCAAGGTCAAGATCAACAACGGCCTGATCACCGGCAAGGTCAAGATCGATCCCTGGCTAATCGGCGCCGGCGTCACCTATCGGTTCTGAAATCCGCACCCGTTCGGCTCGGGGTCTCCTGGGGCTGGGGGAGGAAGGGAGCGGTGCGCCGCTCCCTTTTCTCGTTGATGCCTCAGCTTCCGGGCAGCACGAAACCGAGCGGGATCGCCGTGGTCGATTTCAGCTCCTCCATCGCGAACATCGAGGTCACGTCGTTGAGGTCGATGCGCGAGATCAGCTTCTTGTAGAGCGCGTCATAGGCCGCGATGTCGGGCACGCAGGCCTTGAGCAGATAGTCGATCTCGCAGCTCATCCGGTAGAAGTCGACGATCTCCGGCAGGTCGCGCACCGCCGCGTGGAAACGTTCGAGCCACTCCATCGAATGCCGCGCCGTCTTCACCGCGATGAAGACCGTGACGCCCGCCTGCAGCTTGCTGCGGTCGAGCAGCGCCACGCGCTTGCGGATATAGCCGGCGGCCTCCAGCTTCTGCACCCGCCGCCAGCACGGCGTCGCGGACAATCCGACCGCCTCCGACAGCTCGGCCAGCGGCAGGCTCGCATCCTCCTGCAGGCAGGCGAGGATCCGCAGATCGAAGGCGTCGAGCTTGACCATGGCACCCCCCGGAAATCGCAAAGGAATCGCCTTGTCAGCGCCCTGACCGCAAACCAATTCTCGGTTTTATGCCATATGCGACATCTGTTTCCAAGATCGCGGCATTCACGCGCGAGATAGCAAACCATTTTCCCGCCGCATCGCTATCCTGAGCGGGTGGACGGTGCGACGGGAGTTGGCGGATGCAGGGGTTCTTGAACGCGGAGCGGCGCGGCGCGGTTCTCGCCAGCCTGCGGACGGATGAGGGCACGCTCTCGCGCGATTACCTCGCCGCCGCCCGCGCGGTCCTGCGCGAGCTCGTCGCGCTGCCCGACCTCGTCGCGCGCCTGCCGCTCGAGCGCAAACCCGGCGGCTACACCCGCAATCTGCTGGCCGGCGACGATTCGGTCAGCGTCTGGGCCATCGTCTGGGCCGCCGGTGCGGCCACCTGCATCCACGACCACCACTGTTCCTGCTGCTTCGGCGTCGTCAGCGGCACCGTCACCGAAACCTGGTATCGCGCCATCGATACGCAGCGCGCCATCGCCACAGAGCAGCATGACCGCCAGCCCGGCTACGTCGCCTGCATGCTGCCGACCGGCCCCAACATCCACCGCATGCGCAACCCCGGGACCGAAGACGCGATCTCGATCCACATCTACGGCTTCGACCACGAGGCCCACGACTCCTCGATCGAGACGCAATACACCGCCGTCGAGGGCTGACGTTTCGTCGAAACGACCTCAGCCCTCATCCTTCGAGACGCCGCTGACGCGGCTCCTCAGGATGAGGGCTGCGGGGCTGATCGCCTTGGCGTCCCACCGGGGACAAGCCGCCCCGCCAATCCCCGCGCGCCTGCCTCCGGCGATGATGGCCCCTCATGACGAGGGAGCCCGCCATGTCGATGCGAGGATCGAGCGCAACCGCTGCGCCGGTGCGGCCTGCAGCCCTGTCCGTCACCACCGAGCGCCTGCTGCGCCTCGCCCCCGTCGGAAAAAGCGAGATCCTTGCGGGCATCGCCGCCGATTTCGACAGGCTGGCGGCCTCCGCCGGCATCACCACGCGCCTGCGGCTCTGTCATCTGCTGGCTCAGGCGGCCCATGAGACCGACCGGTTCCGGACGCTGGAGGAATATGGCGGCCCGGCCTATTTCGCCCACTATGATTGGCGCCGCGATCTCGGCAACACGAAAGCCGGCGACGGCGCCCGCTTCCATGGCCGTGGCATCTTCCAGCTCACCGGCCGCGCCAATTACCGCCGCTACGGCGCCCTGATCGGCCTCGATCTCGAGGGCTCGCCCGAGCGGGCCAAGGAGCCGGCGGTCTCGCTGGCCATCGCCTTCGCCTACTGGCGCGACCGCGACTGCAACGCGGCCGCCGATGCCGACGACGTCGTCGCGGTGACCCGGCTGATCAATGGCGGGCGCAACGGGCTGGCGCAGCGCGCGCAGCTGCTGGCGCTGGCGAAGACAATCTGGGTGTAGCGCCGCTCCCCGTCATTGCGAGGAGCGCAGCGACGAAGCAATCCAGAGACCGCGCGCTCGACGCTCTCCTGGTTTGCTTCGCTTCGCTCGCAATGACGGTTCCGTCTCTTCAGCCGTGCCCGGCCTTCAGCGCCTGATCGAGATCGGCATAGAGATCCTCGAGATCCTCGATGCCGGTCGAGAGGCGCAGCAGGTCCAGCGGGCAGGGCGAGCCCGCGCCTTCGATCGAGGCGCGATGCTCGATCAGGCTCTCGACGCCACCGAGCGAGGTGGCGCGCTTGTACAGCTCGACATGCGCGGCCGCCTTCACCGCCGCCGCCTCGCCGCCGACCACCTGCACCGAAAGCATGTAGCCGAAGCCGCCGTCCATCTGGCGCGCGGCGATGTCATGGCCGGGATGCTGCGGCAGGCCGGGATAGAGCACGCGCGCCACCAGCGGATGGGCCGAGAGGCGCTGCGCCAGCGCCATCGCCGAGGCGCTCTGGCGCTCCTGCCGGACATGCAGCGTGCGCATGCCGCGCATCAGCAGATAGGCCTCGAAGGGGCCGAGGATGCCGCCCTGGCCCTTGCGCACGGTCTTGATGCGGTTCCAGAAATCGTCGTCCTCGCGGGCGCAGAGCGCGCCGGCGACCACGTCGGAATGGCCATTCAGCACCTTGGTCGCGGCATGCATGACGATGTCGGCGCCGAGCTGCAGCGGGCGCGTGTGCACCGGCGAGGCGCAGGTCGAATCGACCGCGAGCTTGGCGCCGGCATGGTGCGCGATGGCGGCGGCGGCCGCGATGTCGGTGATCGTCCAGAGCGGGTTGGAGGGTGTCTCGGCCCAGACCAGCTTGGTCTTGCCCGGCTTCACGGCGGCGGCCAGCGCGGCGAGATCGTCGGTCTCGACGAAGTCGATGACGAGGCCCCAGCGCGTCGCTTCCGTCAGCAGCCAGGAGCGCAGCGCCCAGTACATCACCTTGGAGGCCACGACATGATCACCCGGCGAGAGCGCCTGGAAGACAGCGGTCGCCGCCGCCATCCCCGAGCCGAACAGCAATGCGCCGGCCTTGGCCTGCTCCAGCATGGCGAGCACGCTCTCGGCCTCGCGCGTCGTCTCGTTGTCGGGCCGGCCATAGATGAAACCGCCGGAATAGCCGTTGTCCTCGTCGCGGATATAGGTCGTCGAGACATGGATCGGCGGCACCACGCCCTTGGTCAGCGGGTCGATCTTGCCCATCGCCTGCACGGCGAGGGAGCGGGGGTGAAGCGGGCGCTGGGGCATGGGGAAATCCAAGACAGTTCCAAGAGGGACTAAAAAGACATCTGGCGCAGGCAACGGCCCTGATGCAAGAGCCGCGACCTTGCCATGGGCGCAGGGCGCCTCCATGTCACGATCATGAGCATTTCACCATCATCGCCGGCGGCCGCCCCGCGCCCGCTCTGGATCGACGCGCTGATCGCGGTCCTGCCCGTCGTCGCCATCTCGCTGCTCGGCAACGCCGTCACCATCCCGCAGGTGCTGACCTGGTACCCGACGATCGCCAAACCGCCCTTCAACCCGCCCAACTGGGTCTTCGGTCCGGTCTGGACGACATTGTTCGCGCTGATGGCCTATGGGGTCTATCGCATCCTGCGCACGCCCGCCGGCACACCGGGGAAAGCCCAGGCCCTGCTGGCCTATCACGTCCAGCTCGCGCTCAATCTCGCCTGGTCCTGCGTCTTCTTCGGGCTCAACAGCCCGCTCGGCGGCCTGCTGGTGATCGTGCCCTTCCTGGCGATGATCCTTGTCACGATCGCGCTGTTTGGTCGCGTCGATCGGCTCGCGGCCCATCTGCAATGGCCCTATGTCGCCTGGGTCTCCTTCGCGACGCTGCTCAACGTCTCGATCTGGTGGCTGAACCGCTGAAGGCCGCTCAGCCGATCGAGCGCTCGATCACGTTCAGCACGGCGGTGCGCAGCTCGGCGATGGTGAAGGGCTTGGTCATCACCTCGGAGACGATCGCATCGAGGCTGCGGGCCCGTTCGCGCTGCTCGGCATAGCCCGTCATCAGCATGATCGGCAGGTCCGGAAAGGCCTGCTTGGCGGCCAGCGCCAGCGCGATGCCGTCCATCAGCGGCATGCGGATATCGGTCAGCAGCAGGTCGAAATGCCCGCCTTCGGCCATCAGCGTGTCGAGCGCCTCGGCGCCGTCGGCGGCCGTAAGGCAGGAGTGGCCGTCCATGGTCAGGCCGCGCGCCACCAGGGTCCGCAGCGGCTCCTCGTCATCGACCACCAGAATGCGCGACATGGCTCAGATCCCCGGCAGGCCGGCCTGGTCGGCCGTCTCGATGACGCCGACGAAAGGCAATTGCCGGTAGGAATGGGCAACATCCATGCCATAGCCGACGACGAAATAGTCGGGGCACTCGAAGCCGACATGATCCGCCACGATGTTGACCGCGCGCTTGCCCGGCTTTTCCAGCAGCACGACGGAGGAGACCTTCGCGGCGCCACGCGCCGCCAGAAGATCCTTGGCGAAGGCCAGCGTCCGGCCCGATTCCAGGATGTCGTCGACGAGCAGCACCTGGCGGCCGCGGACATCGCTCTGGACGTCCCGGAGGATCTCGACCTGGCCGGAGGAGACGGTGGCGGCGCGATAGCTCGACAGATGCACGAACTCGACCTGCGGCGCCATGCCGACGCGGTGCATCGCGCGAATCAGATCGGCCACGAACATGAAGCTGCCCTTCAGGACGGCGACGACGAGCAGATCGGCCGGCGCCGTGGCGGCGATGGCCTTCGCCATCTCCTCGTTGCGGCGGGCGATCGTCGCCTCGTCGTAGAGCACCCTGATCCGCCGTGGCTCCGACATGGTCTGGTCATCCTCTCGCATCGCTCCGGCGCACAGCGAGGCAGGCTCCTGCGGACGCGTTTCATGGGGTCTGTCGTCAGAGGTTTAGAGCGGCCGGCGCTGGCTGAACAGGCCCCCGCGCGGAAAGCCGCCAGCAGGTCAGCGACGGGCCTCGCCGGCTTCGGCGGCAGCGGATGAGGCGAAGCGCACGAGGACGGTCTGCCCCGCCGCGGGCGGCGCCGCCAGCCGGGCCCGGAATCGGATCAGCTCGGCCGGCTCGAGTTCCTGGCGGGGCGGATCGGTCTTCCAGCTGTAGAGCGTCTGTCCGGCGGCGTCCTTGACCGCGACCTCGATCGGCGGAACCCGGGTCTGGCTGCTGGTGATGTTGGTGACGTCGCCCTCGACGACGAGGAAGCGGCCCGTCGCGTCCTCGACCAGGCCGCTCTCCACGGCGCCCAGCGTCAGGCCGCGCACATTGATGGGATAGCCGAGCATCTCGAACACATCCGCCAGCTGCGGCGCGATCCGGGCGGCGAGCGTGCGCTGCCAGACCAGCCCACCCAGCAGGACGAGGCCGAAGACGGACAGGGACGCGGCCACGACGACGGCGCGGGGCGGCTGCTTGCGGGTTTTTTGCGGTTTTTTACGGACCGGCCTGGGGCCGCTGCGCTTGCGCGGCTCGGAATCGGCGGCAGGGTCGATCCCCTCGGCCATCTGCGCCGAGACCTGCGCGGCGATCGCCGCGGCCTGCTCCAGCTCCTCGTTCAGCAGCGCCTGCGTCTCCTCGGCGCTCGGCACCTCCGGAAGTTCCGGCTCGGGCGCGACATGCCAGAGCGTCTGGCAGCTGGCGCAGCGCACCTTGCGGCCGTCGGGGCCGAGCTTGGCGCCGTCGAGTTCATAGCGGCTGGCGCAGGAGGGGCAGACGATCAGCATGGCGGCGGCCGGCGGTTCCCTGCGGTTCGAGACCGCGCCCGTCTTCGACGGGCGCCCAACCATTGGCGGCGGCCATGGTTAACGTCGCGTGAAGAACTCTCCGCCATGGTCGCCTCGGGACGGCCTTCGGCACCATGCGGCAAGAGGTGTAGGATCGGCTGCAGAGATTCGCGGCCTGGCGCGGGGACATCGGGATTGGTTCGCTTCGAGAATGTCGGCCTGCGATATGGCATGGGCCCGGAGGTGCTGAAGGACATCAGCTTCAGCATCGCGCCGCGTTCGTTCCAGTATCTCACCGGCCCCTCGGGCGCCGGCAAGACCACCCTGATGCGACTCGTCCTGATGGCCCTGCAGCCGACGCGCGGCCTCGTGCACCTCTTCGGCAAGGACGTCTCGCGGCTCGATGCCGCGACGCTGACCGCCTTCCGGCGCCGCATGGGCGTCGTCTTCCAGGATTTCCGCCTGCTCGACCATCTCACCCTCTATGAGAACGTCGCGCTGCCGCTGCGCGTGCTGGGCAAGGAGGAGGCGAGCTACCGCGCCGAGGTCGTCGAGCTGCTGCGCTGGGTCGGGCTCGGCGAGCGCATGCACGCCGTCCCGCCCGTCCTCTCCGGCGGCGAGAAGCAGCGCGCGGCGATCGCGCGCGCGCTGATCGGCCGCCCGGAACTGGTGCTGGCGGACGAGCCGACGGGCAATGTCGATCCCGCGCTCGGGCGGCGGCTGCTGCGCCTGTTCATGGAGCTGCAGTCGCTCGGCACCGCCGTGGTGATCGCGACCCATGATCTCGGCCTGATGGAACTCTACGACGCGCCGCGCCTGGTCCTGGCCGACGGACATCTGCACGTCGATGCCTGACGCCGCCCATGACCTCGAGCGCGACGAGCGGCCGCTGCCGAGCAATCTGCGGCGCGACCAGCCGCTCGTGCCGATCGACAACGTCGCCGGCCGGGCGCTGATGGCGGTGATCGCGATCCTGACCTTCCTCGCGGCGCTGAGCGCCGGCGCCGCCGTGCTCGCCGCGCGCGCCTCCGAGCAATGGCGCGGCGCCGTCGCCAACGAGATGACGATCCAGATCCGCCCTGATTCGCGGCGCGACATCGAGGCCGACATCGCCCGCGCCGCGACCATGGCGCGCACCGTCCCAGGCATCACCGCTGTGCAGCCGGTGCCGCGCAGCGAATCGGACAAGCTGCTGGAGCCCTGGCTCGGCACCGGGCTGGACCTCGTCGAGCTGCCCGTGCCGCGGCTGATCGTGCTGAAGCTGCAATCGGGCGCCGGCCCGGATCTGGCTGCCTTCCGCGAGGCGCTGCGGCGCGAGGTTCCCACCGCGATCCTCGACGACCACCGCCTCTGGATCCGCAGGCTCTCGACCATGGCGAGCACGATCATCCTCTCGGGCGCGGCCGTCGTCCTCCTCGTCCTGGCCGCCGCCGCCCTGGCGGTGGCCTTCGCCACCCGCGGCGCCATGGCCGGCAGCCGCGACAGCGTCGAGGTGCTGCATCTGGTCGGCGCCGACGACGATTTCATCGCGCGGGAGTTCCAGAGCCGCTTCGTCCGGCTGGGCCTGCGCGGCGGCACCATCGGCGGCATCGGGGCCATTCTCGTCATCGCACTGCTCGGCTTCCTCTCGTCGCGCCTCAGCGCCGCGCCCGAGGCCGAACAGCTTCAGGCCATGTTCGGCGCCTTCGAGATCGGCTGGGCCGGCTATGGCGCGGTCATCCTCGTCGCGATGGTCGTCGCCGCGATCGCCGGCCTCGTCTCGCGCATCACCGTCCGGCACCATCTGCGCGCCCTGGCGGGAGGCGCGCCATGACGGGCGGCCGGCGATGCGAGGGGCCGAGCCGAGCCGGGCGAGGCGCTGCCGCGCTTATGCCCGATTGCCGCGATAGGTTCTCTTCACGATGGCGATGACCGGTCTCAGGCAGGAGCCGCCGGCCCGTGCAGCGGGCTCGCTCGCGCCCCGCTCCACGGGCAGGGGGGCGAAGCTTCGGCGCGTGATCGCCCTGGCGGCGCTGGCCCTGTGCCTCGCCGGCGGACTGACGCTGCTGCTCGGCTATGTCCGCTTCGCCTCCGCCATCGCCAGCCACGAGCCCGTCGCCGTCCCGCGCACGGACGCCATCGTCGTGGTCACCGGCGGTTCGCAGCGCGTCGGCGATGCGATCGGCCTGCTCGGCGCCGAGCGCGGCGCGCGCCTGCTGATCAGCGGCGTCAACGAGAAGACCGGCCGCGAGGAACTGGCCAAGCTCAACCCCTCCGCCCGCGAACTGCTGAGCTGCTGCGTCGATCTCGACTATCGCGCCCGCAACACCATCGGCAACGCGATCGAGGCCCGCCGCTGGGTGCGCAGCCACGGTTTCCGCTCGCTGCTGGTGGTGACCTCGAACTACCACATGCCTCGGACCATCGCCGAGTTTTCCCATGCTATGCCGGGACTCAGGCTGGTGCCGCACCCGGTCGTGACCGACCAGATCGACACCACCGGATGGTGGCATCGCTGGAGCGCGATCCGCGTTCTCCTGCCCGAATATGCGAAATACCTGGCGGCGCGCCTGCGCAGCGCCGTCGAGACCGATCCCGAAACCTCGCGCCTCTCGGTGATCATCGGCGGCCGCAAGCCGGTCTCCTCCAAGCCCGCGGAGCTGATGGGCCCGGAGCATGAAAGACGCAGCCAGCTGAAAAACGGGCATCATGACGGCTGAAGGCAGCCGCCGCGCTTGACGGCGGCGGGGCTGCGGGGTCTTTGCGCGCCATGCTCGTCCTGCGCTCGCTCCTCTTCAACGTCCTCTTCTATCTGAACCTCGTCGTGTGGCTGATCGTCGCCGCGATGCCGGCCCTGCTGCTGCCGAAGAGGATGTTGCTCGCCGTCGCCGTGGCCTGGGCCCACAGTTCCCTCTGGCTGATGAAGGTCGTCGCCGGCACCGAATACGAGATCGTCGGGCGCGAGAACATTCCCTCCGGCGGTATGATCGTCGCTGCCAAGCACCAGTCCTTCCTCGAGACCTTCGCGCTCGTCACCGTCTTCCACGACCCGGTCTTCATCCTGAAGCGCGAGCTGACCTGGATTCCGCTGTTCGGCTGGTGCCTGATCAAGATGCGGATGATCCCGGTCGACCGGGGCGGGAAGGCCCGCGCGCTCGCCCAGGTGACGAAGCGTGCCAAGACGGAGCTGCGCGAGAACGGCCGCCAGCTGCTGATCTTCCCCGAGGGCACCCGCCGCGCGCCCGGCGCTCCTCCGGCCTACAAATTCGGCGTCGCCCATATCTATGGCGAGCTCGGGCTGCCCTGCGTGCCCGTCGCGCTCAACTCGGGGCTGTACTGGCCGCGGCGCAAGTTCCTGCGGCGGCCGGGCACCATCCGCATCGAGATCCTGCCGCCGATCGCGCCGGGCCTCGACAAGGCCGTCTTCCACGCCCTGCTGCAGGAGCGGATCGAAACCACCAGCGACCGGCTTCTGGCGCTCGGCCGGGCCGAGCTCGCGGCGCTCGGGCTCGATCCGCTGGCGACGACTGCTGACATCCAGCGGCAGCAGAGCTGATCCCCGCCCCCGGCACGGCTTGACTTACCATCCCGTCGTTCTCATTTTCTTTTCAGAACAAAGGAGGAACGACATGGCCGCCCTCGCCCATCGCCCGCAGATTCAGCGTCAGCCCCGCCCCCTCCCCGGCGGGCAGCGCCAGCGCGATCTGTTTCTCATCGACCTGATGGCGGAGGCCCGGCCCGAGATCGTCCGGGAGCTGCCGATGCGCAGCGCGGCCGCCCTCGGCGAGCGCCGCTTCACCGCCTGGCGTGGCCGCTCCGGCCGGCGCTACGTCGCCTCCGTCTTCGCGGTCGCCGACGAGCACGCGCTCGGCTTCACCGATGCGGTGCTGCTGGCGGTCTCGCCCGACCGGCGCATCCTGGCGGCGCGCGAGAGCGGCCCCTTCGGCATCGAGGCGGCGCTGACCCGCTGGCGCGATGCCGTCGCCCTGGCCGGGGCGAGCGAGATCCATGTTCATCTGCTGGCCGAGGACGGGATCAGCCGCCGCGCCGCCCTGCTCGACCTGATGCCGGAGGTCTAGCCGGAACCGCCGCCGTCATCCTGGGCGACCGAAGGTCGACCGGGATGACGGGGAGATTTCGGCAGACAACCGCCCTGATCTACAGCTTCAACCGTGGTGCCGCGCCCGGCGCCAGCGCCTGGGCGAGCCCGGCCAGCACGGGATCGAAGATGCCCATCTTGCGCAGATGCTCGTCGGTCAGGAGCACGTAGTCGGGGTTCTCGCCCGAGCTGCCGCGCCCGTGCCGGACGAGTTCGAGCTGCTGCTCGCGCGGCAGGCGCCCGGCATATTGCAGATGCTTGCGATCGGCGATGTAGACCAGCGCCGTCACGTTGCGCCCGTCCCCCAGCCGCACCGGCAGCCGCCGCTCGAGATAGACCGCGGTGGCCTGCTCGCGGGCCCGCAGATACTCCACCGTCTCCTGCGCCCGCGCGGCCGCGACGCGGAAGGCCAGCCCCCGGCAGATGCCGCCGCGGTCGAGCCCGAGCACGAGCCCGGGTCGATCGGGCGTGCCGCGATGGACATGCGAGAAGATGCACAGCGAGCGATGATAGCCATGCAGCCGGGCGGGAACGCTCTCCTCGAAGTCGAAGCCGGGCCGCCAGATCAGCGAGCCATAGCCGAAGACCCAGAGCTCCGTCTCTCCCAGCGCGGCCGTCATGCCCGTCCCACCCCTCTCGCCATCCCATAATTTGGCCGCGGCGGCCTGCTTGAAAGCCGCACCGGCGACCGATGCCGGCTGGCCTCCGACCACGGGCGGAGCTAACAATCCCGCCGCATCCGCGCAATGGACCGTTCCCGCATGACAGCCCCCGCTTCCAGCCGCAGCCGCCGCGCCTGGCTCTACGCCCCCTTCCTGCTGCTTCTCGTCCTCGCTCTGGGCTGGACCGCCTTCTGGTTCGTCGTTCGCAGCCGCGTCATCGAGGCCGTCGATGCTGCGCTCGCCCGCGAGGCCGGCCTGGGCCGGAGCTGGAGCTGCACGGACCGCTCGGTCACCGGCTTTCCCTTCCGCGTCGAACTGCGCTGCAGCACCCTCGCGCTCGCCTCGGCCCGCTGGGGCGAGGCGGTCCGCGTTCAGACCGGCCCGGCGGTGGCGGTTGGACAGATCTACACGCCCAACCTGGTCATCGCGCAGATCACCGGCCCGCTGCAGGCCAGCCTGCCCGAAGGCCGCAAGCTCGACCTCGGCTGGACGCGGCTGGAGGCCAGCCTGAGCCACGCCGCCGGCGCACCCGAGCGCGTCTCCCTCGTCGTCACCGCCCCCGACGCCCGCCTGAGCGCGCCGGGCCTCGCCCCCGAGACCTGGAAGGCCGCGAGCCTGGAGGCGCATCTGCGCCGCAACCCGTCCCGCCCCGCGACAGATCAGGCCGTCGATCTCGCCATCGCGGCCAAGGGCACGGCTCTGCCGGCGCTCGACGCGCTGCTGGGCACGACCGAGGCCGGCGACGTCGACATCCAGGCGACGCTGACGCAGTCCGAGGCCTTCAGGATCGGCCTCAACCCCGATGCACTGGAGGCCTGGCGCCTGGCCGGCGGCCGGATCGAAATGACGAGACTGGTGTCGGTCAAGGGTCCGGCCCGGATCGAGGCGACCGGCCAGTTCCTGATCGACCAGACGCACCGCCCGGCCGGCCAGCTCCAGGCCTCGCTGGCCGGCATCCGCCAGATCGCCGGCATTCCCGTCGGCGGACTCGCCGCAGGCATCGGCGGCCTGCTCGGCGGGCGCCTCAGCGCGCAGCTGCCCGGCGCGGCTCCCGGCCTCACCGCCCTGCCGCCGGTCGTGCTGCGCGAGGGCCGCGTCTATCTCGGCCCGATCCGCCTGCCCCTGCAGCCGCTGCCGGTGCTGTACTGAGAGGCGGGCCATGAAAAAGGGGCGCGGAAACCGCGCCCCTTGACGGGATCACCGATCGAAGCCGGCGTCAGGCCGCCGGCAAGGCCGCGCGCGGCGCCTCGATCCGCACCAGCGCCTTCTTGACCGCGTCCTGCACCTTCTCGAAGGCGCGGACCTCGATCTGGCGCACGCGCTCGCGCGACACGCCGAACTCCTCGGACAACTGCTCCAGCGTGATCGGGTCGTCGACCAGCCGGCGCGCCTCGAAGATGCGCCGCTCGCGCGGGTTCAGCACCTCGAGCGCCTCGCGAAGGGCCGAATGGCGGTTGTCGGCCTCCTCGGCATCGACGAGGCGGCGCTCCTGGCTCTCGCTGTCGTCGACCAGCCAGTCCTGCCACTCGCCATCGCCATCCTCGCGCAGCGGCGTGTTCAGCGACGCATCGCCGCCGAGCCGGCGGTTCATGTCGATCACGTCCTGCTCGTTGACGCCGAGCTTGGTCGCGATACTCTTCACCTGCTCGGGGCGCAGATCGCCCTCGCCCAGCGCCGAGATCTTGCTCTTGGCCTTGCGCAGGTTGAAGAACAGCTTCTTCTGGTTGGCCGTGGTGCCCATCTTCACGAGCGACCAGGAGCGCAGGATGTACTCCTGGATCGACGCCTTGATCCACCACATCGCATAGGTGGCGAGGCGGAAGCCCTTGTCGGGCTCGAAGCGCTTCACCGCCTGCATCAGGCCGACATTGCCCTCGGAGACGACCTCGCCGATCGGCAGGCCATAGCCGCGATAGCCCATGGCGATCTTGGCCACGAGGCGCAGATGCGAGGTCACGAGCTGGTGCGCCGCTTCGCGGTCGCCATGCTCCCGCCAGCGCTTGGCCAGCATGAATTCCTGATTCGGTTCCAGCATCGGGAACTTGCGAATCTCGTCGAGATAACGTGAGAGCCCGCCCTCGGCGGACAGGACGGGAAGCGAGGCACTCGCCATGCGCGTTCTCCTTCTCGGGCCCCCGCTTCGCGGCAGACCCACCGCGCGATCAACCTTCGCGCAGGTTCGGATGTCGTAAACGAACCCAACGTCTCAACCTTACGCAGGTTCAATCGGGCTGGTTCACTTGCGGCGCCCCCTTGGCCATCCGCATCCGGTTACCAGTATATCCCAAGACAGCTTGGCGGAAAGTGGGCAACCGAACCAGATCGACTCACAGAGCCGCGAGCGTATCTTGCAACTGCGCAAACTCGGCCGGCGGATCGGACTCGAACAGCAGTTCCTCCCCGCTCGCCGGATGCTCGAAGCCGAGCACGGCCGCGTGCAGGGCCTGGCGGCCCAGGGCGGTCAGCGCGTCGCGTGCCGCCTCGGGCAGGCGCACGGCCTTGGTCGCAAAGCCCGAACCGTAGAGCGCGTCGCCCAGCAGGGGGTGGCCGAGATGGCTCATATGGACGCGGATCTGGTGGGTCCGGCCCGTCTCCAGCCGGCATTCGACCAGGCTCGCCAGCGCCTCGGTCTCCTCGCCGCCCTTGAGCAGCGGCGGATAGCGCTCGATCACGGTGTAATGGGTGATCGCCTCGCGCCCGCGATCCTCGCCGACGACCATCATCTTCTCGCGGTTCTTGTTGGAACGCTCGATCTGCGTCGTGATCGTGCCATGCGCGCGGCGCGGCGCGCCCCAGACGATCGCCAGATAGGCCCGCTGCAGCGGCCCGGTGCGGCCGTGATCGGCGAATTGCTTGGCGAGCTTCTGATGCGCGCGGTCGTTCTTGGCGACGACGAGCAGTCCGCTGGTGTCCTTGTCAAGCCGATGCACGATGCCGGGCCGCCGCACCCCGCCGATACCCGAGAGAGTCTCGCCGCAATGGGCGATCAGCGCGTTGACGAGCGTGCCGTCCTCATGCCCGCCCGCCGGATGCACCACCAGCCCCGCCGGCTTGTCGATGACGATCAGGTGCTCGTCCTCGAAGACCACCTGCAGCGGGATGTCCTGCCCCACCGGATCGGGCGGCCGCGCCGCCGGGATCACCAGGGCGATCACGTCGCCCTCGGAGACCTTGCGCTTGCCGTCGCTGGCGACGACGCCGTTGAGGGTGACGCCGCCCTCCTTGATGACCTGCTGCAGGCGCGCCCGCGAGATCTCGCTGGCGAGCATGGCCAGCGCCTTGTCCAGGCGCGCGCCGGCCTGCTCGGGCCCGACATGAAGGGTGGTGCCGGCGCCCGCGGCTCCGGTTTCGTGCGTCGCATCTGAAGTCATGCCCGACGCTATAGGCCGGGCGGCGCCGCGCCGCACGCCTTTTCGCGTCTCAGAGCGATCAGCCAAACAGGCGGAACTTGCCCTTCTTGTCCTCCACCGGCGGCGCCTCGTCGGGCCCGGGATCATCCGGCGCATGGGCGACCGGGAAGATCACCGGCTTGAGCCGCGCATCGGCGGGGGCCGTCACGGCCAGGGCCTCGGCCGGGCCGGCGGCTTTCGGTTCGGGCTTCGCCTCGGCGGCGGCCTCGGCCTTGGGCGCCGGCTCGGGTGCGGGAGATCGCCGAGAACGTCATCGAGCGCCGGCGCCTGGCTGCCCAGCGTCGCCGGCGGCACGGTCCAGACGAAGGCGTCGAGCCGCCCGGAGATCGGCGAGACCGGCATCCAATGGTCGGAGACCAGCCCGTCGGCGACCCAGGCGGCGTCGCGCGGGGCCCGCGTCGCCCGCGCCAGCCATTCGCGGACGCGACCGGCGGCGCCGTGCTCGGCCTCCTCGAGTTCGGCCATCAGCAGACAGGCCCGCACCGAGGCCCCGCCCGCCAGCAGCGGCTTCAGCGTGCTGCGGGCCTTGGCGAAGTCGCGGGCATGGATGGCGGCACCCGCCAGCGCCAGGACGCCCTCCGGATCGGCCGGGCGCAGCTTCGCCAGCGTGGTGGCGCGCACGAGGCGGTCCTGCGCGCTGTCGCCGGGGCGGACATCGAGATAGGCGCTGGCGAGGTCGGGGTGCGAGACCTCCTTCCAGGCGGCCTCCAGCAGCTTGACCGCCTTGCGGACATCGCCGCGCTCGGCGAGCATCCGCCCGGCCAGCGCCGCGGCGGGCGTCAGTCCCGGCGCGAGCTTCACGGCCTCGAGGGCCGCTGCGAGGGCCTTTTCCGGCGCGTTGCCGCGGGCTTCCAGCGCCTCGGCGGCGAGCAGCACGGCGCGCTGGCGCTTGGCGTCCGCCTTGTCGGCGAGGCGCAGCGCGGCGCGGCGCTCGACGGCGGTGCGCGCCGCCTGCCAGTCGCCGGCATTGGTGTGGAAATCGAGCAGCGCGTCATTGGCCCAGGCCAGCGAGGGCGAGCGCCGGACGGCGTCGTCCGCGAAGGCGCGCGCCGCCGCCATGTCGCCCCGGCGCTTGGCCTCGACGAAGAGCCCGCGCAGGCCGAGCACCCGCGTCTCGGGCTTGTCGAGCATGGCCTTGAAGGCGGCCTCCGCCCGGCCGCGATCACCCGAGAGCTGGGCCGCCTGGGCTTCGAGCAGCAGGGTCAGCGGCTCGCTGCCGGCATAGCGGCGGGCATCGACGGCATGGCGGCCGGCAGCGACGGGATCACCCGCGCCGATCGCGACCATGCCGCGGGAGACGGCCTCGAAGCCGCGCGCCCGGCGCCGCGCCCGCGAGGCGAAGCTGAAGGCGCTCGGCAGGCCCAGAAAGAAGCGCAGCAGGCCAAAGCCCAGCATCGTCAGCAGCGCGAGCACGACCACGGCGATCACCGCCAGCGCGACGCTGGTGTCGATCCGCCAGCCCTGCCAGACGACCGAGACCTCGCCCGGCCGGTCGGCCAGCCAGACGGCACCGACGGCGAGGGCGGCGAAGACGGCGAGATAGAGCAGTACGCGAACCATGGACCCCTATCCTCCGTCAGCCGGCCGCGCCGAGCGCGGCCACTGCATCCTGTGCGATGGTGGCGATCGCGGCATCCGCCGCCGCCCGCTTGCGCAGCGCCTCGCCGAACTCGGCACTGGCGCGGCGCGCCGGCTCGGGCAGCTGCGCCCAGGCGGCGGCCGCCGTGCCGTTGTCACCCCGGGCGATGGCATTCTCGATCCGCGTCGGCAGCGTCGCCGGATCGTTCGCACCGGTGTCGCCAATGGGGCGGATGCTGATGACGCGGCTGGCGAGCGCGACCAGCCTGTCCTGCCAGCCGGCCGAGGCCGGCGTGAGCTCGCGGGCATACATCGCCCGGTGCGTGCGCAGCTGCGCCAGAAGCGCGTCCTTCGTCGGGGCGCCCGTGGCTGCGACGGCGTTCAGCGCCGCGATCTGCTCGGGCGAGCCACCGCCCTTGGCCAGCGCCGCGACATCGGCGGCGAAGGGCCGGCCCGAGGCCAGTGCGCCTCTCACCCGCTCGGCCAGCGCGCTGGCGCGTTCGAGCTGCTGGCCGACGGCCGCAACCGCGGTCTCCGCCCGCTTCGCCTGGGCGTTCAGCTCGGCCAGCGCGGCGGCATCGGGGCTGCGAGCACCCGCGACCTCGTTGACCCGCGCCATCGCGCCCTGCGCCGCGGCACCCGCCTGGGCGGCGGCCTCGGAGGCGGCGGCAGCCTTCCTGTCCAGATCGGTGGCGGCGCTCTGCAGCGTGTCGAGACGGCTCTTCAGCTGCGCGACCTGCTCGGGCGTCACCGCGGGCGTCATGCGCGTCTGGACCAGCAGCACCAGCCCGGCCCCGACGACGCCACCGACCAGCCCCGCCAGCAGCAGCGACGGCAGCCGCGAAGGCGCGGTTGCGGGGGCCGCAGTGGCGGGTTGCGGTTCCAGGCGCGGGGCCTCCGCATGGGCCGCCGGCTCGGCGTTGGTCGCACCCGGATATTCGCGCGGCAGCGCCTCGGTGGGCAGGACCGCCTCTGGCGGGACATCGCTGCCGGGCTCGCCCGCCTGTGGGGCGGGCGCGACGACGGCAGGCATCTCCTCAGCGGCTGGTGTTGCCTCGACGGGCGCAGCGGGCTCCGGCGCCGGCGGCGTCACCTCCGTCGCAGTCGCCTCGACCGTCGGCGGAGTCCGGCCGGAGCGCGGCCCGGACTTGCCTTTTCGCGTGCCGGCGCTCTCCGGCTTCTCGTCCGAGGGGCCGGCAGCCTGGCCGTCCGGCTTAACGGGATCGTTCATCGCGTCCTTGTCCGTCTCGACGCCCGACGGCGCAACATCGCCTTGTGTAGCATCCTCGCCGCGGCGATTGCGAGCGGACACTTGGTCCAGCGCCGCCAGCAGCGCCGCCTCCTCAGGATGCTCGGCCACCAGCACGGTGCTGGCACCGGCCGCGATCAGCGGAGCGGCGACGTCGGCCGAGAGCGCGACATGCGTCAGGTCGAGCAGCGGTTCGAGCACGCCGGCCTCGCGGGCCAAAGCGAGGCCGGTGCGCGCGCCCCTCGCCGAGTAATGCAGCGCGCCGTCGACGCCGCCCTCGCGCAAAGCCGTCGCCGCCTGCGCCGGCAAGACCGGCACCGCCTCGGCCGCATAGGTGATCCAGGTCGCCACCGCGCAACCGGCCTGAATCAGGCGCTCGCCGACATCCTCGTGCCGGTCGCGCCCGACGATCAGGAGGACCCGCGCCGGGACGGGCAGGGTGTCGCGGACGAGCGCGATCAGATCGTCGCGATTGCCGCCGGCACTGCGCGAATCCGCGAACCCCGCCTCGCGCACCTTGCTGGCCGTGCGGCTTCCGACGCTGAACACCGGCAGCGACCGCATCGAGGCCGGCAGATCGGCCAGCGCGGCCACCGCATTGCCGCTGGTCAGGACGAGCGCGGAGAAAGGGCCCTCCGGCGCCGGCTCCGGCAGTCGCGACACGGCAAAGAGCGGCGCCGAAACCGGCTCGTGGCCATGGACGCGCAACGCGGCGGCGGTGCGTTCGGCCTCGGCCGGCGGTCGGAACACGAAGATGCGCATGCGCTGTCCTTCTCGCTCGGGCCCATGTCGCCCGCCCTCGCCGCCATCCATCCCGCGCCGCGCCGCGTCACGCAAGACGCCGCCCCCTTGGCCTTCGGGCCACTCGCGCACTATAGGTGGGCACCACCGGTCCGCTGCTGCCGGACGAAAACCCGCCGGCTTCGCGCCCCTCGCCATCCCGTTGCCGAGACCCATCGATCGATCATGCGTGTTTTGGGCATAGAGACGACTTGTGACGAGACCGCGGCTGCGATCGTCTCGGTCGAGCGCTCCGGCGAGGTCAGGATCCTCTCCAACGAAGTGCTGAGCCAGATCGCCGCCCACGCCGCCTATGGCGGGGTCGTCCCGGAGATCGCCGCGCGCGCCCATGTCGAGGCGATCGACCGGATCGTCGCCCGCGCCTTCGAGTCCGCCGGCCTCGAGCCCGACGAGATCGACGCCGTCGCGGCGGCCGCCGGCCCCGGCCTCGTAGGCGGCGTCATGGTCGGCCTGACCACCGCCAAGGCGATCGCGCTGGTCACGGGCAAGCCCTTCATCGCCGTCAATCATCTCGAGGCGCATGCGCTGACGGCCCGGCTGACCGACAATCTCGCCTTTCCCTATCTGCTGCTGCTCGTCTCGGGCGGGCATACCCAGTTGCTCGCCGTGCGCGGCGTCGGCGATTATCTCAAGCTCGGCGGCACCATCGACGACGCCGTCGGCGAGGCCTTCGACAAGATCGCCAAGATGCTCGGCCTGCCCTATCCGGGCGGCCCCTCGGTCGAGCGCGAGGCGGCCAAGGGCGATCCCGAGCGCTTCGATTTCCCGCGGCCGATGCAGGGCCGGCCCAACCCGGATTTCTCGCTCTCGGGGTTGAAGACGGCGGTGCGGCTCGTGGCCGAGCGGATTGCGCCGCTCTCCGACCGCGACGTCGCCGATCTCTGCGCCTCCTTCCAGGCCGCGATCGTCGACGTTCTGGTCGACCGGACGCGCGCGGGCATGCGGGCCTGCGCCGCGGCCGGCGTCACGGCGAGCGCGCTGGTCGTCGCCGGCGGCGTGGCGGCCAACCAGCCGATCCGGCGCGGCCTGACGCGGCTGGCCACCGAGGCCGGGCTGGCGATGATCGCCCCGCCCTTGCATCTGTGCGGCGACAATGGCGCGATGATCGCCTGGGCGGGAATCGAGCGGCTGCGGCTCGGCCTCGTCGACGACATGAGCGCGCTCGCCCGTCCGCGCTGGCCGCTGGACGAGCTGAAGCCGGGCGGAGATGCGGCAGCGGCCACCGGCGCCACCGGATGAGCAGCACCGGGAGCCTCCAGACGATCGGCATCGTCGGCGCCGGTGCCTATGGCGCCGCGCTCGCCCTGGCCGCCGCCCGGGCTGGCCGCGACGTGCTGCTCTGGGCCCGCGACGCGACGGCGGTCGAGGCGATCGCGCACACCCGGCAGGCGCCGCGCCTGCCGGGTGTGACGCTGCCCGACAGCGTCTCCGCCACGGCCTCTCTCTCCGACCTCCTCGCGGCGGACGCCCTGCTGCTGACCGTGCCGACCCAGAGCCTGCGGCAGGCCTGCGAGGCGCTTTCCCCCCGGTTGCCGGCCGACCGGCCGGTGATCTCCGCCGCCAAGGGCATCGAGCAGCGGACAGGGCTGTTCACCACCCAGATCATCGCGCAGGCGCTGCCGGGCGCCCGGCCCGCCATCCTCTCCGGCCCGAGCTTCGCAGCCGATATCGGCAAGGGCCTGCCGACCGCGGTGACGCTCGCCGCCACGGACGCGACGCTCGCGCAGGCCCTGGCCGAGGCGCTGAGTTCGCCGGCTTTCCGCATCTATCACAGCGCCGACCCCCGCGGCGTCGAGATCGGGGGGGCCGCCAAGAATGTGCTCGCCATCGCGGCGGGGATCACGATCGGTCTCGGCTATGGCGAGAGCGCGCGTGCGGCGCTGGTCGCCCGGGGCTTCGCGGAGCTGCGCCGCTTCGGCCAGGCGCACGGCGCCCAAGGCGAGACGCTGATGGGTCTCTCGGGGCTCGGCGACGTCGTGCTGAGCTGCGCCTCTGCGCAATCGCGCAACTTCGCCTTCGGGCTCGCGCTCGGCCAGGGCCGCAGCGTCATTGACGCAGCCGGCGGCACTCTGGCGGAAGGCGCCTTCACCGCCCAGATACTGGCGCAGATGGCGCAGGCCGGCGGGGTCGACATGCCGATCGCGGAAGCGGTCGCCGGCATCATCGACGGCACGATCGGCGTGCGCGAGGCGGTCACCGGGCTGCTCGCCCGGCCGCTGCGGGCCGAACGGGAACGGGAGAGCGAGTGATGGCGGGCGACTGGTCTGATCTGACGAAGCGGGTGGCGCGCGGCATCGCCGAGGTGCGCAAGACGACCGGCTCGGACCTCGTCGCCGAGAGCGAGCCCGTGCCGCTGGCGGGCCGCATCGCCCAGCCGGTGATCCAGCATCGCCGCCGCCGGGCGGAGGGCACGCATCGCTTCGTGCTGATCCTGCCCTTCGGCGAGGGCGAGGTCCGTGTCGAACTCGACCCTCAGGACTACGCCGCGCTGACCCGCGAGATGGTGCGCTTCTGGAACGTGCAGGGGCCGGAAGCCTCGAAGCCTCCGGTGCCGCTGGCACAGGCGGCGGAGCAGGACGACTGAGCGCGCGCCCATAGGCATCCGGCCCGGATTTCGCTATCGACCGGTCTCGTCCACGCCACCCCGCGAGAGCACGCCATGGCCCATTGGCTCGTCAAATCCGAACCCTCGAAATGGTCCTGGGACCAGCAGGTCGCGGCCGGCGCGGCCGGCACCCATTGGGACGGCGTCAAGAACCACACCGCCAAGCTCAACCTGATGGGCATGAAGCAGGGCGAGCAGGTCTTCTTCTACCATTCCAACGAGGGGCTCGAGGTCGTCGGCATCGTCGAGGTCATCAAGGAGGCCTATATCTGGATCCCCGGCGAGCCCTGGGTGCTGGTCGATTTCAAGGCGGTGAAGCCGCTGCCCAAGCCCGTCAGCCTCGCCCAAGTCAAGGCCGAGCCGAAGCTCGCCGCGATGTCGCTGGTGAAATCCTTCCGCCTCTCGGTGCAGCCGGTCACCGACGCCGAATGGGACATCGTCTGCAGGATGGGCGGGCTGTAGGCCGGGCGTGACTGCCGGCATCTCTGGGAAACACGTCGACAATTCCGGGCTTGCCCCGGAATCCATCCGAGGGATCCGGAACTCTACGATGGATCCCGGAACGGCGCCGCTTCGCGGCTTGGCCGGGACGACGTCGCGTTTCAGGCGGAGATCCGTCTGCCCTAGGGGTAGAGATGGCCGTAGTCGGGATGCGTCCGCAACGCCTGCGGACGATAGGGCCGTTTCTCGTCGAGGATCGGCACGGCGGGCGCCCTGAAGCGGGGCGGCACCGTGTCGAACACCGGCCGTCCCGCCTGCGAGCGCCTCGGAGGAATGAAGGCCTCCCGCGTGCCGGGCGTGAACGGGATCCAGCCGCTCCGGAGCTGGTCGTGCTGCTTCCCGAGCGGGTCCGGCGCCAGCGAGGCGGGCAACGCCGGGTCGACGATCAGCGGCTGCGGGATCGCGGTCGCCTCGGTCAGCATCCAGTCCAGCGTGATGTCGGACAGGCCCATCTTCAGCCCGTAGCCGCCACCGACATCGGTGTGGACGCCAGCGAACCAGACCTGCTTGATCCGGTCGGGATTGGCCGCATCCTCCTCCCACAGTTCGGGCGCGAAGGTCTTGCGGTTCTCGTCGATGGCCAGCGCCTGGCGGCCATAGGGGACGCCCGGGTTCAGCCGGTTGTTGTTGAAGCTGTGCCGGCCGAGCGTGAAGCTGTTCAAGCCCTTGACGCCGAGCGCCCGCACCGTGTCCCAGACGCCGACGAAAGTCGGGGTAAACTCCTGCGAGTCGTAGCGCCGCCGGAACGCCGCCGCGGCCTCGTGCCGCTTCGTCTCGTCGCGCTCCTGATAGACGCGCGTCACCGCCTCTTCGGCGATGGCGCGGACCTCGTGCGCGAGGCTGCGCTGCAATTCGCTCCAGCCCGTGAGCTTCGGCAGGCCGGGCGGCACACCGCACAGGCCGATGGCGCCGCCCAGGCTGCGGACGGTGTAGGCGCCCCGGCTGAAGCCGAAGAGGAAGACCTGGTCGCCGGGCTGGTAGCTCAGCAGCAGCGCCGTGTAGCAGTCGACGATGTTGGTGGTGATGCCGTAGCCCGTGGCCTGGGACAGGATGTTGAGGGCACGGCGGACGAGCCCCGGTTTCTCGCCGTCGGGATGGGCGCCGAGCCCCGGATCGTAGAAGCAGATCTGCCGCGCGGGATCGGCATCGCGCGTGAACTTGTAGAGCCGGTAGACATTCGTCCAGTTGATCGGGTTGTCGCCACCGGCCTGCCCCGTGCCGTCCGAGAAGATGCAGATGTTCCTGGCCATGATCGCCCCTACCGCCACGACGGGGAACGCTACGCCATCCCCGTAAAAACGCAATCATAGGTTGTGGACGCAGGGGAGGGGACAAGCCTCTCTCCCCCGAAAGTGCGAGGCCGCGCGGCTTGCTGCGCCACGCCATCCTCCTATGATGCCGGCAGCGAACAAGAGGCCCGGCCGCGGTCGTCCGCACCACCGCAAGGCCCAAGTCTATCGTAAGGCCCAAGCCTGGGGAGGCGCCTGCCATGACCGAGATCATCTATGACGTGCCGGCCGCCTGGTCGAAGAAGGCCTGGGCGAGCGACGCCAAGTACAAGAAGATGTATGCCGCCTCGATCAAGGACCCGGACGCCTTCTGGGGCGAGCAGGGTCAGAGGATCGACTGGTTCAAGCCCTACAGCAAGGTGCGCAACGCCAGCTACAAGCCCGGCAAGGTCTCGATCAAATGGTACGAGGACGGCACCACCAACGTCGCCTATAACTGCGTCGACCGGCATCTGGCGACGCGGGCCAAGCAGACCGCGATCATCTGGGAGGGGGACGACCCCTCCGAATCCAAGAAGATCACCTACGGCCAGCTCTACACCGAGGTCTGCAAGTTCGCGAACGTGCTGATGGCGCAGGGCGTCAAGAAGGGCGACCGCGTCACCATCTACCTGCCGATGATCCCCGAGGCCGCTTACGCGATGCTGGCCTGCGCCCGCATCGGCGCGATCCATTCGGTGGTGTTCGGCGGCTTCTCGCCGGATTCACTCGCCAGCCGCATCGAGGATTCCGATTCGAAGATCGTCATCACCGCCGATGAGGGGCTGCGCGGCGGCCGCTCCGTGCCGCTGAAGAAGAATGTCGACGCCGCCAGCGACAAGGTCAAGGGCGGCATCCCCACCGTCATCGTGGTCAGGCGCACCGGCGGCCATGTCACGATGCAGGAGGGCCGCGACCTCTGGTATCATGAGCAGGCGGCGAAAGCCTCCGGCCATTGCCCCCCGGCCGAGATGAAGGCGGAGGACCCGCTCTTCCTGCTCTACACCTCGGGCTCGACCGGCAAGCCCAAGGGCGTGCTGCACACCACCGCGGGCTACCTCGTCTACACCGCGATCACCCATCAATACGTCTTCGACTACCATGACGGCGACGTCTACTGGTGCACGGCCGATGTCGGCTGGGTCACCGGCCACAGCTACATTCTCTACGGGCCGCTCGCCAACGGCGCGACGACCCTGATGTTCGAGGGCATCCCGACCTATCCGACGATCTCGCGCTTCTGGGAGGTCATCGACAAGCACAAGGTCAACACCTTCTACACGGCGCCCACCGCGATCCGTTCGCTGATGGGTGCCGGCGAGGAGCCGGTGAAGAAGACCAGGCGCAAATCGCTGCGCCTGCTCGGCTCGGTCGGCGAGCCGATCAATCCGGAAGCCTGGGAGTGGTATCACCGCGTCGTCGGCGACCGCCGCTGCCCGATCGTCGACACCTGGTGGCAGACCGAGACCGGCGGCATCCTGATCACGCCGCTGCCGGGCGCCACCCGCCTCAAGCCGGGCTCGGCGACGCGGCCCTTCTTCGGCGTCAGACCTGAGATCGTCGATGCCGAGGGCAAGGTGCTGCAGGGCGCCTGCGAGGGCAATCTGGTCATCGCCGAGAGCTGGCCGGGCCAGATGCGCACGGTCTATGGCGACCACAAGCGCTTCGAGGAAACCTATTTCGCGACCTACCCGAACAAGTACTTCACCGGCGACGGCTGCCGGCGCGACGCCGACGGCTATTACTGGATCACCGGCCGCGTCGACGACGTCATCAACGTGTCGGGCCACCGCATGGGCACGGCCGAGGTCGAATCGGCCCTGGTCGCGCACCCGTCGGTGTCGGAGGCCGCCGTCGTCGGCTATCCGCACGACATCAAGGGCCAGGGCATCTACGCCTATGTCACGCTGATGGCCGGCGAGACGCCGACCGAGGCGCTGCGCAAGGACCTCGTCGCCTATGTCCGCAAGGAGATCGGCCCGATCGCCTCGCCCGACCTGATCCAGTTCGCGCCGGGCCTGCCCAAGACCCGCTCCGGCAAGATCATGCGCCGCATCCTGCGCAAGATCGCCGAGGACGAGTTCGGCGCGCTCGGCGACACCTCGACGCTGGCCGACCCCGCCGTCGTCGACGACCTCATCGAGAACCGCCAGAACAAGCGCAAGGCGGGCTGAGGGGTCTGGGACCCCACGCCGTCATCCCGGGCTTGCCCCGGGATGACGGCGTGTTTCCGGTGAAACCCGCGATGCCCTGACGCCGGGCACAGCGCCGACGGCTTATCCCCGCAGCCCGAACCCGTGCCTATTCTCCCCCCGTTCCGCCCGACCAAGGGGGCTGTCGCGAGGCATCGTGCGGCCGGGCGGAATGCGGTGTTCGGGAGGAGCGGCCCTCGCAAGGCCGGTCGCCCGGAGGGGCCGCTCGTCGCCGGGGCCTTCAGCCATCCCGGTCGTGACCGACCTTCATCGGCGGCGAGCGAAACCACAGAGAACCGCGCGCGGAGCCGGACGGCGGGCAGCCCCGCCGCCTCGACACTCGACATCGACACTCGACATCGGCACGCGGCCAAAGCCGCCGCGCCGCCCGGCTCCGCGCACCCCTTTCGGGATGTGAATGAGGCGAAACCCCGCGGCAGGAGCCGGTCGGGGGATTTGGTGTGGGCGACGAGGCCAGGCCCCTGGTGAATGAAGAGCGCCTCGGTCCTTCGCGTCCGCTTATCCCCGCCGGTCCGAACCCACCGACAATGGTGCCGTCCTCCACGGAGCGCCGCCATGTCGATCCACCACCGCCATCCCCTCCACGAGGGCGCCGAAGCCGCCGCGATCACCCGCCTGCGCCGTAGCCTGATCCGCCTGCAGGACGAAACGCGGCTGCTGCGCCGCGATCTCCTGCGACGCAAATACGACCCCTCCCAGCCGCGCGTCCCGGCCGGCAACAGCGGTGGCGGTCAGTGGACCAGCGGCGCGGGCGGCGGTAGCAGTCCCCGCCCCATGCCCGGCTTTGGCCCGGAGGGCGGGCTAGCGGAAACAGGTCCCGGAGACGGCTTCGTCGTCGACGAGACCGGCGCGGAATCCTGGGCCTTCTACGAGGAAAGCCGCGACGAGGCGGGCGATGTCGCGGAACGCGCGATCGTCAACCGCGACGGCAGCACGATCCATTCCGAATACGCCGCCTCCCGCCAGGCCGGCTTCGACGAGCGCCACACCGTCACGACGCCCGAGGGCGACAAGGTCACCTTCGAGACGACCGGGCGCACCCAGACGATGCGGTTCGGCGGTCCCGGCGGTGATGTGATTGCGAGGTCTATCTGGACGCCGGATGGACCGTCAGCGCAGGTCACGGTGCAGCGGGTCTTTGCCGACAAACTCCTCGCCAACGGAGCGGTCCTTTTCGGCTGGCTGTCGTCCCAGAACGGCGATGGCCTGCAAGCCGTCATGGGCTTCAATGCCCGCGAGTTCAGGCCCGGCGCCAGCAGTAGCCTCCAGCTTGGCTATGTCGGGCAATTGACCGAGGAAGAGGTCGAAGCGGCCTGTTATCGCTGGCGCCAGGTGGAGGGCTTCGCCGCAAGGGCCTCCAATGCGGCAGGACCAGTCTCGCAGTATCCTTCGACGGCCGTCTACGGGACGGCCGTCCATAGTCGCTTCAAAACATATGTTGACGACCAGCACGACTGGAGATTCCAAGCCGAACGATCATTCCTGAAAGAACAAGCCGAGCCAATGGTTGACCCGGTCCCGTATGGTTATCGTGGATCCGTCCGCGTAGATGCATATGAGTACCGGGACGACGGCACACTATGCATTTACGATCTGAAGACAGGTAAATCGATAGTTCAGGACCGACGGGCGGAAATTCTAGCGACCGCTGCCTCTCGCGGCTTAGCTCCCATCCGGCGCGTCATTGTCACGGAGGTCAGACCACTGCGATGACGACGAAGAAGCAGGTCAAATCGCTGTGGTCTGAACTGCTCGCACGGCAGGACGACCTCTTCCTCGCGGATCGGTTCGTGATTCTGAAGCCGCAACGGCATGTCATGCGGTCGATTTCGATCGACCGCAGTTGGGATGCGGATTACCCGCGCTTCTACTGGCATATCGGGCCTGCCTTCGATCCCGTTGGAGGCCGGGGCGGGCTGGGTCAGCAACCGATCTTCCTGGAGCGTGGCAAGCCGAACCGCTGGTCGCAGCAAGGGTTCGTCGACACGGTGTTCGATGCGCTCGATCGCCGAATCCTGCCCATGCTGCGGGGTGTTCACGATATCGATGACATGATGCAGCTTGAGGGCGACGACCTCGAGTATATGGGGTGGCTCAACCACGATCAGCCCTGTCGGATCGCGGTCCTCGCTGCGCAGGGACGCTTCGAAGACGTTCTCCCCATCTATGAGACCATCAAGGACTGGCACCTGACGATGACGGATGCCTGGCAGCCCCGTTTCGAGCGGGCCAGCCGGCTGGGCGCGCTCGTGGCGGCGGGGGATCGGGCGGGTGTCGCCGCGCTCCTCCATCAATGGGAAGAGGCGTTCGTCGCCCGCAACCGCCTCGAAGCCATCTACGAGAAGACGCCCTTCCCCTTCGAGCTTTCGCCGGGCGCCTGATCACTCCGCCGCCAGGCGGGGCGGCGGCAGCGGCAGCTTCATCTGCGCCGCGCCCGCCTCCCCCTTCGCGTGGCCCCCGTCCGGCATCGCCTCCCACAGGCTCTCATCCTCCGGCTTGCTGAGGAAGCGGCCGAAGACGCGGCCTGTCAGCTTCGAGAGGTCGTCCATCACCGCGTAGAAGGACGGCACGAAGACGAGGGAGAGCACGGTCGAGACCAGAAGGCCGCCGATCACCGCGATCGCCATCGGCGCGCGGAACTCGCCGCCGTCGCCGACGCCATAGGCGGAAGGGAGCATGCCGGCGGCCATGGCGATCGTCGTCATCACGATCGGGCGGGCGCGCTTGCGGCCGGCCTCGAGCAAAGCGGTGCGGCGGTCCTTGCCGCGGGCCTCCTCCTCCACCGCGAAATCGACCAGCATGATCGCGTTCTTGGTGACGATGCCCATCAGCATGAGCAGGCCGATATAGACCGGCATCGACACCGGTTTGCCGGTCGCCAGCAGGGCGATGACCACGCCGCCGAAGGAGAGCGGCAGCGAGAGCAGGATCGTGATCGGCTGGAAGACCGAGCCGAAGAGCAGGATCAGCACCGCCAGCACCAGCATCAGCCCGGTCGTCATCGCCTGGATGAAGCCGGCGACGACCTCGCCCTGAATCTCGGCATCGCCCGTGGCGGCGATCCAGACGCCGTCGGGCAGGCCGACCTCCTTGACGATCTGGTGGAAGGTCTCCTGCGCCGTGCCCAGTTCGAAGCCGCGCTTCAGATCGGCGCCGATGGCGGCGCGGCGGACGCGGTCATAGCGGTCGATCGATGACGGCCCCTCGCCGAAGCCGATCTCGGCCACGGCGGTGAGCGGGATCGAGACGCCGCTGCTGTTGGTGACGCGCAGCGCCGCGATGTTGCGGATATCGGCGCGGGCCGCCTCGTCGAGCTGCACGCGGATCGGCACCAGCCGGTCGCCGGCATTGAACTTGGCGAGATTGGCGCCGACATCGCCGATGGTGGCGACGCGCACGGCCTCCGAGATCGCCTCGGGCGTGACGCCGAGGCTCGCCGCCTGTTCGAGCTTGGGCCGCACCGTCAGCTCGGGGCGCGAGAGCGAGCCCGAGGTCGCGACGTTGAGATAGCCGTCGACCTTGCGCATCTTCGTCTCGATGCGCGCCACCGCCTCGTCCAGCGCCGCCCCGTCCTTGGAGAGGATCGAGAACGCCATCTCGCGCTCGCCGCGCTCGTTGACATACCAGGCGCGCACATCCGGCACGCTGGCGAGCTTCTGCGCGATGACGACCTTGAGGTCCTTCTGGCGGGCGGTGCGCTCGGCCTTGGGCTTGAGCTTGATGGTCACGGCGGCGCGCCGCACCTCGCGCTGGCCGGTCGGCGAGGAGCCGCCGAGCACGAAGACCTGCGTCACCTCGGGAATGGTGCGCAGCGCGTCGACGATCTGGTCGGTGGTGACGCGGGTGTCCTCCAGCGTCGAGCCCGGCGGCAGCTCGACCGAGGCGACGACGCGCGAGGTGTCCTCGTCGGGAATGAAGCCGGTCGGCAGCAGCGCGGTGGCGTGGATCGAGCCCCAGAGGAAGCCGAAGCCGATCACCAGCGTGACATAGGACATGTTGAAGGGCATCGAGCGCCAGCGCCCGGTGCCGTCGAAACGCGGCAGGAGCGGGATGCGGCGCGAGGCGGTCGTCGCCTTCAAGAGCCCGACATAGCCGCGCATGACGACCCCGTCCTTGGGGTCCTCGTGCTTCACCGGCTTCATCAGATAGGCCGCCATCATCGGCGTGATCAATCGCGCCACCAAAAGCGAGAACAGCACCGCGACCGCCACCGTCAGTCCGAACTGGCGGAAATACTGGCCGGCGACGCCGCCCATGAACGACACCGGCGCGAAGATCGCGACGATCGTGAGCGTGATCGCGATGACCGCCAGCCCGATCTCGTCGGCGGCCTCCATCGCGGCGCGATAGGGCGATTTCCCCATCCGCATGTGCCGGACGATGTTCTCGATCTCGACGATGGCGTCGTCGACGAGAATGCCGGTGACCAGCGTGATGCCGAGCAGGCTGACGAGGTTGAGCGAGAAGCCCATCAGCTCCATCGCCCAGAAGGTCGGAATCGCCGAGAGCGGGAGCGCGATCGCGGTGATCAGCGTCGCCCGCCAGTTCTTCAGGAACAGGAAGACGACGAGCACCGCCAGCGCCGCGCCCTCCAGCAGCGTCGTCATCGCCGCCTTGTAGTTGCCATAGGTGTAGGCGACCGCGTCGTCGATCGGCTTCAGCGTGACATCGGGATAGCGCTTGTTCAGCTCGGCGATGCGCGCGGCGACGACCTCCTTGACCGAGAGCTCGCTGGAGCCCTTGGAGCGGAAGACGGCGAAGGAGACGACCGGGCTCTTGTCGAGCCGGCCGAAGGAGCGCGGCTCGGAATGGCTGTCCTCGACGCGGCCGAGTTCCTTGAGCCGGACCTCGCGCCCGCCCGACAGCGTGATCTTGGTGTCGGCCAGCTCCGCGACCGTGCGCGCGCCGGCCAGCGTGCGGATCGCCTGTTCCTGCCCGCCGACCTCGCCGCGCCCGCCGGCGAGATCGACATTGGTCGCGCGGATCTGGCGGTTGACCTCGCCGGCCGTGGTGCCGAGCGCCAGCAACCGGTCGGGATCGAGCGAGATCCGGATCTCGCGGTCGACGCCGCCATAGCGGTCGACGCGGCCGACCCCCTTCAGTCCCTGCAGTTCGCGCGCGACGACATCGTCGACATGCCAGGAGAGCTGTTCCAGCGTCATGCCGGCCGAGAAGGCGCCATAGCTCAGGATCGACTGCCCCTCGACATCGATGCGCTGGATGATCGGCTCGTCGATGGTCCGCGGCAGGTCGGCCCGGATCTTGGCGATCGCGTCCTTGACGTCGTTGACGGCGCGGTCGGTGTTCACCTCGAGCCGGAACTCGATGACGGTCTGGGACTGGCCGTCGGTCAGCGTCGACAGGACGTGCTTGACGCCGGTGATGTTGGCCACCGCGTCCTCGACGCGCTTGGAGATCTGGCTTTCGAGCTCCGACGGCGCCGCGCCGGACTGGGTGATCGTCACCGAGACCAGCGGCACGTCGATGTTCGGGAAGCGCGTCACCGGCAGCTTCGAGAACGACAGCAGGCCGAGCACGCAGAGCACGACGAAGAGCAGGATCGAGGGAACCGGCTTGCGGATCGACCAGGCGGAGAAGTTGATGTTCACCGGCCGCTCCCGTCAGTTCGTCGCGACGGGGGTGATGACGTCGCCATCGCGCACGAAGGTGCCGGCGCGCGCCACCACGGTCTCGCCCTCGGCGAGGCCGGAGAGGATCTCGGCACGGCCGCCGCCGGCCAACCCGAGCTTGACCGGCTTGGTCGTGACCTTGCGGTCGGTGACGCTCTGCACCGTCGCGCCCGTCCGCGCATAGGTGATCGCCGAAAGCGGCAGCGTGACCGCGCGCTTGCGCCCGGTCTCGATCACGCCCCGCGCGAAGGAGCCGAGCGCGACCGGCGGGTTGCCGACCAGCGCGACGCGCACGCGCCCGAGGCGCGAGGCCTTGTCGACCTCCGGCGCGATCAGCCGGATCGTCCCGGCGAGCGCCTGCGTCGCCCCGGCGGGCGTCACCGCCACGGGCTGGCCGATCTTCAGCCCCGGCAATTCGACCTCGGCGACCTCCGCCTCGAGTTCGACCGCGCCATCGGCGATGATCCGGAACAGCGGCTCGGCGGCGGACATCGCGGCGGTGCCGCCGAGCTTGGCACTGCGGCGGCTGACGATGCCGCCCTGCGGCGCCTTGATCTCGGTGCGCCCGAGCTTGACCTCGATGTCGCGGCCCTGCGCCTTTGCCAGCGCGAGATCGGCGGTGGCGATGGCGAGCGCCTGGTTGGCAGCGTTGAGCCGCGCCCGCGCGGCCCGCGCCGCCGCCGACCGCAGGTCGAAGGTCTCGTTGGAGACGTTGCCGCTGTTGCGCAGCGTCTGGGTACGCTCGAAATTGTTGTCGGCCGCGACGAGATTGGCCTGCGCCTCGCCGATCTGCGCGTTCGCCTGGGCGATCGCCGCCTCGGCCCGGGCGATCTGTGCCTCATTCTGGGTCTGCTGGACCTCGAGCGTGGTGCGCGACAGCCGCGCCAGCACCTGGCCCGTGCTGACCCGGTCGCCCTCCTCCGCGAGCAGGGCGACGATCGACAGCCCGTCGACCTCCGGCTGCACCAGCACCTCGTCGCGCGCGATCATCGAGCCGGAGACGACGACGCTCTGGACGATCTCCGAGATCTCGGCGCGGGTCACGGTGACGGACGGGCCGGCCGTGGGGCCGGCCGGCGCGGCGGGCGCCTGGGCGAGGGCGGGCGAAGCCGCCGAGACCAGCAGCGACAGCGCCGCGAGACGCGCTCCGGCAAGCAGGGCCGACATGAGAGAGGATCCTCGTTGAACATCGCCGCGGCGACGGGTGGAAACGGTTGCGCTCATGATACGTCGCCCGCATCGGAACGGAGCAGCACGCGGGCGAGGCCGCGCATCGCCGCAAACAGCGTGTCCGCCGCCATGGCCGTGTCGAAGGTCGGGTCGGTCGCGCGCCGGCACAAGAAGCCGTCCGCCATCATGAAGACGGCCTGGAGGAAGCGCGCATCATCGAGATCAGCCGGCAATTCGCCCTGGGCCTTCGCCCCGGCGATGGCCTGCGCCAGGCCGCCCGCGACGGTGCCGTCGATCGCCGCGCACATCTGCGACATCGCCGGGTTGCGCGCGGCCTCGGCCCAGATCTGCAGGCAGATCACCGCCTTTTCGCGCGGCTCCTGGACGAGGTGACGTCGCCCGAGCGCCTCGAGTTGGTCGAGCAGCGGCCCTTTGCCGGGCTCCAGCGCCGCGAAATCGGCGGCGATCTGGTGGCGGTCGCGCTCGGCCATGCCGGCGATGATCGCGTCCTTGGAGGCGAAATAGCGATAGAGGTTGCCAGGGCTCATTCCGGCTTCGGCCGCGACATCCTGCATCGTCGCCGCATGGAAGCCGGCCCGCGCGAAGACGCGCTCCGCCGCATCGAGAATGCGGGTCTGGCGCTCGGACGGCGTGCGCTCGGGTGCGATGGCGGTGGCGATCGGCGGCACGCGAGGCCTCAAGGCATGAGAATGAATGTTCATTCTCATGCCTTCTCGACGCGCCTGAGTCAAGGTCGGACCATCGCCACGACCTGAAGGGGCACCACGATGGACGAACGCCATGCGGCCGCGGCAGCAGCGCCATGCCTCCGCCGGCTCACAAATTGCTTGCGTGCGCGAGGTCGCCCCCACACAGTCGTGGCGGCGTTGGTACGCTGCTCATGCCCACTTTTTCACCGCCGATGGCCGACGCCGATTTCGCGATGACCGCTCACGCCCCGCCGGCGCGCTCCTCCCGCCCGGCCCGCCGCCGCGCCCGCCCCGGTCTCAAGCCGGTGCTGATCGTGCTGCATCAGGAGCATTCGACGGCCGGCCGGGTCGGCCGGCTGCTGCAGGCGCGCGGCCATGCGCTCGACATCCGCAAGCCGCGCTATGGCGACCCGCTGCCGGAGACGATGCGCGACCATGCCGGTGCGGTGATCTTCGGCGGGCCGATGTCGGCCAATGACCCCGATGATTTCGTCAAGGCCGAGATCGACTGGATCAATGTCTGCCTGAAGGAAGAGGCGTCATATCTCGGCATCTGCCTGGGCGCGCAGATGCTGGCGCGGACGCTGGGCGGCCGGGTCTACACCCATCCGGAGGGGCGCGCCGAGGTCGGCTATTACGGGCTCGACCTCACCGATCACGGCCGCGAGCATGCGGCGGAAGCCGGCTTCGACTGGCCCGCCACCGTCTATCAATGGCACCGCGAGGGCTTCGACTGCCCGCCCGGCGCCCAGTGCCTGGCGACCGGCGGCGATTTTCCGGTCCAGGCGATCCGCTCGGGACCGCGCGCCTACGGCATCCAGTTCCACCCGGAGGTGACGCCGGCGATGATGTGCCGCTGGTCGGTCCGCGGGCATGAGCGCACGCTGATGCCCGGCGCCCAGCTGCGCCATCTGCATCTCGAGGGCTGGTATCAGCACGACCCGGCGATCCGCCGCTGGCTCGACGGCTTTCTCGACCACTGGCTCGCCGCAGCAACGGACCCCGCGTGACCCGCACAGCCCTCGTCCTCGGCGCCGGCATGGTCGGCGTCTCCTGCGCGCTCTCGCTCCAGAAGCGCGGCTTTGCGGTGACCCTGATCGACCGCCGCGAGCCCGGCCGCGAAACCTCCTACGGCAATGCCGGCGTGCTCGCCCGCTCCTCGATCGTGCCGCTGAACAATCCCGGGCTCTACGGCAAGATCAGGAGCTATCTCGGCAACCGCCACCCGGCGCTGAACCTGGACTGGTCGCGCGCGCTCACCCGCCCCGGCTGGCTGCTGCGCTTCCTGTGGGAGGCGCGTCCCTCCAAGGCGGCGGCGCGCATCGCCGCGCTGGAGTCCCTCACGAGCAGCACGGTCGAGCGCCACCGCGCGCTGATGGCGGAGGCCGGGGTCACGCATCGGCTGCGCGAGACCGGCACGCTCAAGCTCTGGCGCAGCGAGGCCGGCCATGCGGCGGCCCAGGCCGAGCACGACTTCCTGAAGGCGCATGGCATCACCTCGCAGGTGCTCGACCGGCAGGGCATTTCGGGCGTCGAGCCGGCGCTGAACCCGATCTTCCATGCCGGCCTGCTCTGCCTGGAGAACGCCTCGGTCGATTCGCCGGGCGCCGTGACACAGGCCTATGCCGAGCTGTTCGCGCAGCGCGGCGGGCGGCTGGAAGTCGAGCGCGACGCGTCCCCACAGCAACTGCACCACTTCCAGGATGACGTAGGACAGGCCGAAGGTCACCAGCAGCTCGGGCACATGGCCGAACTTGTGCACATGGGCCTCGACCCCAGGCTCGACGTCGAGCGCGGCTATCACCGCCATCTGCGGGCGAAGCCGGGCGCCAGGCTGTCGCGGCCGGTCTACGACGTCGACGCGGCCTATTTCATGGCACCGATGGAAGAGGGCTACCGCGTCACCAGCGGCGTCGATCTCAGCCACCGCGACGCACCCGACAACCACCGCCAGATCGACCAGGTCACGATGAGCGCGCGCGAGGCCTTCCCGCTCGACGAATTCGCCGGGGACACCTGGCGCGGCGCGCGGCCGACCCTGCCGGATTCACTGCCGATGATCGGCGAGGCGCCGCGCAACCCCGGCCTCTGGCTCGCCTTCGGCAACCAGCATCTCGGCTTCTCGACGGGCCCGATCACGGGCGAGATCGTCGCCACCCTGGTCTGCGGCGAGACGCCGCCGGTGGACCCGACGCCGTTCGCGCCGGGGCGTTATCTTTGAATGGACCAGCCTGAACCCATCGCCAGTCGAACATTCGAGTTGGGGCGAACCGGGATCGTAACGGCCAGCTTCTTTGCCCCGATCCCAGACCGGGCTGACTGGTGCTGCGCCTATCGAATCGAATGGCCAGGCCGCGCCCAAGACGGCAAGGCTTTGGGCGTCGACAGCGTTCAAGCACTGTTGCTCGCGATGAAGATGGTCTGGGCGGAACTGGCAAACGCGCCCGAGACGATCTCGGAGGGATTGACCTGGCTTGGGATGTCCGACCTCGGACTGCCCGGCGTTGAACCGCCAAACGCCTCCTGAACCCGACCGTCGATGACGCCGTGCGGCCCACTCGTCGCGGCAAGACGCGGATGGTCGGGACAAGCCCGACCATGACGGAAAGGGCGCGCCACATCAGAGTGACGCCGATCGCCGAAGCGCGCGAAAATTCGCCAGCGTGAGTCGGCTGGCGTGGCGGCCGAGAACCGGAGCGGAGCGGATATCGGTCCGTGAGCACCGGAAGCGCAGGCCGTCGCGTCAGACGGCCGCGCTCGCGGATTTGCGCACCTCAGACCTGGCGCGCCACCATCATCTTCTTGACCTCCGCGATCGCCTTGGCCGGGTTCAGGCCCTTGGGGCAGGCGTTCGCGCAGTTCATGATGGTGTGGCAGCGATAGAGCCGGAAGGGGTCCTCGAGATTGTCGAGGCGCTCGCCGGTCTGCTCGTCGCGCGAGTCGATGAGCCAGCGATAGGCCTGAAGCAGGGCGGCCGGGCCGAGATAGCGGTCGCCGTTCCACCAGTAGCTCGGGCAGGAGGTGGTGCAGCAGGCGCAGAGGATGCACTCATAGAGCCCGTCGAGCTTCTCGCGGTCCTCGCGGCCCTGCTTCCACTCCTTCTCGGGCGCCGGCGTCGTGGTCTGCAGCCAGGGCTCGATCGAGGCGTGCTGGGCGTAGAACTGGGTCAGGTCCGGCACCAGGTCCTTGATCACCGGCATATGCGGCAGCGGGTAGATCGCGACACGGCCCTTGGATCCGCATTCGTCGATGCCCGTGGTGCAGGCGAGACCGTTCTTGCCGTCCATGTTCATGGCGCAGGAGCCACAGATGCCCTCGCGGCAGGAGCGGCGGAAGGTCAGCGTCGGGTCGATCTTGGACTTGATCCAGATCAGCGCGTCCAGGACCATCGGCCCGCAATCCTCGCGGTCGACAAAGTACGTGTCGGTGCGCGGATTTGAGGTGTCGTCGGGGCTCCAGCGATAGACCTTGAACTCGGTCAGCTTCGCGGCCCCGGCCGGCTTCGGCCAGGTCTTGCCCTCGACGAGGCGGGAGTTCTGCGGAAGTTTGAATTCGGCCATCTGTCAAATCGTCCTCAGTACACCCGCGCCTTGGGCTTGATGTACTCGATGTCGTTCGAGAGCGTGTAGGTGTGGACCGGGCGGTCGTCGAGCGTGACGGTGCGGTTCTCGTCGTCGATCCAGGACAGCGTGTGCTTCATCCAGTCCTTGTCGTCGCGGTTCGGATAATCCTCGCGGGCATGGGCGCCGCGGCTCTCGGGGCGGTTCAGCGCCGAGTCCATGGTGACGACGGCCTGGGTGATCAGGTTGTCGAACTCCAGCGTCTCGATCAGGTCTGAGTTCCAGATCAGCGAGCGGTCCTTGGTGCCGATGTCGGTGATGCCGGCCCAGACCTCGTGGATGAGCTTGTGGCCCTCTTCCAGCGTCTCGCCGGTCCGGTAGACGGCGCAGTTGTCCTGCATCGTGCGCTGCATCCTGCCGCGCAGGTCGGCGGTCGGCGTGCTCCCCGAGGCGTTGCGGTAGCGGTCG
>NCCO01000045.1:0-17397 GCA_002279705.1 Allobosea sp. 12-68-7
GGCTCGACCTCGACCTGCCCGAAGAGGCCTGGCGGGCGATCGCGGAGGAACCCGCCCCCTCGCATCCGCAGGCAGCGCTGCACCATCTTCTCGACACGCTGCAGGCGGTGCGCGCCGATGTGCGCGCGCTCGCCGAGCCCGATGCCGCGCATGGCGCCCGCTCGCGGCTGCTGCGCGAGGCGATGCTCCCGGCCTCGGTGACGCAGAGCTGGGCCGATCTGCGCGAGCGCCTTCCGACGGCTGAAGCGGAGCTGGCCTTCCGCGAGCTGCGCCTCGTCGAGGCGGCCGACGAGCGCGAGGAGGCGCTCGCCGTCGCGATCGCGCTGCGCGAGACGCTGGAGACGCCCGGCCGGCAGGCGGCGCTGATCACGCCCGACCGCGGACTCGCCGAACGGGTGACGGTCGAGCTCCGGCGCTGGGACATCGAAGTTGACGATTCGTCCGGCCTGCCGCTGGCGCGCTGGCCGGCGGGCTCGCTGCTGCGGCTCGTGCTGGAAGCGGCCCTGGCCCAGATGACGCCGGGAAGCCTCGTGCCGCTGTTCGCCCATCCGCTCTGCCGGCTCGGGTTGCCGCGCGAGGAGACGGCGCGCGGCGCCTCCGCACTCGAAATTGGGCTGTGGCGGGGCGAGAGCGTCGGGCGAGGGCTCGTCGGGCTGCACGAGCAGCTCGGACGCTGGAGCGAACTCTGCACCGCACACCATGCGCCGGGTCCGCGCAAGCGCCTGAGCGACGAGGATGCCGCGGCGGCAGCCAGGGTGCTGGCGGCGCTCGGCACCGCCTTCTCGCCGCTGCTGGAGGCGCTGTTCGTTCAGGCGCCGTCGCTGGCGGTGATGACGGCCGCAGCCCGCGCCACGGTCGAGGCCGTCAGCCTGGACGAAGATGGGCAGGCCTGCGCCTTCCGCGACGCCGATGGCGAGGCGCTGGCCGGGCTCTTCGACGATCTCGCGGCCGCGCAGCCCGACATGCCCGCAGGCGGCCGGCCCGCCGATGTCGTCGCGATCCTGGACGGGCTGTTGGCCGAGCGCGTGGTCAAGCGCGGCGGCGGTGGCCATCCGCGCGTGCGGATCTGGGGCCTGCTGGAGGCGCGCCTGCTCGAGGCCGACCATGTCGTGCTCGGCGGGCTCAACGAGACCGTCTGGCCGCCGCAGACCACGACCGACGCCTTCATCAACCGGCCGATGCGCGCCGAGCTCGGCCTGTCGCCGCCTGAACGCCGCGTCGGCCAGACCGCGCATGACTTTTCCATGGCGCTGGCGGCGCCCTGCGTGACGCTGACGCGCGCGCGCAAGGCCGGCGAGTCCGAGACTATCGCCTCGCGCTTCTGGCAGCGGCTTCAGGCCGTGACGCCGGCGCCCGTCTGGGGCGAGGCGCTGGCACGGGGGAAGCGGCTGACGGCGCTGGCCGGGCGACTCTCGGCCCCGACGCCCGTGCGCCCGGTCGGCCGGCCCGCGCCGAAGCCGCCGCGGGCGTTGCAGCCGCTCTCGCTCAGCGTCACCGATGTCGAGACGCTCTATCGCGATCCCTACCAGATCCATGCCCGCAAGATCCTGAAGCTCGACGCGCTCGACGGGCTGGTCGAGGACCCGAGCGCGCAGGATCGCGGCAGCCTGCTGCACGAGATCGTCGAGACCTTCGCCGCGACCTATCCGGAGCACTTGCCGGCCGACGCCCATGGCCGGCTGATCGCGATCGGCGAGCAGGCGTTCCGGCGCTTCGCGGATGCGCCGGAGGTGCGGGCCTTCTGGTGGCCGCGCTTCCTGCTGACCGCCGGCCACTTCATCGCCTGGGAGGAGCGGCGGCGCGGCGCGCTCGCCCGTGTCGCGGTGGAGGTCTACACGGGATCGCGCTTTCCGCTTTCCGACGGCAAGAGCCTCTGGCTCAGCGGCAAGGCGGACCGGGTCGAGATCACGCGGGAGCCGAAGCTTCGCATCATCGATTTCAAGACCGGGTCACCGCCCAGCAAGGCGCAGGTCGAGAAGGGCTTCGCGCCGCAATTGACGCTGGAGGCGGAGCTGGCGGCACGATCAGGCTTCGAGGGCGCGGTCGGCCCCACCCCGGTCGAGGCCGTGCTCTACATGAAGCTGCATCACGACGGAAAGGCCTGGACCAAGGACAAGCCGCTGGAGTTCGACGGCGAGAGCCTGGCGGATGTGGCGAGCCGCCATCTCGAACGCCTGCTGGCGCATGTCGAGGGGCTGCGCAGCGGGCGCGAGGCCTTCGTCTCGCGCCGCGCGCCCGACTATATCAAGTTCGCCTCGCCCTATGACCAGCTCGCGCGGGTCAAGGAATGGGCCGCCGCCTCCGAGGGCGACGAGGGGGACGGGGCATGAAGCCCGGCTGGATCGTCCCGCCCCTGACGCAGCAGAACCAGGCGCTGGCGGCCGATCCGCGGCTCAGCGCCTGGGTCTCGGCCAATGCCGGCTCGGGCAAGACCTATGTGCTGGTCAACCGCGTGCTGCGGCTGCTGCTCGACGGCGTCGCGCCGGGGCGCCTGCTCTGCATCACCTACACCAAGGCCGCCGCCGCCAATATGGCGAATCGCGTCTTCGCGGCGCTGAGCGCCTGGGCGACGCTGCCGGAAGCGGATCTGGCCGCGGTGCTGACCCGGCTGACCGGGAAGCCCGCCTCGCGCGACAGCCTCGCCGCGGCGCGGCGCCTGTTCGCGCAGGCGCTGGAGACGCCGGGCGGGCTGAAGATCGAGACGATCCACGCCTTCTGCACGCGGGTGCTGCAATCGGCGCCCTTCGAGGCGAATGTCCCGCCGCGCTTCGAGGTCGCCGACGACCTCGCCCAGGCCGAGATGCTGCGCGAGGCGCGGCGCGAGCTGTTACGGGCGGTCGCCGCCGACCCCGAGGGCGCGGAGGCGCAGGCGCTCGACCTGCTCGCCCGCCAGGCGGCCCAGGACACATTCGACGCGATGATGCAGGAGGCGCTGCGCCAGCGCAGCCTGTTCAACGACGCGGAGGGCCGCGCCCGCGATGCGGGCGAGATGCGGCAGGGCATCGCGGCCGTGCTCGGGATCGCGCCGGATCTGTCGGCGGAGACGGTGCGGCAGGATTTCCGGTGTGACCTCGGCGGAATGTCCGGTCTCGCGGCGCTGATTGAAGCCCTGGAGGCTGGAAGCGCCACCCGGCAGGGTTTCGCGGCGACGCTGCGTGCCCTGCTGGCGGGGGCCGATGACGGCGATCCGGTGTCCTTCTGCCGGAAGGGTTTTCTGACCGAGGCCGGGAGCGTCAACAGCAACATCAGCGGCCGCGGCAAATCGGCTTTCGAAGGCGCGCTTGCTGATGCCGTCGAGGATCTGGCCGCGCGGCTGTGCCAGGCCATCGACCGCCTCAACGCGATCGCGATCCGCGACCGCAGCCATGCGCTGGCGCTGCTGGTGACGCGGATTCTCGCCTCCTATCAGCGCCAGAAGAGCCAGCGCTCGCTGCTCGACTATGACGACCTGATCGCCAGGACCCGCTCGCTGCTGACGCGGGTCGAGGCGGCCTGGGTGCTCTACAAGCTCGATGCCGGCATCGACCACATCCTGCTCGACGAGGCGCAGGACACCAGCGACGCGCAATGGGCGATCCTGCGCCAGCTTGCCGACGAGTTCAGCGCGGGAGGACGCGAGGCCGGCCCGCAACCGCGCACCATCTTCGTGGTGGGAGACGAGAAGCAGTCGATCTACGGCTTCCAGGGCGCCGCGCCCGCCGCCTTCAACACCCAGCGCCGGCAGCTCGGCCAGCGCATCCGCGAGGCCGAGCAGCGTTTCGAGCCGATCAGCCTCAACACCTCCTTCCGCTCGGCGCCCGACATCATGCAGGCGGTGGACGCCGTCTTCGCCCTGCCGGAGCATGCGCGCGGCCTCGTCTTCGACGGTTCGGAGCGGCCCGAGATCCACGACACCGTGCGCCGCAGCGACCCCGGCTGCGTCGATCTCTGGCCGCTCTGCGCCAACGATTCCGGCGAACCGCCCGATGCCTGGACGACCCCGGTCGACGCGACAGAGCGGCGCAGCGGCACGGCCAAGCTCGCCCAGCGCATCGCCACGACGCTCGCCGGCTGGACGCGCCGCGGTGTGGATGATCTCGGCCAACCCTTCGCGCCCGGCGACGTGATGATCCTGCTGCGGCAGCGCGGCGCGCTGTTCGAGACCATCGTCAAGGCGCTGAAGGATGCCGGCGTCCCCGTCACCGGGCGCGACCGGCTGACGCTGGCCACCCATCCGGCAGTCGAGGACCTCGTCGTGCTCGGGCGGACGCTGCTGCTGCCAGAGGACGACCTGACGCTCGCCACCGCGCTGAAGACGCCGCTGATCGGGCTCGACGACGACGACCTCATGCGCCTCGCGCCTAGCCGCAGCGGCTCGCTGCGGGCGGCGCTGCGCGAGGCGGCTGCGAGCGAGCCGCGCTATGGCGCCGTCGAGGCGCGGCTGACGGAGCTTTCGGCCGAAGCCGGGCGCTGCGGACCGTTCCGCTTCTTCGCCGGCCTGCTCGGGCCGGGCGGCGGGCGCAATCTCGCGCTGGCGCGGCTCGGGGCCGAGGCCGGCGACGCGCTCGACGCCTTCCTGTCTGCGGCGCTCGACCATGAGCGGCGCTACGGCCCCTCGCTCGCCGGCTTCCTCGACCATGTCTGCGGCGCCGCCACCGATGTGAAGCGCGATCTCTCCTCCAGCCGCGGCGAGGTCCGCGTCATGACGGTGCATGGCGCCAAGGGGCTGGAGGCGGGGATCGTGATCCTCGCCGATCTCGCCCCGCCGCCCGGCGCCAAAAGGCTGCCGAAGATCCTGGCGGTCGAGCCGGCGCGGCGGCCGGCGGTGCCGATCTGGCCGCCCGCCAGCGCCGAGGATGCGCAGGCGACGGCGAAGGCCAAGGCCCGTGTCGTCGAGCAGATGGTCGAGGAGCATCACCGCCTGCTCTATGTCGCGATGACGCGGGCGGAGAGCCGGCTGATCGTCTGCGGTGCACAGGCCAAGGGCGAGGCCCCGGCCGGGAGCTGGTATGCGATGGTCGAGGCCGGGCTCGCCGCTTCCGAACCGGGGCTCATCGAGATTGGCGAGGGTGAGGGCACGCTCCGCCGCTTCATGACCTCGCGGCCGCAGCCGGTGTCGGTGGAGGCCCTGGCCCCGCCCGCGACGCCCGAGCCCGCACCCGACTGGCTGTCGCGCCCGCCGCCGCAGGAGGCCGAACCGGCGCCGCCGCTGAAGCCCTCCAGCGCGCTCACCGCAGCGGACGCGCCCGAACGGCCGGTCGACGGCCCCTTCCTGGCGGAGGCCGCCGCGGCCGGGCGCTTCGCCCATCTCCTGCTGCAGATGCTGCCGGAGATTGCGCCCGAGCGGCGGGCGGCGGTGGCGTCTGCGCTCGCCGTCTCGCGCGGCGCCGCGCTGCCGCAGCCGCGGCGCGAGGCGATCGTGACCGAGGCCTTGGCGCTGCTGGCCGATCCGGCCCTCGCCGCCCTGTTCGGGCCGGGCTCGCTCGCCGAAGTGCCGATCACCGGCCTGCTCGCCTGGGGCGCCGGCGAGAGGCGGCCGGTCTCGGGACAGATCGACCGACTCGCCATCCTGCCCGATGAAGTGATCATCGCCGATTTCAAGACCACCGCACGGCCGCCACGCGACCTCGCCGCCATCGCGCCGACCACGCTGGCGCAGCTCGCCGTCTACCGGGCGCTGGTCGGCCAGATCTATCCCGGCCGGCGGGTGCGGGCGCTGCTGGTCTACACGGCGACGCTGACGCGGCTGGAGCCGGAGGCCGCGGTGCTGGACGCTTTGCTGGCGCGGCTCGCGACGGGGAGCCCGGAGCCGGCGCCATGACCCGTGGACAGGGCCGCCCCCGCAGCGGCGCCGCCTTGACCCCGCGGGGGCGCGTTCCTAGCTTGCCCAATGAAGGCGGCGCTCCCGCCACCCCTCTCTGAAAAGGCGAAACGCCCATGGCTACGAGCAAAGTCACCGATGCGAGCTTCGAGGCCGACGTCCTCAACTCGACCGAGCCGGTCGTCGTCGATTTCTGGGCCGAGTGGTGCGGCCCCTGCCGCATGATCGGCCCGGCGCTCGAGGAGATCGCCGGCGAAATGGACGGCAAGGTCAAGATTGTGAAGATGAATGTCGACGAGAACCAGGCGATCCCGGCCCAGTTCGGCATCCGTTCGATCCCGACCCTGATGCTGTTCAAGGACGGCAAGCTGGCCTCCCAGAAGGTCGGCGCGGCGCCCAAGAGCGACCTCTCGCGCTGGATCGCCGCCGCCGTCTGAGCCGCCCTCCGCGCAAAGACAAAAGGCCTGCCATCCTTCCGGATGGCAGGCCTTTCTCATGGGGCCATGCCCCGCTCGGCCTGTCAGGCTCGGCGACGCAGGCCGTCGACGCTGAAGGCGCCCGGGCCGGCCGCGAAGAGGTAGAGGAAGATGAAGCAGAACAGCATGGCGGCCTCGCCGCCGTTCAGGATCGGATCGAAGCCCTTCGAGCCATGGGCCATCCCATAGGCGACGGCCATCAGGCCCGACAGCAGGACGGCGGTCGGGCGGGTCTTGCATCCGCGCAACATCTTCACGGTCCCGCGACACCAAGCCTGTCCGGAAGGCCCTGCAGGCTTAACCACCCCTTAAAAGCGCCATGTTTAACTCCTGTGTGGGCATCCGGCCGGCCGTGACCTCCGGCGGCCTTCGGCGTGACGGGGCAGGATGAACGACCGGACGAAACGGGCCGAGCGGCGCGAGCCCTCCTTCGGAGCAGGACGGGGCGAGAGCCGCGACGATTTCGACATGCGCCTCTCCGACGACGATCGCCCGTCCCGCAGCCACCGCGCCCCGCCGCGCCACGAGGCACGCCAACCGCCGCGACGCGACAAGCGCAGCGGAGGCGGCGGAGGCCGTCGGCGCGGGCGGCGCGGCCGCTCCTTCCTCGGCGGGCTGTTCTACTGGACGCTGGTGCTCGGGCTCTGGTGCGCGATCGGGCTGGGCGGGCTCGTCGCCTATCACGCCGCGCAGCTGCCGCCGATCAACCAGCTCACCGTGCCGAAGCGGCCGCCCAACATCGCGATCCTGGCCGCGGACGGCTCGCTGCTGGCCAATCGCGGCGAGACCGGCGGGCGCACCATCACCATCGGCGAGGTGCCGCCCTATCTGCCCAAGGCCTTCGTGGCGATCGAGGACCGGCGCTTCTACGAGCATTTCGGCATCGACCCGATCGGTCTCGGCCGCGCCCTGGTCAACAATCTGCGCCGCGCCGGCGGGGTGCAGGGCGGCTCGACGCTGACCCAGCAGCTCGCCAAGAACCTGTTCCTGACGCAGGAACGCACGGCCGCGCGCAAGATCCAGGAGGCGATCCTGGCGCTCTGGCTGGAGCGGACCTACAGCAAGGACCAGATCCTCGAACTCTACCTCAACCGCGTCTATTTCGGCTCGGGCGCCTATGGCGTCGAGGCGGCCGCGCAGCGCTATTTCAACAAATCGGCACGCTCGGTGACGATCGCGGAGGCCGCGATGCTGGCGGGCCTCGTGCAGGCGCCGTCCAGGCTCGCCCCCAACCGCAACCCGGAAGCCGCCGAGAAGCGCGCCCAGCTCGTCATCGCCGCGATGGCCGACCAGGGGCTGATCTCACAGAACGCCGCCAAGACGGCCCTCGTCGCCCCGGCGGAAGCCGCCGAGCGCATCGGCGCGGGCTCGGTGAACTACGCCGCCGACTATGTGATGGACGTGCTCGACGACTTCATCGGCGCGGTCGAGGGCGACGTCACCGTGCTGACCACCATCGACACCAAGCTGCAGTCCTCAGCCGAGACCATTCTGGTCGAGGCGCTGGCGGCACAGGGCGCCAAGCAGGGCGTGAGCCAGGGCGCCGTCGTCTCGATGGCGAGCGATGGCGGCATCCGCGCCCTGATCGGCGGGCGCGACTACACCAAGAGCCAGTTCAACCGCGCGACCGCGGCCAAGCGCCAGCCGGGCTCGGCCTTCAAGCCCTTCGTCTATCTCGCGGCGCTGGAGAAGGGCCTGACGCCCGACACGATCCGCGACGACAGCCCGGTCTCCTTCAAGGGCTGGGAGCCGGAGAACTATTCGCGCAGCTATCGCGGCCCAGTCACGCTCCAGACCGCGCTGGCGCATTCGCTGAACACGATCGCCGCGCGGCTGATCAACGAGGTGACGCCGCGCGAGGTGATCCGGACCGCCCAGCGCCTCGGCATCAACTCGGCGCTGCAGCCCAATCTCTCGCTGGCGCTCGGCACCTCGGAGGTGACGCCCGTCGAGCTAACGGCGGCCTATGCGACCTTCGCCAATGGCGGCCAGAGCGTGCTGCCCTATGTCATCCGGGAGGTGAAGTCCTCCGCCGGCAAGGTGATCTATGCGCGGGCGGCGACGAGCTTCGGCCCGGTGATCCAGCCCCAGACCCTGTCGATGATGAACGCCATGCTGCACCAGGTGATGGTCAGCGGCACCGGCGCCAAGGCCAACATCCCCGGCTGGGAGGTGGGCGGCAAGTCCGGCACCACGCAGGATTTCCGCGACGCCTGGTTCGTCGGCTACACGGCGAGGCTCGTGACCTCGATCTGGCTCGGCAACGACGACAACAGCGCGATGAAGCGCGTCGCCGGTAGCGGGCTTCCCGCCGAGATCTGGGGCAAATACATGAAGGCGGCCCATGCCGGGCTGCAGCCGGCCCCGCTGCCCGGTGGCCTCTGGCAGGGCACGCCGCGCTCGATCTTCGACGGTGGCGCGCCGGTGGCCAGCACGCGCGCGCCCACGACGCAGACCGCCGACAGCGACCGCACCTGGGTGCCGCCGGCGCCGCAGGAGAAGAACTTCCTGGAGCGGCTCTTCGGCGGCTGAGCGGTCAGGCCTTGGCGGCACGGATCGCCGCGCTCGCCTTGAACAGCACCAGCGCCGCGACGCCGATCGCCGACATCACCAGCGGCAGCGGCAGCGCGCCGCTCTTCAGCGCATGGCCGACGAGCAACCCGACGCAGGCCGAGAACAACATCTGGCAGAGCCCGGTGAAGGAGGAGGCGGCGCCCGCCCGGTCCGGAAAGGGCATCATCGCCGAGGCCTGGGCCTGCGGCATGGTCAGCCCGACGCCGCAGGCATAGAGCGCCATCGGCACGATGACGCCGAAAGGTCCCGCGAAGCCCGTCAGGACGCAGAGCAGCATCGCCAGCCCGCCGCCGGCCAGGCAGATCACGCCGAGCGCGATGACCCCGTCCATGCCGCGCCGCCCGACCAGGCGCTGGGCGAGGATCGTGCCGAGGATGAAGCCGAGCACGCCGAAGCCGAAGGACAGGCCGTATTGCGCCGGCGTCAGCCCGTGAATGCCGATCAGCACGAAGGAGGAGCCGGAGATGAAGGCGAAGAGTCCGCCATAGGCCAGCGCCGTCAGCCCGACATAGACGCGATAGGCGCGGTTCTGCAGCAGCGTGCCGAAGCCCCGGATGATGGCGAGCAGCGACAGGGGCTCGCGCGAGCGGGCCCGCAGGGTCTCCGGCAGCAGGAAGCCGACAACGGCGGCGAGAACCGCGGCGAAGGCGAGCGAGGCGACAAAGGTCGAGCGCCAGCCGAAGGCCTGCTGGAGCACGCCACCGAGCACGGGCGCGACCGCCGGCACCAGCCCCATGATCATGCCCATGCGCGCGAGCTCGCGGCCGGCGCGCGGCCCCTCATAGAGATCGCGCACCATGGCGCGGCCGAGCACGATCGGCCCGGAGGCGCCGAGCGCCTGGACGGCGCGGGCCGCTGTGAGCGCCTCGATCGATGGCGCCAGCGCGCAGGCCAGCGTCGCGAGGGTGAAAAGGGCGAGGCCCGTCAGCAGGACCGGGCGGCGGCCGAGCCGGTCGGAGAGCGGCCCCCAGAGGATCTGCCCGCCTGCGAAACCGAACAGGAAAGCCGAGAGCGTCGCCTGCGCCCCGGCGACGTCGGTCTCCATGACGCGCACGATGTCGGGCAGCGAGGGCAGGTAGAAATCGGTCGAGAGCGGGCCCAGCGCCGTCAGCATGGCGAGAACGGCGGTCATCGCCAGCGTATCGGGGCGGAGTGTCATGGCAGCCAGCGCAACGGGACGGGTGCTCCTTGTGGAGCGAGGCACAGACAGGATCAAGCGCGCCGATCCCTCTGGCAACGTAGTGCAAAACGCGCTACCTTGCGGGCCAATAACAACGAGGATCACCCGATGACGCGCCCGGCGACGCGCAAGGATCATCCGCTCTCGATGCGGCTTCCCGAAGCAGACATCGCGCTCATCGACAGGGCGGCCAAGTTGCGCGGCCATTCGCGGACGCAGTTCGTGCGCGATTCGGCGGTGCGCGCGGCTGAGGAAGCGGTCATGGACAGCCTGTCGATCCGCCTCAACACTGCCGATTTCGAGGCCTTCGTCGCGATGCTGGCAAAACCGGCAGAACGCGTGCCCGCCATGGCCGAGTTGCTGCGCAGGCCGGCTCCCTGGGATAGGCCCGACTCCGCCGAAGGCGCCTAGCGTGACGATCTCGCCACCGGAGCCCTTGTCCGACGCGCATGATCTATCGGCTTTCGATTCCGGCCAGCCGGCACTCGATCTCTGGCTGAAGCAGCGGGCGCTCTCGAACCATCGCAAGGGTTTCACTGCCGTCATGGTGGTTCAGGCCGACCACCGCGTCATCGGCTATTACGGACTGGCGCCGACGGCGATCACGCCGAGTGCTCTGCCTCGGTCGATCCGGACCGGCCAGCCGCCCGATCCCGTTCCCTGCCTGTTGCTGGGCCAACTCGCGACGGACCGTCACTGGGCCGGGCGCGGGATCGGCACAGCGCTCGTCAGGCACGCGCTGGAGCGCTGCGTCCAGGTCTCCGGCTTGATCGGCGGCCGGGCGCTGCTGGTGCGCGCGATCGATCAACAGGCGCAAAGCTTCTGGCTCCGGCGCGGCTTCATCCCCTCACCCAACGACCCGATGATGCTGTTTCGATCCTTGCAGGACATCGCCTTGTCGCTGGAGGCGGAAGGACCGCGGTAGCGCTCGCCTCGCCGGGAGCGCGTCAGAAGAGATCTCCGAGCTCTGCTGTCGGCGCTCTACCCATAGGCATGCAGCCCCGCGCCATGGCGCTTGAGCCAGGCCTCCGCCTCCTCCGTGCGCGGGCAGAGCTTGTGGGTCAGCGCCCAGAAGCGGTGCGAGTGGTTCATTTCCTTGAGATGGGCGACTTCATGGGCGGCGAGGTAGTCCAGCACCAAAGGCGGGGCCAGGATCAGACGCCAGGAGAAGTTGAGGTGCCCCTGCGAGGAGCAGGAGCCCCAGCGACTGGTGGTGTCGCGGATGGTGATCCGGCGGGCGGGGATGCCGAGCGCGGCGGTGTGGCGGGCGACCGCCGCCTCCAGATCCTCCAGAGCGGCACGGCGCAGGAAATCCTTGATCCGGCGCGGCACATGGGCGCTCTCGCCGGCGACCGCGAGGATCGGCGCGCCGTCCTGGTCCTTCGTGGCGCGGGTGAGCCCGCGCGCCTTGCTCCAGTGGACGATGCGGTGGGGCGTGCCGCGAAAGGGAATCGTCTGGCCCGGATCGAAGGGAATGAGCTGGGGGCGCCTGGCGAGGCGGGCCGCGATCCAGCCGCCGTGGTTCTCGGCGAAGAGCCGGCCCGCGGCGAAATCGGCTCGCTCGGGCAGGGTCAGGGTGATCTCGCCGCTCGCCTGCGACACGCGCAGCGTCATCCGCCGCGCGCTCGCCCGCCGCTTGATCTGCACGGGATAGAGAACCCCGGCATGGGAGACCTCGATCCGCTCCGGATCGGGCTTGCGCTTGAAGAGGGAGAGCCGCATCGGCTGCGATTGTGCGGGATTCGCAGCCGTTCCGGAAGGGGGCGCGAACGGCCCGTCAGGCGGTGATGTCGACGGACTCGCCTTGTCCCGCAGGGAGGACAGCCTGCATTGGCTCGCTGCTCTGCCGCAGCAGGGCGACGACACTCTGATCAGCCTGCGCCTGCTGGCTCAGCATGATGGTCTGCAGCGCCTGCTGCGTCGAGGCCGCCTGCATGGCGGCGAAGCTCTGCGCGATGGCCATGGAATCGCTCATCGGGGATCCTCCCTCGCATCGGTGATAGGCGGGGGACGTTGAGCCTTCGTGAACGCGATGCCGTGAAAGCGGGGTGTGCCCCGGCAGGAAGGCCTCCGCGCGGGCGGCCTTCCGTATCGACAGTGAGGGCTGGCCCGGTCAGCCGCCCTGCCCCGCCAGAAGCGGCGTGATCCGGCGCCGCGTGACGCGGCGGTTCAGCCGCTCGGCCTCCGGCGTGGCGACCTTGAGATATTGCTCGCCATAGCCCTGCGTCGTCCAGTTCTTGATGCGCGTCATGAAATCCGTTTCCGTTTTCGACGGCGAGCGAGAACGCGCCGGAGGCGCTGAACCCGTCCTGAACCAAAAACGGCGGACATCCGGCCCGGTTCCGTGCGAACCGGGCCGAGGCCTTACTCAGATGCCGGCCTGCTCCTTCACGAAGGCCGCGATCTCGGCATGGCTGGCGAACCAGACGTCCGGCATCTCCTTGATATGGGAGATCAGCTTTTCGAGGATCCAGATGCGCGAGCGGTAGGTGATGACATGCGGGTGCATGGTCAACAGGAACAGCCCGCCCTCCTCATAGGCGCGGTCGAACTCGCGGCGGAAGATGTCGAACACGGCTTCCGGCGCCGTATAGGGCCGCAGCGCCTGGAAGCGGTTCATGTTGAAATAGACGGCATCGTCGCGGATCCATTCGACCGGCAATTCGACCATGCCGGTCGGCTCGCTTTTCTCGATGATCTCATAGGGGTCGTCATCGGCGAAGAGCGAGGAATCGTAGAGCAGGCCGAGCTCGCGCTCGATCGAGAGCGTGACCTCTGAGAAATCCCATGAGGGAGTGCGCATCCCGACCGGGCGAACGCCGGTGATCTTTTCCAGCGTATCGGCGGAGCGCAGATGCAATTCGCGCTCGGCGTCCGGCGGCACCGCGGTGTTGACCTCGTGGATCCAGCCATGGAGGCCGATCTCGTGGCCCTCCGCGATGACGCGGCGCTGCTCGTCGGGATAGAGCAAGGCGGTGACGGCCGGCACGAAGAAGGTCGCCTGGATGTCCTCCTTCTTCATGAGGTCGAGGATGCGGGGCATGCCGACGCGGTTGCCGTACTGTCCCCAGGACAGCCGCCCGACCGACTTGCCGCCGTCGCGCAGTTCGTTGGTCTCATGGTCGACGTCGAAGGAGAGCGCGACCGCGCAGCGCGCGCCGTTCTTCCACTTTGCCGGCTTCAGGTTGCGGCCGGCGCGGACGCGATCGACCTTGGCGCGCCAGGTCTCCTCGGGCCACTGCCAGGGCAGGAGTTCGGGTTCGGACATGGTGGTCTCCTTTGCTGTCTTCGCTGTCATTGCGAGCGCGGCGAAGCAATCCAGCGTCCCGCTGTGGACCTTCTGGATTGCTTCGCTCCGCTCGCAATGACGGAAAAGGTTCACGCCACAGGCAGCACCGGCACTGCCGCCAGCAGGCGCTGCGTGTAGGCGTCGCGCGGGTTGTCGTAGACCTCGCCGGCCGGGCCGCTCTCGACGATCTTGCCGCGATGCATGATCGCGACACGGTCGCAGAGATGGCGGACGACCGAGAGGTCGTGTGAGATGAAGAGCAGCGTCAGGCCGAGCTCCTGCCGCAGCCGCAGCAGCAGATTGATGATCTGCGCCTGGATCGAGACGTCGAGCGAGGCCACCGGCTCGTCGCAGACGACGACATCGGGCTGCATGGCGAGCGCCCGGGCGATCGCGACGCGCTGGCGCTGGCCGCCGGAGAACTGGTGCGGGTAGCGGCCCGCAAAAGCCGGATCGAGCCCCACCGCCGCCAGCCATTGCGCGACATAGGTGCCGGCCTCGGCCCGGCCAACGAGGCCATGGGCGAGCGGGCCTTCCGCGATGCTGTCGCCGATGCGCATGCGCGGGTTGAGCGAGGCGAAGGGGTCCTGGAAGATCGTCTGGATGCGGGTGGTGATCTTGTGCGGACGATCCCCCGGGCTCATCACCGGCTCGCCATCGAGCAGGATCTGACCGCTGTCGGGCGCATAGATGCCGGCGACGATGCGGCCGAGCGTCGACTTGCCGCTGCCGGATTCGCCGACCAGCCCCAGCGCCTCGCCCCGCGCGATCGACAGCGTGACATGGTCCACCGCCTGCACCGCCGGGAGTGGACCGAGGAGCCCGACCTTCTGCGCGAGCAGGCGCAGCACGCCCGATTTGCGCTGGAAGCGTTTGCCGACCGTCTCGATCACGACATAGGGTAGATCGGCCCGGCGATGGCCCGATTCCGCCTGACGTGGCAGACGCGGCGGCGGGGCGGCGTCCGTCCCGGCGCCCCGCGCCAGCATCGCGCCGGGCTTGGCGCGGGAGGGCAGCGAGTCGAGCAGGCCTTGGGTGTAGGGATGCTGCGGCCGGGTCAGAACCTGAAGCACGGGCCCCGCCTCGACGATCTTGCCATAGCGCATGACGCAGACATGGTCGGCGATCGAGGCGACGGTGGCGAGGTCGTGGCTGATCCAGATCAGGGCGGTGCCGAGCTGCGCGACCAGCTCCTTCATCTCGGCGAGGATTTCAGCCTGGATCGAGACGTCGAGCGCGGTCGTCGGCTCGTCGCAGATGATCAGCCGCGGCCGGTGCAGCAGGGCGATCGCGATGGCGACGCGCTGGCGCATGCCGCCGGAGAACTGGTGCGGGTAGAAATCGACCTTGGTCTGCGGGTCGGGAATGCGGACCTGGGCGAGCGCCGCGATCGCGCGCTGCCGGCGCTCAGTGCCCGTGACGCTCTCATGCGCCTCCAGTGCCAGGCCGATCTGATCGCCGATGGTCAGCATCGGGTTCAGCGTCATCATCGGGTCCTGGAAGACCATCGAGATCGCCTTGCCGCGAATGGCGCGCAGCTCATCGGGCGGCAGGCCGACGAGCTCGCGGCCTTCGAGCTTGACCGAGCCGCGCTCGATACGGCCGGGTGGATCGAGCAGGCCAATGATCGAGAAGCCGGTGATGCTCTTGCCCGAGCCGGATTCGCCGACGAGGCCCATGACCTCGCCGCGCTTCAGGCTGAAGGAAACGCCATCGACCGCCTTCACCACGCCGGCGCGGGCGTGGAAGAAGGTGGCGAGGTCGGCGACGTCGAGGAGGGGGGTGTCGGTCATGCGAACTGGCCCACGCCGTCATGCTCGGCCTTGTGCCGAGCATCCACGTCTCGAACACCGCCTTCGCCGAGAGAAGGCGTGGATGGTCGGGACAAGCCCGACCATGACGGGCGTGGGCGGCGGCGAGACAGGCTCATCGCTTCAGCCTCGGATTGACCTGGTCGCGGATGCGGTCGCCGACGAGGTTGATGGCGACGATCAGCACGATCAGGGCGATGCCGGGATAGATCGAGATCCAGTAGCGGCCAGACAGCATGTACTGGAAGCCGTTGGAGATCAGCATGCCCAGCGACGGCTCGGTCACGGGGAGCCCGACGCCGAGGAAGGAGAGCGTCGCCTCCAGCGCGATGGCGCTCGCCACCTGCACCGTCGCGACCACGATCAGCGGCGGCAGGCAGTTCGGGAAGATGTGCTTGAGCACGACGCGCCAGGCCGGCAGAGGCGTCGAGAGTACCGCCTCGACATAGTCCTTGCCGCGCTCGGCCGAGGCCGCGCCATGGGCGGTGCGGGCGAAATAGGCGTATTGTGCGGCCGCCAGCGCCGCGATCAGCTGCATCTTGCCCTGCCCCAGAAGGGCGGAGAGCACGAGCGCCAGCAGGATCGCCGGGAAGGCGAGCTGGAGATCGACGACGCGCATGATGAAGGCTTCCCAGCGGCCGCCGAGATAGGCGGCGCCGACGCCGAGCGTCACGCCGACGGTGAAGGCCAGCGTGCCGGCGATCAGCCCCATCTGAAGCGAGATGCGCAAGCCATAGAGAATGGCCGAGAACAGGTCGCGGCCCTGAGCGTCCGTGCCGAGGATATGGGTGTAGCCGGACGAGCCGACGAAACCGGGCGGCCGGCGGGCATCCATCAGGACGAGATTGGCGAGGTCGTAGGGGTTCTGCGGGGCGACCAGCGGCGCGAAGATCGCAACGCCGAGCATCAGCACGACGACGGCGAGCGCGACGACGGCGACCCTGCTCTCCTGAAATTCGGCCCAGAAACGGGCGGCCGGGGAGATTTCGCTCGGGGGCACGGGCTGTCTCATCGCGAGCCCGCCCGGCGCAGCCGCGGATCGAGCCCGACATAGGCGAGATCGACGAGGAAGTTGATCATGATGAAGACGAAGGAGACGAGCATCAGATAGGCCACCATCACCGGCCGATCGAGCGAGGTGATCGAGTCGATGATCAGCTTGCCGATGCCGGGCCAGGAGAAGATCGTCTCGGTGACGACGGCAAAGGCCAGCGTCGAGGCGAATTCGAGCCCGAAGACGGTGACGAGCGGGATCGCGATCAGCCGCAGCACATGTCGGCGCAGCACGGTCCATTCCGACAGGCCGGCGGCGCGGGCGAACTTCACCGTGTCCGACAGCATCGCCTCGCGGGTGCCGGCACGGGCGAGGCGCGTCATCAAGGCGAGCTTGAAGAAGGCGAGATTGCACGCCGGCAGCAGGAGATGGCTCAGGCCATTGGCGGTGAGGAAGCTCCATTCGACGCCGAAGACGGAGACCGTCGCGCCGCGGCCGCCAGCCGGCAGCCATTGCAGCTCGACCGCGAAGGCCATGATCAGCACGAGGCCGATCCAGAAGGTCGGCACCGAGAAACCGAGGATCGAGATCGTCATGATCGCCTTGGCGGCGAGGCCGTCGGGCCTGTAGCCGGCATAGATGCCGGCGGGAATGCCGATCAGCGCCGCACCGACGACCGCCGCCAGCGTCAGCTCCAGCGTCGCCGGCAGGCGCGACAGGATCAGGTCCAGCACAGGCATGCCGAAGACGAAGGAGCGGCCGAAATCGCCCTGCAGGATGCGACCCAGGAAGGTGAAGTACTGGACATGGAGCGGCTGATCGAGCCCGTAGCGCGCGATCGTGTCGAGCCGGATGTCCTGGCTGACATCGGGCCCGATCAGCACGTCGATCGGGTTGCCGATGGCATAGACACCGACGAAGACCAGCGCCGACATCACGAGCATGACGACGAGGGCCTGCCCCAGCCGGCCGAGGATGTGGCCTAGCATGACGCGACAGCCGCGTGAGGGCCGAAGCTATCCGTCATTGCGAGCGCAGCGAAGCAATCCAGGGTCCGCGCTCGACGCCTGCCTGGATTGCTTCGCTGCGCTCGCAATGACGTGGTGGCCCTCACGGCCAGTTCTCCACCATCGCCGCGCGCGTTTCCTCGACGCCGACCTGCCAGAGGCTGAGCATCTCGTTGTCGGAGCGCTCATAGCGACCGTGGAAATTGCCGTCGCCGAGGATCTCGCGTTTCTTCGGCGGAGAAGCGGCCTGATACAGCGCCGGATTG
>NCCO01000045.1:17411-25251 GCA_002279705.1 Allobosea sp. 12-68-7
ACGGCATCGGGCATGGCGACACCCTCAAGCCGCGTCCAGGGGAAGTTCTCCATCCAGGAGGCGTGCGAGGCCGCCGGATCGACCGCCTGGACCGCCGCCTGGAAGCGCGGGCCCGCCCACCAGTTGTGCAGCCGAACGCTGGCATCGGTGCGCTTGCCCATCCATTCCGTCGCCAGCGTCATGATCGGCGCATTGCCGCCATGGCCGTTGACCAGCACGATGCGGCGGAAGCCAGAGCGGTAGAACGCCTCGAGCATGTCCTCCATCACCGCGACATAGGTGCTCATGCGCAGCGAGACCGTGCCCGGATAGGCGGCGAAGGCCGGGGTCATGCCATAGGCCAGAACGGGGAAGACCGGAATGTCGAGTGGCTCGGCCGCGTCATGGGCGACCTTCTCGGCGAGGATCGTATCGGTCGCGAGGCTGAGGAAGGCGTGCTGCTCGACGCAGCCGAGTGGCAGGACGCAGCGGTCGTCCCGCTGCGACTGGGCCTCGATCTGCATCCAGTTCATCTGCGCAACACGCACGGTCTGATCCTTGCTAAGGAGAAGCGCTCGGTGGGCAAGGCAGAATCGGATTGCCCGCGCGGCAAGGCTCCATCATCCTCGCTTGCTGCATCCTTGACTCTCGCGCTCGACAGCGTCAAGTTCCATTTGGAACTATCAAGGGGCGGGGGAGGGCTTGGACATGCGTCGCGCGCCAACGGCCGTTTCCCATGTCGGCGCCTCGCGCGAAAAGGCGCTGAAAGAGCTCGACCCCCTGACGGTCACCAAGCTCTGGGACAACCCCTGCTGGCTGTCCTTCCGCCTGAACTTCATCGCTTTCCGTTTCAACGATCCGGTCTATCGCTGGATCGAGACCCGCTACGGGCTGGTGCGGCCCGAATTCGTCGCGCTCTATGCCGTCGGCCTGCGCAACGGGGTGGCCGCCAAGAACATCGTCGCCTCCTCGGGCCTGCCGAAGAACACGCTCAGCCGCTCGATCCAGCGGCTGCTGCAGCGACGCCTGCTGCGCCGGGAGACCGATCCGGAGGACCTGCGCAGCTTCGTCCTCTACCTGACCGCGCCCGGCCGCGCGATCTTCGAGGAAACCATGCCGCTGATGATCGGGCAGCAGACGGCGATGCTGTCTGCACTCACCGAGGCCGAGCAGCGGCAGCTCTGCGAACTGATGGACAAGCTGGTGATCGCCTCACCGACCTGGCCCCATGATCTCGACAAAGAGGGAACCGCACCATGACCATCCACATCGCCCGCGTCGCCGCCCTGGCCCTCGTGCTCGGGGCTTCCGTCTCGAGCGCCGCGCTCGCCCAGAACCTGACCATCGGCGTGCGCGCCGGGCCGGATTCGATCGACCCGCATTTCACTGCGACCGGAACCCATGCGGAAGCGCTGAAGCATGTCTTCGACACGCTGACCTGGTCGGGCGACAAGCTGCAGATCGAGCCGCGTCTCGCCACGAGCTGGAAGGCGATCGCGCCCGATACCTGGGAGTTCAAGCTGCGCTCCGGGGTCAAGTTCCATGACGGCTCGGACTTCACGGCCGAGGACGTGAAGTTCTCGATCGAGCGCATTCCCGTCGTCGCCGGCCCGAACCCGACGACGATCTATGTGCGCCGCGTCAAGCAGGTGAAGATCATCGACCCGCTGACGGTGCACATCGTCACCGACGGGCCGGCGCCGAACCTGCCCAACGACTTCATCCGCCTGTTCATCGTCTCGTCCAAGGCCGCCGCCGGCCTGACCAAGGACAACGCCAACGAGACCTTCAACTCCGGCAAGGCCGCGATCGGCACCGGCCCCTACAAGTTCGTCTCCTGGACGCCGAAGGACCAGCTCGTGCTGGAGCGCTTCGACGGCTATTGGGGCCCGAAGGAGCCCTGGGCCAAGGTCGTCCGCAAGGAGCTGCCCAATGACGCCGCCCGCGTCGCCCAGCTGAAGGCCGGCCAGGTCGACATCATCGTGCGCGCGCCGTCCTCCGACATCGCGACGCTGAAGCGCGACCCGAAGCTCACGGTCGCGACGATCGACACGGTCTATGTCTTCAATATGGAAATCGACATGCGGGACAAATCCCCGCAGGTCAGCGCCAAGGACGGCTCCGCCTTAGCCAAGAACCCGCTGCAGGACCCCCGCGTGCGCGAGGCGATCGACCTCGCCATCGACCGGCCGGCGCTGGTCGAGATCGCGATGGAAGGCCTCGGCGCGCCGGTCAACCAGCTCGTCACCTCCAGCATCGCCGGCTTCAACAAGACCCTGCCCCCGCTCAAGGTCGATCTCGCCCGGGCCAAGAAGCTGCTCGAGGAGGCCGGCTACCCCAACGGCTTCAAGACGACCTTCTCCTTCACCAATGACCGCCTGCCGGGCGACCGCCAGGTCGGCACCTCGGTGGCGCAGATGCTGGCGCGGATCGGGCTGGACGTCACCGCCAACGCCCAGACGGCGGCGGTGTTCTTCCCCGCCCGCACGCGCGGCGAATTCTCACTCGCCATGTCGGGCTGGGGCACGCTGACCGGCGAGGCCAACTACACGCTCTCCTCGGTCGTCCACTCCAACGATCCGGCCCGGAAGCTCGGCGCCTTCAACGTGCTCGGCTACAAGAACGCCGATCTCGACAAGCTGATCCAGGACGCCTCGGTCGAGCTCGACGAGGCCAAGCGCAACGACCTGCTCTCGCAGGCCAACGCCATCGTCGCCAAGGACCGGCCGCGCCTGCCGATCGTCGCGGTCGGCTCGGCCTGGGCGATGCAGAAGGACAAGGTGACGATCGCCCCGCGCGTCGACGAGGACACGCTGGCGATGGACATCAAGCCCGCCAAGAAGTGACGCGACCCGCTGCCGTCATGGTCGGGCTTGTCCCGACCATCCACGCCTGCGCGTGTCGCGCGCGGTGGTGCAGACATGGATGCTCGCCACAAGGGCGAGCATGACGGGCCCGGTTCTCGCGCAAATCCAGAAAGTCCCGTCATGACCATCGCCCTCGCCATCCATGGCGGCTGCGGCACGCTGCCGAAATCCGACATGAGCGAGGCGGAATGGGCCGAGGCCCGGGCCGATCTCGCAGCCTCCTTGCGGGCCGGCTGGACCATCCTCAAAGCGGGCGGCACGGCGGTCGATGCCGTCGAGGCGACGGTGCGGGTGATGGAAGATTCAGTCCATTTCAACGCCGGCCACGGCGCGGCCTTCAACGCCGAGGGCGAGCACGAGCTCGATGCCTCGATCATGGATGGGGCGACCCTGGCGGCCGGTGCGGTCGCGGCGGTGAAGCGCATCCGCAATCCCGTCAGCGCGGCCAAAGCGCTGATGCTGCGTGGCGATCCGTTGCTGCTGGTCGGCCCGGCCGCCGACATTTTCGCGGCTCATGAAGGGCTCGACATCGTCGAGAACGGCCATTTCTCGACCGAGCGACGCCGCAAGAACCTGTCCTCCATGAAAATCCGCGAGCTGGTCGGCACGGCCGGCGAGGCGAGCGAGGCCGAGAAACACGGCACTGTCGGCGCGGTCGCGCTCGACGCGGCCGGGCATCTGGCAGCGGCGACCTCGACCGGTGGCTACACCAACAAGCCCGTCGGCCGCGTCGGCGATTCGCCGATCATCGGCGCCGGCACCTATGCCCGTGACGGGCGCTGCGCCGTCTCGGGTACCGGCAAGGGCGAGTTTTTCATGCGCTACTGCGTCGGCCACGAACTGGCCTCGCTGATCGGCTACAAGGGTCTCAGTCTCCAAGACGCAAGTGCTGCCGTGCTCGGCGAGCTCACCGCCCACACCATCGGCGCCGGGCTGGTGGCGATCGACGCGGAGGGAACCATCGTCGCGCCCTACAACACGCAAGGCATGTATCGCGGCTGGGTGACGCCCGACGGCCTCGTCCATGTCGCGACGCATGCGGATGTCGAGATCGCGGGTCAGGCGTGATGGCTGGCCCCCTGACCCACCCTCTCCGCGTCATCCCGGACAAGCTGCGCAGCAGCGCCGATCCGGGATCCATGCCGGAGCCTTGCGGGGTTGGCGTTCCGGAATGGATCCCGGGTCTCCGCTGCGCTGCGCCCGGGATGACTCTTGAGGAAGCAAGCCCATGACCACCGAACCGATCCTGATCTGGGGGGCCGGCGCGATCGGCGGCACGCTCGGCGCCTATTGGGCCCGAGCCGGCATCCCCGTGCTGCTGGTCGACATCGTCCCAGAGCATGTCGAGGCCTGCCGCACGACGGGGCTCTCGATCACCGGCCCGATCGAGGAATTCAGGCAGGTCATTCCCGCCGTGACGCCGGCCGAGCTGACCGGCACCTATAAGCGCATCGTGCTCGCCGTGAAGGCCGGCGCCACCGACGAGGCGGTCGCGGCGCTGAAGCCCCATCTGGCGCCGGACGGCTATGTGCTCTCGGCGCAGAACGGGCTCAACGAGATCGCCATTGCGGCCGCTGTCGGAGCGGAGCGGACGATGGGCTGCTTCGTCAATTTCGGGGCCGACTGGCATGGCCCGGGCGAGATCCTCTACGGCAATGAGGGTGCCGTCGTCGTCGGCGAGATCGACGGGCAGATCACGCCGCGCGCGATCGAGATGCACAAGCTGCTGCTTCGCTTCGAGGCCAAATCGGTCCTGACCACCAACATCTGGGGCTATCTCTGGGGCAAGCTCTCCTATGGCGCGATGCTGTTTGGCACCGCGCTGACGGACGATTCCATGTCGGCGAACTTCGCCGATCCCGACCGCCTCGTCGTCTGGCTGGCGCTCGGCCAGGAGGTTGCGGCGGTGGCGGCCGCGCGCGGCGTCTCGACGCTGGGCTTTGGCGAGTTCGACCCGATGGTCTTCGCCCCCGGCCAGCCGGAGTATCCGCAGATCGAGACGATCGCCTGGCTCGCCGACTACACCTCCAAGACCGCCAAGACCCATTCCGGCATCTGGCGCGACCTCGCCGTGCGCAAGCGCAAGACCGAGGTCGATCCGCAGATCGGCATCATCGCCGCGCTCGGGGCCGAGGCCGGCGTGCCGACGCCCGCGATCGAGACGCTGGTGACCCTGATCCACGACATCGAGGACGGCCGGCGGCCGCAATCCCCCGAGACCCTGAAAGTGCTGATCGACCGATGCAAATCCGTTTTGACGACCGCGTAGCCCTCGTCACCGGGGCGGCCCAGGGCATCGGCCGCGCGATTGCGACCGCGCTGGTCGAGGCCGGCGCGACCGTGCATCTCGCCGATGTCGACGCCGAGGGCGTCGCCGCGACGGCGACTGCGATCGGCGCGGTTCCGCATGCGGTCGATCTCGGCTCGGGCGAAGCCTGTGCAGCGCTGATCGCCGACATCGTGGCCCAGAGCGGTAAGCTTGAGCTCCTCGTCCATGCCGCAGGCGGCGTGCGCGGCCAGGTCGGGCGGCCGATCGAGGCGATCTCGGAAGCCGACTGGCGCGTGATTTTCGCGGCCAATGTCGATTCCGCCTTCTTCCTGGCGCAGGCGGCGGCGCCCGCGATGAAGGCTTCGGGCCATGGCCGGATCGTCACCATCTCGTCGGGTGCGGGCCTTCGGCCGAGCCTGACCGGCATCCAGGCCTATTCCTCCGCCAAGCACGCGCTGGTCGGGCTGACCAAGCAGCTCGCCTGGGAGTTCGGTCCGCACGGCATCACGGTCAATTCGGTGGCGCCAGGCTTCGTGCGCTCCAATCCCGCGACCGAGCGGCAATGGGAGAGCTATGGCCCGGAGGGGCAAAAGCGCCTGATCGAGGGCATCCACACCCGCCGCCTGGGCACGCCAGCAGATATCGCGACAGCGGCGTTGTTTTTCCTGAGCGAACAGGCCGGCTGGATCACCGGGCAGGTGCTCTCGGTGGATGGCGGGCGCTCCTGAGGCGGGCCGGCCACGCTGATCGGGAAACACCGCCGTCATCCTGGCCGCAGCGAAGCGGAGCGCCGGGATCCATCGTAGGGCACCGTCGCGTCCTATGATGGATCCCGGGGCAAGCCCGGGATGACGGAGTGTTTCCGAGCAAAAGCTCGCGGACTCAATCCGGAATGCGCTCCAGATCCGCCAGCCAAGCTTTAGCCGACGCGTCGCTGGGCGCGCGCCAGTCGCCGCGCGGCGAGAGCGAGCCGCCCGACGAGACCTTCGGCCCGTTGGGCATGGCCGAGCGCTTGAACTGGCTCGTCTCGAAGAAGCGCCGCACGAAGACGGTCAGCCATTTCTTGATTGTCGGGAGGTCGTAGGCGACCTGCTTGGCGACTTCCATATGCGGCGGCCAGTCGCCGCGCGTGGCATCGGCCCATGCGTGATGCGCAAGGAAGGCAATCTTACTCGGCGCAAAGCCGTAGCGCGTCGTATAGAACAGGTTGAAATCCTGCAGCGCATAGGGGCCGACGAAATCCTCGGTCTTCTGGCTCGGCCCGTCGCCCTCACCCGGAACCAGCTCGGGCGAGATCTCGGTCGCCAGAATCGCCTCCAGCGTCACGGATGCCTCCGCACCGAAGCGCTGCGTGCGGGCGACCCAACGGATCAGATGCTGGATCAGTGTCTTCGAGACCGAGCCGTTGACGTTGTAATGGGACATCTGGTCGCCGACGCCATAGGTGCACCAGCCCAGCGCCAGCTCGGAGAGATCGCCCGTGCCAAGCACGAGGCCATTGTTCTTGTTGGCGAGGCGAAACAGCAGTGAGGTGCGCGCGCCCGCCTGCACGTTCTCGAAGGTGATGTCGTAGACCGGGTGCCCTTCCGCGAAAGGATGGCCGATATCGACCAGCATCTGACGGCAGGCCGGGGTCATGTCGATCTCGGCGGCGGTGACGCCGAGCGCCTTCATCAGGCGCCAGGCATTGGTCTTGGTGCCCGCGCTCGTGGCGAAGGCTGGCAGCGTATAGGCGAGGATGTTGGTGCGGGGCAGCCCAAGCGCATCCATCGTGTCGGCCGCGACCAGCAGCGCCTGCGTCGAATCCAGCCCGCCGGAGACGCCGATGACGATCTTGTCGACACGGGCGCTCGCCAGGCGCTGGCGCAGGCCATGAGATTGGATGTTGTAGGCCTCATAGCAAAGCTCGTTCAGCCTGGCATCGTTTGAGGGAACGAAGGGAAAGCGCTCGATCTCGCGCTTCAGACCGAGATCGCTCTCGCGGTCGGGCTCCAGCGCGAAGGCGATGCGGCGGAAAGCGAGCCGGTCGCGCAGCGCATCGGCATTGTCGCCGAAGGTGTTCATGCGGATGCGGTCGAGCGCCAGCCGTTCCAGGTCGATATCAGCGAGGATCAGCTGCGGCTCAGAAGCGAAGCGCTCGGCTTCCGCCAGCAACGCACCGTTCTCGTAGATCATCGCCTGCCCATCCCAGGCGAGATCGGTGGTCGATTCGCCCGTGCCAGCGGCAGAATAGGCGTAAGCCGCGATGCAGCGCCCCGAATGGGCCTTACAGAGCGTGTGCCGCCAATCCGATTTGCCGATGGTCACATTGGAGGCCGAGAGGTTGAGCAGAACGGTCGCGCCGGCCAAGGCCGCAAACGAACTCGGCGGCACCGGCATCCAGACGTCCTCGCAGATCTCCATGTGAAGCGTGAGATCGGGGACGTCGGTGGTGGTCAGCAGGATGTCGGTGCCAAAGGGCACATCCTGCCCGCAGAGCTCGATTGAGGTGATCCCGGCGCGCTCTCCGGAGGCGAACTGCCGGCGCTCGTAGAACTCGCGATAGTTCGGCAGATAGGTCTTGGGCACGACCCCCAGCACCGCCCCGCCGCCCAGCACCACCGCGCAGTTGAACAGGGCGTCCCCGTTGCGGATCGGCGCCCCGACCACGGCGACCAGCCCGGCCTGATCGGCAGCCTCTGCGATGACGTCGACCTGACGCTCCACCTCATCCAGCAGCGCCGCC
>NCCO01000046.1:0-589 GCA_002279705.1 Allobosea sp. 12-68-7
TCGGCGGCCCCGTTCCGAGCGCGGCCGAGACCGCCAAGCAGGATGTGCTGGCGCTCAACACGGCGATGTTTGCGCTTTATGGGGATTCGGCAAAGATCATCTCCGCGAACATCCTCGCGCAGCATCCGGTTATTCTTGCCCTGTTTTCCGGCAGCGGCGGACGGCTGATGCTCTACCGGCCCGGCATGCCGCGCCTTGAGGCGCCCCCGGTGCCTGAGGTCTACCAGCTTCTCAAGTCCATCGGCCACAGCACCATGGTGCTCTCGGTGCTGGCCGGGCCGCATGTGGACAAGCCCACGGACCTCAGCTGGGTCGGCCCCATGACCGCGTTCCGCGCGCAGATGCAGGCGGCGCTGGACAGCCTCGACAAGACCACCATGCCCGCGGAATGGCGCCCCAACAACGCGCAGATCCTCAAGGACAATATCGCCTTCATGGACGAGAGCCTGAAGAAGGGCGTCATCACCTTCGACGCTCTGGCCGCCTTCACCAAGAAGCAGGGGCCGCAGCTGAAGAAGAGCATCGCCTGGGCCGCGCAGACGCAGGTTGCCCATTGGATGGGCGTTGTCGCCGAATGGAAGGCCATGCT
>NCCO01000046.1:606-20664 GCA_002279705.1 Allobosea sp. 12-68-7
GCGTTGTCGCCGAATGGAAGGCCATGCTCGGCCCGGACTGGGACAAGACCTATGCCGCCAGCAACACCATCTATGTGGCCCGGCAGAACAACATCCTCTACAGCGTGCTCGCCCAATTCTTCGGCCCGGAGGCGATCAATTCGCGCCTGATCCTGATCGAGACCGTCTCCTTCACCACCACGCCGGAAGACATGCTGGGCTCGCTGACCCGCATCATCGCGGATCGCACCGTGGGCGGCCTGTTCTTCGGCAATAATGCGGTGATGGATTACGAACTGATGGGCGGGGATGCGCGCGACGCCATCATCGCCGACGCCACCAAGCGCGGCATGACGCCGTTCCTGCCGCCGCTGGTGCCGTTCGGCTCCAAGCAATGGCCGACGCTCATCACGCCCGGCCCGGGACCCGCAACCCTGTCCCAGCTTCCGTGATTGCGTGATCCCGAAAGATTGAGGCGCCCTTTCGGGCACCTCAAAGCCTATGATGCGCCACGCGCGTGAAGCGACGGAGCTGTTCCTGTCATGGACATCAACACCATTCGCCAGATCGAGCGGCCACGCGCCGCCGCCGAGGTGACCCATTGGCGCGAGGGCCTCGCCTGGCTGTCGGGCGGCACCTGGCTGTTCTCCGAGCCGCAGCCCGCCCTCGATACGCTGATCGACCTGCGGGCGTTCGACTGGCCCGACCTGACCGTGGGGCCGGACGGGCTGGAGATTGCCGCCACCGCCCGCATCGCCGCCCTCGACGCGCTGGCGCCGCCGCCGGAATGGACCGCCGGGCCGCTGCTCTCCCTGTGCAGCCGCGCGCTGCTCATGTCGTTCAAGATCGCCCATGAGGCGAGCGTCGGCGGCAATATCTGCATGTCGCTGCCGGCCGGCGCCATGATCTCGCTCACCGTGGCGCTCGAAGGCACCTACACGCTCTGGCCGCGCGAGGGCGCGCCGCGCACGGTGAAGGCGGTGGATTTCGTCACCGGCAACCATGCCAACATCCTTGAGCCGGGCGAATTGCTGCGCTCCATCCATCTGCCGGCCGCGGCGCTGAAGAAGCGCTTCGGGCGGATCGGCTATGCGCTGGCTGCGCTAAAGGTGCTGACGCGGGCTTCGGTCTTTGGCGCGACGATCATCGAGAAGGGGCGGGCCACCCGGGTCGAGACCTACCAGATCGCGATCGGCAATGGCCGCCACTATGGCGGCGGCAACGTGATCGAACAGGACGCCGAGATCGACGACGGTTCGCTCGACCTCTACAGCCTCGAACTCAAGAACGTCTGGAAGCTGGCCTTGATGTTGCGCTCCTTCCGCTCGGGCACGCATGGCGCCTGGCAGGAGGTCCGCACCGCCAAATGCACCGAATTCACGATCGAGACGCGCAAGCCCATGCCGATCAATGCGGATGGCGAGATCGTCACGGCGACACCGGCGCTGTTCAAGGTTCACCCCAGGGCGGTCGCGATCTTCGCGCCGCCGGTGGAGCCTTCCCGCGCGCGGCCCTTGGCGCCGCTGTACCACGAGCGTGGTCATCAGCCGGTCGACTTCGCTGGCCAGCCGCTGGCTCTGGTCAGTGAGCTGGTGCGCCGAGATATGAACCTGGGCAGCGGCATCCGTGGTCAGCTTGGCGCCGCCATTGACCTCGTCGATGGTGTGGGCGACCTCGGCCGTCAGATGGGCCGTGCGCTGGGCATTGCTCGAGATCTCCTGGATGATCGCCGTCTGCTCGACGAAGGCGGCGGCCATGGCGGTCGAGATGTCCGACATCTTCCCGATGGTGGTGCTCACCTGCCCGATCGACTCGACGGAGCTGCGTGTCGCGCCCTGCATGTCGGCGACGAGCCTGGCGATGTCATGCGTGGCGGCGGCGGTCTGGCCGGCCAGAGCCTTCACTTCGGCGGCCACGACGGCGAAGCCGCGGCCGGCATCGCCGGCGCGCGCCGCCTCGATCGTCGCGTTCAGCGCGAGCAGATTGGTCTGTTGCGCGATATCGGAGATGACGCTCAGCACCGAGCCGATCCGGTCGGCGGCGGTCGACAGTGCCGCCATCCGCTCGTCGGTCAGCCGCGTGTGATCGACCGCGCTGCGGGCGAAGCGGCTCGACTCGTCGAGCTGCCGGCTGATCTCGTTGACCGCCATGGCGATTTCCTCGGCGGCGACGGCCATCGAGGTAACGTGGCCCGAGGCCTCCTGCGCCGCGACGCTGACGAGTTCGGAGCGTGTCTGGGAGCGCCCGGCCGTGGCCGACATGTCGTCCGCCGCAGCCTCGAGCTGGACCGAGGCTGCCGCGACGCTGGCGACGATGTCGCCGGCCGCCTCCTGGAACTGGCTCGCGACCTCGCGCAGCAGCAGCGAACGCTGCTGCGCGCTGCGCTGCTCGATGGCGGCCATTTCCTGCCGGGCCGCATCGGCGGCGATCAACTGCAGGCGGAAATCCTCGATCGCCCGGGCGATCTCGCCGATCTCATCCGAACGGTTGCAGCCGCTGATCGCCGTTTGCCGCTGGCCGGCCGAAACCCGGGCGACTTCCCGCGACAGCGCCACCAGCGGCTTCGCGATGCTGCGGGCCGCGGCCATGGTCAGCACGATGATGACGAGAAAGAAGGCCAGTTGCAGGCCGAGTTTCGTGCGGATGTTGCGCTCCTGCTGCGCGATCCGGTCAGTGAGCAGGCCCGCGAGGCTCGTCTCGGCAACGCGGGTGAGGGCCGCCGCCCCCGCGAACTGGCGCTCGATCGCTCTGTCAACATCCGTGACGAGGCGCACCAGCGGTGCGCTGTCGATGGCATGGCTGGCCTGGAGCATCGCCACGGGCGCATCGCCGAGCTGGGCCAGAACACGCCCATCGGTATTGCCCTCGATCGCCGAGGCGACGGTGTTCTGGACCATATCGCGGGCCCGCTCGAACCGGCTGACGGCCGAAACCAGGATCGCGAGATCGCCGCGCGTGCTGTAGCCTGTCCGAAAGGGCTCCAGAGCGCGCCGCAGGGCGGCCGTGGCGGTCGCGGCCTCCGGCAGCACGACGCTCACCAGATTCATCAGGTAGTAGCTGTCGATTTTGGGATCGAGCGTGAGGTAGGAGCCGTCGGCAATCTTCACCAGGGCGGTCTGCGCCTGCTCGAAGGCCTGCACGGCATCGGGCCGCCCGGCGGCCCGCAGGAAGCTGTCGACGGCATCGGTCGATCCGAAGACGCCGTCATGTCGCGCACGGACGGGCTCGAGTGCCGCGATCGTCTCGGGCGGAAGGCCGGTGGCGATGCGCGACAGGTCGAACAGAAGCGGCGTCAGGGCTTGCAGATAGCGGACGCCGTCCAGCTCGCGGCGGGCGAAGCGGATGTCCTTGTTGGCCTGATCGACATAGGAATATGTCATCAATCCGAAGGGGACCACCACCAGAAGCAGAAGGCAGAGGAGCTTCCGGCTGATCTTGAAGTCTGCGTAGCGGAGAAAACCCATTTTTCAGATGCCTGGACACGCGCCGGTTCACGGCCGTCGATTCATAACCCTACGGCAGAACACCCTATTTTACGTTAATCCGGCGCGGGAAAGTCTGCCCTTTCCCACGCGTCGCCGCCCCTTACCGCTCAGGCGAGCCTTTCACGCTCCATCGCGTCCCCGTTTCGCGCCGTTCCGGCCTCCAGAACGCGGGCGGTGATGCCGCCATGACCGCGGACCGCGTTGTAGCCGCCCGGGCCCAGCGCCTCCTCCATTCGCGAGCACGGGTGGCACTCGCCGGTCGCCTCCAGCCGCGCGGAGCCGAGCCTGAAACGGCGCCCCTTGAGGGCCGCGAGGTTGACCCCCGCGACGACGATGTTGCGCCGGAGAAGCTCGGGCGTCAGCGCATCGCGGCCGAGATGCGAGGCGATCGCGGCGAGATGCTCGGCCTGGATCAGCGTGACGTGGCGGGCGCCGCCGGTGCGGCTGCTGTAGTGATCCCCGCTCAGCCCTTGCGCGGGATCGAAGTCGGCCTCCTCGACCGCGAGCATGGCCGCCCGTCGCGCCGGTCGCAGGCCGATCCAGACGATCCGCCCGGGGCGCAGGGGTCCGTCGATCAGCCGGGCGAGCGGGGAGGCGGGGTCGAGCGGCATCCCCGGTTCACGCCATCACGCGCGCCACCGTTTCCTTGAGCGCACCGGCGTCGCGCTCCAGCCAGCCCGGCACCGGCAGGCCCTTGGAGCGCAGGAACGCGGGATTGTACAGCTTCGACTGGTAGCGCGTGCCGTAGTCGCACAGGATCGTCACGATGGTGTGGCCGGGGCCGAGCTGCCGGGCGAGCCGCATCGCGCCTGCGACATTGACGCCCGACGACCCGCCCAGACACAGGCCCTCATGCTCGAGCAGGTCGAAGACGATCGGGATCGCCTCCGAATCGGGGATCTGGAAGGAGACGTTGATCGGCGCATCCACCAGATTGGCGGTGATGCGGCCCTGGCCGATGCCCTCGGTGATCGAGGATCCCTCCGACTTCAGTTCGCCGGTCGTGTAGAACGCGTGCAGCGCCGCGCCCATCGGGTCGGCCAGCCCGATGGTGATCTTGGGGTTGAAGCGCTTCAGCGCGATGCCGGTGCCCGCCAGCGTGCCGCCAGTGCCCACCGCGCAGATGAAGCCGTCGACCTTGCCGTCCGTCTGCGCCCAGATCTCGGGGCCGGTCGTCTCGACATGGCCCTGGCGGTTGGCGGTGTTGTCGAACTGGTTGGCCCAGATCGCACCGTTGGCTTCTGTCTTCGCCAGCTCGGCGGCGAGCCGGCCCGAGACCTTCACATAGTTGTTGGGGTTGACGTAGCCGACGGCCGGCACCTCGACCAGGGTCGCCCCGGCCAGCCGCAGCATGTCCTTCTTTTCCTGGCTCTGCGTCTCCGGAATCACGATCACGGAGCGATAGCCCAGCGCATTGCCGACGAGCGCGATGCCGATGCCGGTGTTGCCGGCCGTGCCTTCGACGATGACGCCGCCGGGCCGCAGCAGCCCCTTTGCCTCGGCGTCGCGGATGATGGCGAGGGCGGCGCGGTCCTTGACCGACTGGCCGGGGTTCATGAATTCGGCCTTGCCGAGGATGGTGCAACCCGTCTGCTCTGACGCGCGCTTCAGCTTGATGAGCGGCGTGTTGCCGATCGCTTCAATGACGCCGTCGCGGCTCGCCATATCCAGATTTCCCTGTTTGCGCCCAACCTGATAGGCGAAAGCGGCGGACGGGTCACCAGCCTCGCGCCGCTCGGCCCCCGAACGGAACAGGGCGATCGGCAATGGCCGGCGCCGGAGATGATTTTGCCCCCGATGACGCTCGCGATGAACGAGATTCTTTCCGTCAGCCGCCTCGGGCTGCGCGGCGACGGCATCGCGCAGACGCCGACGGGAGATGTCTTCGTACCCTATGCGCTGCCCGGCGAGACGGTGCGCGCGGTGCGCGACGGCGAGCGCGCCCAGCTCGTCGAGATCATGACCCCCGCCGAATCGCGCATCGCGCCGATCTGCCCGCTCTTCACCCGCTGCGGCGGCTGCGCCGCCCAGCACATGTCGGAGAGCCTGTATCGCGAATGGAAGCGGCGGCAGGTCGAGACCACGCTGGAGCGGGCGGGCATCGCCGCGCCCATCGCGGACATCGTCGACGCGCATGGCGCCGGCCGCCGCCGCGTCACCTTCCATGCGAGGCGCGAGGGTGCCGGGATGCTCGTCGGCTTCATGGTCGCGCGCAGCCATGATCTCGTCGCCGTGCCGGCTTGCCCTGTGCTGGCGCCGGGGCTGGCCCGCGCGCCGGCCGCGGCCCAGCTCGTCGCCAACCGGCTCGGCGGCTCGAACAAGCCGCTCGACATCCAGGTCACGGCCTCGGAAGCCGGGCTCGACATCGACATTCGCGGCCATGGCCCGGCCGGCGAGAAGCTCAGGCTGTCCCTCACCGAGGCGGCCGAGCGCCTCGATCTGGCGCGGCTCTCCATGCATGGCGAGATCGTCGTCGAGCGCCGCCCGCCGCAGCAGCGCATGGGCAAGGCGATGGTCGCCCCCGCGCCCGGTGGCTTCCTCCAGGCGACGGCCGCCGGCGAGGACGCGATCGGCGCGCTCGTGCTGGCTGCGCTGCCCGCCAAGGCCAAGCACGTGGCCGATCTCTTCGCGGGGTGCGGGCCGATCGCCTTCCGCCTCGCCGAGCGCGCGCAGGTGCTGGCCGTCGAGAGCGACAAGGCCGCGATTCTGGCCCTGACGCGCGCCGCCAGCACGACGCAAGGCCTGAAGCCGATCGCCAGCGAAGGGCGCGATCTCTTCCGCCGGCCGCTGCTGGAGCACGAGCTGAACGGCTTCGACGCCGTCATCCTCGACCCGCCGCGCGCCGGCGCGGAGGCGCAGGCGCGGCGGCTGGCGGCAGCCAAGACCCCGACCGTGATCTACGTCTCCTGCGATGCGGGCAGCTTCGCGCGCGACGCCGCGATCCTGATCGCGGGCGGATATGCGCTGGATGGCGTGACGCCGGTCGACCAGTTCCGCTATTCCGCCCATATCGAGCTCGTCGGCGTCTTCCGGCGCGCGAAGAAGAGCTGAGACCCCGGAGGCATCCGTGAGCGCATCCATCCTCGACGACATGGCGGCCATCGTCGGCGCGAAGAACATCGTCACCGATGCCGACGCCATGGTGCCCTATCTCAAGGAATGGCGGGACCTGTTCCGCGGCAAGGCGCAGGCGATCGTGCGCCCGGGCTCGACCCAGGAGGTCGCCGAGCTCGTGACGCTCGCCGCCCGGACCGGCACGCGCCTCGTGCCCCAGGGCGGCAACACCGGCCTCGTCGGCGGTCAGATCCCGATCGCCGAGGGCCGCGAGATCGTGCTCTCGCTGCAACGGATGGACCGCATCCGCAGCATCGACGCCGACAGTGATACGATGACGGTGGAAGCCGGCCTGACGCTGCAGAAGGCGCAGGAGGCGGCGGCGGCGGCCGGACGCCTGTTCCCGCTCTCGCTCGCCTCCGAGGGCTCCTGCACCATCGGCGGCAATCTCTCGACCAATGCCGGCGGCACGGCGGTGCTCGCCTATGGCAATGCCCGCGAGCTCTGCATGGGCCTCGAGGTCGTCCTCGCCGACGGGCGGATCTGGAACGGGCTGCGCCAGCTCCGCAAGGACAACACCGGCTACGATTTGAAGAACCTCTTCATCGGCGCTGAGGGCACGCTCGGCATCATCACCGCCGCCGTGCTGAAGCTGTTCCCGCAGCCCGCCGCGCGCGCCACCGCCTTCCTCGCCGTGCCCGACCCGGAAGCGGCGCTGGCTCTGCTCAACGCCGCCAAGGCCGGCGCCGGCGGCACGCTCACCACCTTCGAGCTGATGTCGCGGCTGGGCGTCGAATTCGTCCTGCGCCACGCCGCCGGGGCGCGCGACCCGCTCTCGGAACCCTCGCCCTGGTATGTGCTGATGGAGGTCTCGGCCCAGTCCGCGACCGGCCTCGACGAGGCCGTCGAGGCCTTTCTCGGCGATGCCCTAGAGAACGGGCTGGTCACCGACGCCGCGCTCGCTGGGTCGCTCTCCCAGCGTGCCGATTTCTGGAAGCTGCGCGAGATGCTCTCGGAGGTGCAGACCCATGAGGGCGGCTCGATCAAGCACGACGTCTCGGTGCCGCTGCATGCGGTGCCGGCCTTCATCGCCCGCGCCTCGGAGGCCGTCTCGGCGATGGTGCCGGGCTGCCGGCCGCTGCCCTTCGGCCATATGGGCGACGGCAACATTCACTTCAACGTCAGCCAGCCGGTCGGGGCCGACAAGGCCGGCTTCATCGCCGGCTGGAGCGCGATGAACGAAGCAGTCCACGCCATCGTCAGCGAGATGCACGGCTCGATCTCGGCCGAGCACGGCATCGGGCGCCTCAAGCGCGACCTTTTGCCCGGCGTCAAGGACCCGGTCGAACTCGCCCTGATGAAGACGCTGAAGGCGACGCTCGATCCGCAGGGCATCCTCAATCCCGGCGCCGTCCTGGCGATGTGAGTTCCAACAGTTCGGGCGGGACAGCGCCCCGATTGTTGGAACCGCAAACCTGCGTCAGAACAGGCTGCCCTGACCGTCGTCCCGGACGCGCGCGGTCGGTTTGGCTCTCGCGGCAACGGCCGCCGCCCTGGGTGCCTCCGCCGTCGCCGGGTCAAACGGCGCCTGAACCTCTGGGCCGTCGTTCGCCACCTTGTTCACGGCGCTGCCGATCCGCACCATCTCCAGCAGATCCTCGGGCGGCGGCCGCAGCAGCGCGTTGTAGGCCGGGGCTTCGGTCGCGGGATCGAGCCAACAGTCGAAGTCGCGCGGATCGAGGATCACCGGGCAGCGATCATGGATTGCCGACATCAGCCCGTTGGCCGGGCCGTTGACCAGCGCCACGGTGTCGATCTCCGAACCGTCCTGCGAATGCCAGGTCTCCCACAGCGCCGCGAAGGCGAAGAGCCCGCGGTCGGGCCGCCGGAACAGATAGGCACGGCTCTGCGCCTGGCGGCCCTGGCCGAGCCGGTGCCATTCGTAGAACCCGTCGGCCGGCATCAGGCAGCGCCGCCGCGTCAGCGCCGCGCGGAAGGAGGGCTTCGTCGCGGCGCTCTCGCCGCGGATGTTGATCACCAGCGGGAAGTCCCTGGGGTCCTTGACCCAGCCCGGGATGAAGCCCCAGCGCATCAGCATGAACTGCCGGTGGCCCTCGTGCTGACGCACCACCGGCACGGGCTGCGTCGGCGCGATGTTGTAGCGCGGCGGAAAGTTCGGCTGCTCGGGATAGCCGAACAGGGACCGCATCGCGGTGGGGGGCAGGGTGATGGCGTAGCGACCGCACATGACCCCGATGTGGCCCTCCCGGCGGGCGCGATCAATACTTTGTTTGGGTTTGGCGCAGCATAGTCCCGGCGGTTTGGGGTTCATGATGACCGTCTCCGCGATCAAGGCGCTGGCTGGTGGAGGCGATGGCGGGGGTGAGACCCCCGGGGGGCCGCGCCTCTCGACCGACTTCCTCAATATCTACGCCGAAGCCCTCATGTTGATCGGGATGGCCGCCGAGGATCTCGACATCGTGGCGGATCTGCAGGCCTGGCACCCGGTGAGCTACCGCGACCATTTCGCGACGTCGCCCTTGCGCTGCGCGCCCGCGGCGCTCGCCGCCTATGACGCCCTCCCGCCCGCACGCCGGGAGGGGTTCGAGAATCTCTGCCTGGCGATGACCCGACTCGTGGCGACCACCACCGCGCTGCTGGCCGACCGGCAGGAAGGGCTCGATCCGGCGACCATCGCCGATGTCGCGGGCGATGCGCTGCGGCGGCAGATCGGCCGCGCCACCCATTTCATCAATGCCAACGGTACGATCGAGATCGGTTTGGTCGAGAGCCGCGCGCTGCAGGCCGAGGTCGACGCCCTGTTTCGGGTCTGATCAGCCGGCGCGCTGCCCGCCGATCAGGAACTCCCGGTTGCCGTCGCCGCCCTCGATCGGGGAGGAGACGGGCTCCCGCACCGTAAAGCCGAGCTGCCCCAGCAGGAGTGCCACATCGGCGCAGACCGTCTGATGGACGGCCTCGTCGCGCACGATGCCCTTCTTGAGCGCCGCGCGGCCAGCCTCGAATTGCGGCTTGATCAGCGCCGCGATCTCCGCGGCCGGCGCCAGCAGGCCGGCCACTGCGGGCAGGACGAGACGCAGCGAGATGAAGCTGACATCGATGGCGGCGAGCGTCGGCGGTTCGGGCAGATCGGCGGGCGTCAGGCTGCGGATGTCGCACGCCTCGAGGCTCATGACGCGCGGATCACCGCGTAGCGAAGCGTGGAGCTGGTCCCGGCCGACATCGACGGACACGACCCGGCGCGCGCCGCGCTTCAGCAGCAGGTCGGTGAAACCGCCCGTCGAGGCCCCGACATCGAGGCAGACGCGGCCGGACGGGTCGTAGCCGAAGAGGTCGAGCGCCTCGGCGAGCTTCAACCCGCCGCGCGAAACGTAAGGATGCGGCGCCTGCGCGGTGAGGACGGCGGTGGCGGCGACCATCTCCGAGGCCTTGCGGACGGGGCGCCCGTCCACCGTCACCAGCCCCGCCGCGATTGCGGCTTGGGCCCTCGCCCGGCTCTCGCACAGGCCCCGCTCGACGAGGAGCTGGTCGGCCCGGCTCTTCGGGGCGGCGGCCACGGCCCGGCTCAGGCTCGGCGCACGGCCGTCGCTGCGCCAAGGGCGGCTTCCACGCTCCGGACGATGCCGGCGGCATCGAGACCCGCGGCGGCATACATCGCCTCGGGCTTGTCGTGTTCCTGATAGAGGTCCGGCAAGGTCAGCGTCCGCACCTTGAGGCCGCGGTCGAGCGCGCCGCTGCGGGCGAGCAGATGCAGCACATGCGCGCCGAAGCCGCCGATGGAGCCTTCCTCGACGGTCACGAGGATCTCGTGCTCGCGGGCCAGCCGCAGGATCAGCGCCTCGTCCAGCGGCTTGGCGAAGCGCGCATCGGCGACGGTGGTCGAAAGCCCGCGCTGGCCGAGCTGCTCGGCCGCCAGCAGGCACTCGGTGAGACGCGTGCCCAGCGAGAGCAGCGCGACGCGCGTGCCCTCGCGCACGATGCGCCCGCGACCGATCTCGAGTGGCACGCCGACATCGGGGATCTCGACGCCGACGCCTTCCCCGCGCGGATAGCGGAAGGCGATCGGCCCCTCGTCGAAGGCGGCCGCGGTGGCGACCATATGCGTCAGCTCCGCCTCGTCGGCTGCCGCCATCACCACCATCTCCGGCAGGCAGGCGAGATAGGCGATGTCGAAGGCGCCCGCATGGGTCGCGCCGTCCGCGCCGACGAGGCCGGCCCGGTCCAGCGCGAAGCGAACGGGCAGCTTCTGGATCGCCACGTCATGGACGACCTGATCATAGGCGCGCTGCAGGAAGGTCGAGTAGATCGCGCAGAACGGCTTGTAGCCCTCGGTCGCGAGACCGGCGGCGAAGGTCACCGCATGCTGCTCGGCGATGCCGACGTCGAAGGTCCGCGCCGGGAACTCCTTGCCGAAGGCGTCGATGCCGGTGCCCGACGGCATCGCGGCCGTCACCGCGACGATCCTGTCATCCTCACGGGCGGCCTTGATCAGCGCATTGCCGAAGACGGACGTGTAGCTCGGCGCATTGGCGGGCGCCTTGGCCTGCTGGCCGGTGACGGGGTCGAACTTGACCACGGCATGGTACTTGTCCGCCGTCGCCTCGGCCGGCGCGTAGCCCTTGCCCTTCTGCGTCACGACATGGACGAGGATCGGCCCCTGGCTGGCGTCGCGCACATTGCGCAGCACCGGCAGCAGGTGATCGAGATTGTGCCCGTCGATCGGGCCGACATAGTAGAAGCCCAGCTCCTCGAACAGCGTGCCGCCGGTCCAGAAGCCGCGCGCATATTCCTCGGTGCGCTTGGCCTTGTCGTGGAAGAAGCGCGGCAGCCGCTCGGCCAGCTGCTTGGCGATCTCGCGGATCGAGCGATAGGTCCGGCCCGAGACCAGGCGCGCCAGATAAGCCGACATCGCGCCAACCGGCGGGGCGATCGACATGTCGTTGTCGTTGAGGATGACGATCAGGCGCGAGCCGAGCGCGCCGGCATTGTTCATCGCCTCATAGGCCATGCCGGCCGACATCGCCCCGTCACCGATCACGGCGATGACGTTGTTGCCGCCGCCGGCGAGGTCGCGGGCGACCGCCATGCCCAGCCCGGCCGAGATCGAGGTCGACGAATGCGCGGCACCGAAGGGATCGTAGGCGCTCTCCGAGCGGCGGGTGAAGCCGGACAGTCCGCCGGGCTGGCGCAGCGTCCGGATGCGCTCGCGCCGGCCGGTCAGAATCTTGTGGGGATAGGCCTGGTGGCCGACATCCCAGATCAGCCGGTCGCGCGGCGTGTCGAAGACATGGTGCAGGGCCACCGTCAGCTCGACGACGCCGAGACCGGCGCCGAGATGGCCGCCGGTCACCGAGACGGCACTGATCGTCTCCTGCCGCAGCTCTTCGGCGAGCTGGCGAAGATCGGCGTCGGGGAGCTTGCGGAGGTCCTCGGGCGTGGCGACGCGGTCGAGGATCGGCGTGTGAGGGCGCTGGGTCACGAGCCGGGTCTATCGCATCCCGCCGGGGTGGCACAAGGGCGGCAAGGTCGCGCAGCGGGCGCGCCACCGCTCAGACCAGCCATCGCCACGAACCCGGCGCACGGGTTGTGTAACATTCGTTCACCATAAGGTTATGGATAAGCCGCGTCCGGCTGTCAGGCGCAACGCGAATCGGCTTGTGCGGCGGCATGCAACTTGCTCAAACGGCAGCGGGAGCGATGCGGGATCCGGGGGGATAACGATGCGGCGGAATGATGCGAGCAGGGTTGCAGGTCGGTTCATCAGGGCGCTCGAGGTCGGCCTGATGGCCGGCCTGGTTTTGGCTGGTCTCTCTGGGCCGGCGAGGGCCCAGGGCACGCTGCGCATCGCCATGACGGCCTCCGACATCCCCACCGCGACGGGCCTGCCCAACAATGGCTTCGAGGGCATGCGCTTCCTGGGCTATCCGGTCTTCGAGAGCCTGGTCCTGTGGGACCTGACGACGACCGACCGCCTGGCGCCGCTGCGTCCGGGACTCGCCGAGCGCTGGGAGCAGGCGGCCGACGATCCCAAGACCTGGATCTTCCATCTGCGCCGCGGCGTCACCTTCCATGACGGCACGCCCTTCGACGCCGACGCCGTGATCTGGAACTTCGAGCGCTATTTCAACAAGGATGCGCCTCAGTTCGAGGCGCCCGCCGCGGCGATCGTCCGCGCCCGGGCGACGATCATGACGGGCTACCGGAAGATCGACGCCTCCACCGTGGCGATCACCACCAGCACGGCGGCTTCCTACTTCCCCTACATGGTCTCGCTGGCGCTGCTGAGCTCGCCCGCCTCCTTCGAGAAGGCCGGCCGCGACTGGGCGAAGACGGCGCTGCTGCCGTCCGCCGGCACCGGTCCGTTCCGGATCGCCAGCGTGGTCCCGCGCGAGCGCGTCGAACTGGTGCGCCATGACGGCTACTGGGACGCCGCCGGCAAGGCGAAGCTCGACAGGGTCGTGCTGGTGCCGATGCCGGAGGCGAATGCGCGCCTTGCGGCGCTGCGCACCGGCCAGGTCGACTGGATCGAGGTGCCGCCGACCGACGGCATCCCGTCGCTGCGGCAAGCCGGCTTCACCATCACCACCGGCTCCTACCCGCATGTCTGGCCCTGGCTGTTCAACATCGGCGCGACGGACAGCCCGCTGAAGGACGTCCGCGTCCGCCAGGCCCTGAACTACTGCGTCGACCGCGACGGCATCGTCGCTCTGCTGAACGGCATGGCCGAGCCGGCGATCGGCTGGCTCAAGGCGAGCGACGCCGCCTTCGGCAAGCCCGCCAACCGCTATCGCTTCGACCCCGCCAAGGCGAAGGCGCTGCTGGCCGAGGCGGGCTTCGGCCCGCAGAAGCCGCTGAGCTTCAAGGTCATGATCTCGACCTCCGGCTCCGGCCAGATGGCGCCGCTGCCGATGAACGAGTTCCTCCAGGCCAGCATGAAGGAGGCCTGCGATATCCGGATCGACTTCAACGTGACCGAGTGGCAGGTGCTGCTCAACAGCATGCGGGCGCAGCCGGATCAGCCTTCGCTGGGCGGATCGCTCGCGCTCAACATCAGCGGCCCCTCGACCGATCCGAGCGTGATGGCGCGCTATTTCGGCGCCGCCAGCGCCCCGCCCAACGGCTTCAACTTCCCGCAATGGAAGGATGCCGCCTTCGAGGCGGCCCTGGCCAGGCTCGCGGCGGCGAGCGACCCGCGCGTGATCCAGGAGCAGACCGCACTCGCGCACGCGCGGCTGGTGGATGATCCGCCCTGGCTGTAAGTTGTGCATGATCTCAACCCGCGCGCCATGTCGAAGAAGGTCCAGGGCTTCGTTTCCCCGCAGTCCTGGTTCGTCGATCTGACCCGCATCAGCATGCAGTGACCCTCATGGACACCGCCTCTCGCGGCAGCTCGGACCCGGCCCTTTGGCCGGCCCATGTCCTGGCGCGGGCGATCGCGGCCCGGCGGCTCTCGCCCGTCGATGTCGTCGAGGCGCTGCTGGCCCGGATCGGGCGGCTCGACCCGAAGCTCCACGCCTTCGTCGACGTCTATGCCGCTGACGCGCGGCTTGCCGCCGAGGCGGCTGACAAGGCGATCCGCGCCGGCCATGCGGTGGGGCCGCTGCACGGCGTGCCTGTCGCGCTGAAGGATCTGATCGACCTCGAGGGGCGCATCACCACGGGCGGCTCGGCCCATTGGCGCGGGCGTCGCTCGACCATGACCGCGACCATCGCCAGGCGCATGTTCGCCCAGGGTATGATCGTGCTCGGCAAGACGCATACGGTCGAGTTCGCCTATGGCGGCTGGGGCACCAATGAACACATGGGCACGCCCTGGAACCCTTGGGACGAGGCCGTGCCGCACACGCCGGGCGGCTCCTCCAGTGGCTCCGGCGTCGCCGTTGCGGCGCGGCTGGCGCCCTGGGCGATCGGCACCGACACGGGCGGCTCGGTCAGGCTTCCGGCCGCCTTCTGCGGCATCACCGGGCTGAAGGTGACGATCGGGCGCATCCCGGTCACCGGCATCATTCCGCTCTCCGCGTCGCTCGACACGCCCGGCCCGATGGCGCGCAGCGTCGAGGATTGCGCGCTGCTCTACGACGTCCTGCAGGGGCCCGATGCCGCCGACCCGAACACCCGCGGCGTCATGCCCGAGAGCCCGATGCCGACGCTGAGGCGCGGCGTGCGCGGCCTGCGCCTCGCCCGCATGCCGCAGCGCGACCGCGCCGGCTGCGACGCTCAGGTGCTGGCCGCCTATGACCGCTCGCTGACGACGCTGGCGGGCCTCGGTGCCGAGATCGTCGACATCGACCTGCCCTGGTCGCTGGAGCATTTCACCACGACCAGCGGCATCGTCATGGCCGAGGCCTTCTTCAACGGCGGTGCCATGGCGCAGGATTCCGCCCTGCCGCTCGACCCGGCGGTGCGCGCCCGCTTCCTCGCCGGCGCCCATTTGACGGCGCAGGACTATCTCGCCACGAAGGCCTCGCAGGCCCAGGCCAAGCGCGACCTCGCCACGGCGATGGCCGACATCGACGCGCTGCTGACCCCGAGCACGGTCACACCGGCGATCCCGCTGGCCACGGTCGATCAGGATGTAATGCCGTCGCGCTTCACGCGTTTCGGCAATGTCATGGAGATGTGCGGGCTGTCGCTGCCCAACGGCTTCACCGCCTCCGGGTTGCCGCTCTCGCTGCAGATCTCCTGCCTGGGCTATCAGGAGGCGATGGCGCTGCGCATCGGCTTTGCCTTCCAGCAGGCGACGGAGTATCACCTCGCTAGCCCCCCCATGGTGGCCTGAGCGCGGGCCTCCGCAGGAAACGGGTGGGACGCGCCGGCCCTGGCTGACATCACCTGCCGACCCCTCGGCAGGAGCCCCCGATGTCCTCGTCGTCCTTCCCGGCGCTGCTGCTCGCCGGCACCTTTGCCCAGTTTGCCGACCGCCTGGCGCTCGACACGATCACGCTGGCGGCGACGCAAGGCGGCGCCAGCCCGCGCCTCGTCGGTCTTCTGGTGGCGGCCCAGTCGGCGGCCTGGCTGCTGGTCTCGCTCCCGGCCGGCGTGTTCTCGGACAGGCTCGCCCCGCGCGATCTCATCCGCTTCGGCGGGGCCCTGATCGCGGCGGGCGCAGCAGCAGGGGCGGCCCTGCTGGCTGTCGGCCACACGGGTTGGCTGCTGGCCGCGACGAGCTTTGCCGCCGCAGCCGGTGCGGTGGTGATCGCGCTGTCGATCCTTGTGCTGATGCCGCGCAGCGTCGCCATCGCCGACCTGCCGCGCGCGAATAGCCGGCTCGAACTCGGCCGCGCCGTCTTCAGCCTGGCGGCGCCGCTGATCGCCGGCTGGGCGGTTTCACGCGGGCAGGGCTGGCTCGGCTTGAGCCTCTGCGTGCTCGCGGGCGTGCTGGCGCTGGCCGCAGCCTCCCGCCTGCCGGGCGAGCGCCCGCCATCGCAGCCGCGCCTGCCGCTCCACCTCGCCATCGCCGAGGGCGGCCGCTTCGTCGCGTGCCACCCCTATCTGCGGCCGATCGCGCTCTGTGCCATCGCCTGGAACCTGGCCTTTTTCGCCTTCACCGCGATGGTGGCGCCTTATGCCGCACGCATCCTGCTGCTGGCCCCGGAGCGGATCGGCCTCGCCACGGCCGTCTATGGCGCCGGGCTGATCGCGGGCGCGGTCAGTGGCGCCACCCTGATCGCGCGGCTGCCGGTGGGGATCGTCCTCGTCTTCGGCCCGGCCTCATCCTGCATCGGGGCCGCCTTGCTGGCGCTGGCGCCGCCCGCCTTCGGCTGGCCCGCGCTGGCGCTCGCCTTCTTCCTCTTCGGCTTCGGGCCGATCCTCTGGTTCATCGCCCAGACCAGCCTGCGTCAGGCGGTGACGCCGCCGCATCTGCTCGGCCGCGTCAGCGCGACGCTGACCACGGCGATCTACGGCATGCGCCCGCTGGGCGCGCTGGCCGGGGGGCTCGCCGCCGAATATGGTGGGCTGGAGACGGCGATCGGGCTGCCGGTCGTGCTCTTCGCCCTCTCGACGCTGGCGATCCTCGCCTCGCCGATGCCGCGGCTGAAGGCGATGCCGGAGGGAGAACTCACCCCTCGGGCAGCGGGATGAACTCGGCCTCGTCGCCCGGCACCGTGTCGAAGCGCCCCGCCTTCCACTCCGCCTTGGCCTGGTCGATGCGCTCCTTCGAGGAGGAGACGAAGTTCCACCAGATGTGGCGGGGCCCGTCCATCGGCTCGCCACCGACGATCATCAGCCGGGTCTGGTCGATGCCGAGGATCGAGATGCGGTCGCCCGGCTTGAAGATCAGCAGCTGCCCGGCACCGAACTCGTCGCCGGCGATGTCGACCCGGCCGGAGACGATGTAGATCGCGCGCTCGTCATAATCGGGGTCGAGCGGCAGGATCGCACCCGGCGACAGCACGGCCTCGGCATAGAGCGCGTCCCACGGAAAGCTGACCGGCGAGGTCTGGCCATAGGCCGAGCCCATGATCAGGCTGACGCGCTTGCCGCCCTCGACGATCCGCGGCAGTTCGGGCGCGGCATGGTGGATGAAGGCCGGCGCGGTCTCCTCATGCGATTTCGGCAAGGCGAGCCAGGCCTGGATGCCGAACAGCTTCGGCGGCTTCTGGCGCTCCTCCAGCCCGGTGCGCTCGGAATGGACGATGCCGCGCCCCGCCGTCATCAGATTGACCGCGCCGGGGCGGATCGGCAGTGCGGTGCCGAGCGAATCCCGGTGCATGATCTCGCCGTCGAAGAGATAGGTCACGGTCGAGAGCCCGATATGCGGGTGCGGGCGGACATCGATCCCCTGGCCGAGCAGGAATTCCGCCGGCCCCATCTGGTCGAAGAAGATGAAGGGCCCGACCATCTTGCGCCCGACCGAGGGCAGGGCGCGGCGCACCGAGAAGCCGCCGAGATCATGCGCACGCGGCACGATGACCTGCTCGATCGCCTCGCAGGAGCGGGCATCGCCCAGGACGGGGTCTTCGGCGGGAAGCTGGGACATGGCGAACCTCTCCGGTGATGCCGCCAGAGTGCGGGCTCGCCGGCCAGAGGGCAAGGTTGCCGCGGCGCGGCCCGTCGCTGTGAGAGACCGGCTGCGTTTGCGCGTCGTTTCGGGCGGTGAAGACCGCAGGCCTACCGATCCACATCCAGCGGCGCGGTCCCCGTCGGCTTGCCGTCGGTGGAGAGGGTGATCTTCTCGATGCGCGCCTCGGCCTGCTTCAGCAGCGCGTCGCAACGGGCCTTCAGGGCCTCGCCGCGGGTGTAGATCGCGATCGATTCCTCGAGCGGCACGTCGCCGCGCTCCAGCCGGGCGACGATGTCCTCGAGCTGCTTCAGCGCCGCCTCGAAGGGCAGGGCGGCGACGTCGTCGTTGGAGATGGCTTCGCTCACGGCATGATTCCCGTTGTCGCGTTGCTTATCCGCCGGAGCGGCCCCGCCTGCAACCCCGGGCCGCGAGCCTGCCGACAGCTCACACCGGCAGCGCCGAGCTCTTCTTGATCGAGCGCAGCGTCAGCGTCGACTGCACGCGGGTGACCCCCGGCAGCTGCGTGATGATGTCGGTGTGGATGCGCTCGAAATCGGCACTGTCGCGATAGATCACCCGCATCAGATAGTCATGCGCGCCGGCGAGCAGATGGCATTCGAGGATCTCCGGCAGGTTCTGCACGGCCTGCTCGAAGCCCTCCAGCGAGGCGCGGCCCTGCTGGTCGAGCGTCACGAAGACGAAGGCGGTGCCCGGAAACCCCGCGATCTTGTCGTCGAGAATCATCGCGTAGCCGCGGATCAGCCCGCTCTCCTCGAGCTGGCGTACCCGGCGCAGGCAGGCCGACGGCGACAGATGCACCTTCTCGGCGAGGTCCGAGTTCGTGATCCGGCCATCCGCCTGCAGGATGCGCAGGATGGCGCGGTCGCGTGAATCGAGTTCGATGGTGGTCATGATGCCCTGGCTCCCCCGCGGAGATGAATCCTGCGAAAATCGCCCGAGCGCAAGCAATTTTCTGCATTGATTTCAGCAGTCTTGCGCTGCTTTCGGCGTCAATGGCCGCAGCGGCCGCACGATGCTGCCAGCGCCCGCGAGGCAATTCAGTCCCATGTCAGCCTGAAAGGCGTGCCTTCGAAGGCGTCAGCCCCGCGCCCGATGTCGGCGATCGCCTCGCGCATGCGCCCGTCGCGTCCGAGCATGGCGTCGGCGATGGCGATGAGCCGGGCATTGGGCGTGGCGGAGGGGGAGGCCTTCCGCAGACGGTTGGCGAGCTCCGCCTCGTCGCGCTCCGGCGCCAGCGCGCAGGCGGCGATATAGGCGGCGGCCGTCGAGCGGCTGATCCCGGCCCAGCAATGGATCAGAAACGGTGCGGCGCGGTCCCAGCGTCGCGTGAAGGCGAGGAAGCGCTCGACATGGGCCTCGGCCGGCACGACATGGCCCTCCATCGGCGCGCTGACGTCGGACAGGCCGAGGAACAGGTGGTTCGCCTCGCTGATGCCGGCCGGGCGCTCCACGGCGGTGCCGACATTGATCAGCGTGACGAGATGGCTCGGTCGCACGGCGGCGACGGTCTCATGCAGCTTCGAGAGCGGGGAGACATGCAGGGTCGGCATTGCGAGCTGTCCGGCTGGGGTGTGCGTTGGGCATAAGCCACGCGGGCGCGGCCGTCATCCCGGGCCTGCCATTCTCGCCGGCGCAGTCGGGATGACGATGGCACGGGACCGCGGGGCAAACTGCGGCGGGCTGGTTCGTTTACATGTGAACGACCCTCCCCTAGAAGGTCCCGACCGGGGCCATGTCCTCGCGAGAGTTCGCCATGAATCTCTGGTTCCGCCTGATCTGGCTTCTCGTCACGAGCCCCTTCTGCCCGCGGCTGGAACCGCTGGCCGAGCCGTCGCGGCTGTCCTTCCGGGTCTGGCCTCATGATCTCGACACCAGCCTGCACATGAACAACGGCCGCTACTGGTCGCTGATGGATCTCGGCCGCACCGACCTGATGCTGCGAACGAAGCTGTGGCGGGCCGTGCTGCGCCACCGCTGGGTGCCGGTGGTCAATGGCGGCATGATCCGCTTCCGGCGGGAGTTGCGCGCCTTCCAGCCCTTCCGCCTCGACACCGAGATCCTGTGCTGGACAGAGAACTGGCTCGTGATCGAACATCGCCTGGTGACGCGCGGCCGGGACGGCACCGAGACGATCGCCGCCCATGCCCTGGTGCGCGCGGCGCTCTATGACCGCGCGGCCCGCGGCTATGTTCCGGTCGCGCGGCTGATGGCCGAGACCGGGACGCACAGCGACAGCCCCGCGCCGCGGCCCGATGTTGCCGCCTTCCTCGCCGCCGAAGACGCCATGCGCAGCACCGCCGCCGCCAGCGTGAGCTGAGCGCACCTGCGGCGGGGCGGGCCTCCGCCGCTCATTCCGCCGCGAAGCGTGTCGCCCGCCACTGGGCCAGCAGGGCGCGCAGGGCGCCGGGCTTCAGCGGCTTGTTGAGCAGGTGGACGTCGAGCGCCGCGGCCGCCTCCCGTACGTTCGGAGAGCGGTCGGCGGTCAGCAGGATCGCG
>NCCO01000047.1 GCA_002279705.1 Allobosea sp. 12-68-7
CTGGCGCGCGACGTGCCGGTAACGCGCATCTATCGCGGCGTGCTGCCCTTCGTGATCTCCGACGTTATCCGGCTGGGCATCGTGGTGGCATTTCCCGCGCTCACCCTCTATCTGGTGAAGCTGCTGGAGTGACCGCGCCGGAGCCTGCCCGTGACCGTGAACGATCTCGACATCGACGACATCAAGGCCGGCCTCGCCGACGGCTCCATCCTCCTCGTCGATGTCCGCGAGCCGCATGAATTCGCGGCCGGGCATATCCCGGGTTCGGTCTCGCGGCCGCTCTCGCGCTTCGATCCCGCCGACCTGCCCAACGAGCCGGGCAAGCGGCTGGTGCTGTCCTGCGCCGCCGGCGTCCGCTCGCTGCGGGCGCTCGAATTCGCGCAATCGGCCGGGCTCGACGTCGACAGCCACTATCTCGGCGGCTTCCGCGACTGGGTCATGCGGGGCGAGCCGGTCGCCAGCTGACCGGGCTGCGCCGATCGGCCGCGTTGCGCCGCGCGCATCATGGCACGCTTCTGGCCGGGGCTGACGCCGCCTGTGTCCTGCGCCAGTGTTTCATTCGACCAATCTGAGGGACTTCGACCATGCGCCCCATGAAATTCGGATTTGGACAGCCGGTCCGCCGCGTCGAGGACCAGCGCCTGACCACGGGCGCGGGCCGCTATACCGACGATACCGCCGTCGAGGGCGCGCTGCATGGCTTTGTCCTGCGCTCGCAATACGCCCATGCCACCTTCCGGATCCGCGACAAGGAGACGGCGCGGCGGATGAAGGGCGTGAAGCTCATCCTGACCGGCGAAGACGTCGCCCATCTCGGCGATCTGCCCTGCAAGGGGCTGATCAAGACGATCTCGGGCGAGCCGGTGACGCCGCTGCCCGTCCCCGTGCTGCCGACCGACACCGTCCGCCATGTCGGCGAGGCGGTGGCCTTCATCGTCGCCGAGACGCTCGACCAGGCGCGCGATGCCGCCGAGGCGATCGAGATCGAATGGACGACGCTGCCCTCGGTCACCGGGATCGAGGAGGCGCTCGCCCCCAAGGCGCCGCAGATCTGGCCGGATCGGCCGGGCAATGTCGCCTTCGAGGCCGAGCAGGGCGACAAGGCGAAGACGGATGCCGCCTTCGCCAAGGCGGACCGCACGATCGCCGTCACCATCGTCAACAACCGGCTGGCCTCCAACTACATGGAGACGCGGGCCTGCATCGCCGAATACGACAAGGCGACGAAGCGTTGGACGCTGACGCTCGGCAGCCAGGGCAGCCATGGCACGCGCGACATCCTCGCCAAGAGCATCCTCAAGGTCGATCCGTCGCGCATCCGCGTGGTGACGCCCGATGTCGGCGGCGGCTTCGGCACCAAGATCTTCATGTATCGCGAATACCCGCTGACCATGGTCGCAGCCGAGACGCTCAAGCGCCCCGTGCGCTGGGTCGCCGATCGCACCGAGCATTTCCTCGCCGACACCCACGGCCGGGCCAATCTCGCCACCGCGACGATGGCGCTCGACAAGCGCGGCAAGTTCATCGCCCTGAAGGTCGATCTCGCCGCCGAGATGGGCGCCTATCTCTCGCAGTACGGGCCCTTCATTCCCTGGGTCGGCACGACGATGACGCCGGGCTGCTACAACATCCCCGCCGTGCATGTGCGCTTCCGCGGCATCCTGACCAACACCATGGCGATCGACGCCTATCGTGGCGCGGGGCGCCCCGAGGCGGCCTATCTGATCGAGCGGCTGGTCGACGCCATCGCCCGCGAGACGGGCAAGACGCCCGACGCCGTGCGGGCGCTCAATTTCGTCAAGCCGAGCGAGATGCCGCACAAGACGCAGACCGGGCCGGTCTATGATTCCGGCGAGTTCGAGGCCCATATGCGCCGCGCCATGGAGGTGGCGGACTGGAAGGGCTTCAAGACCCGGCTCAAGGCCGCCAACAGGGCCGGCAAGATCCGCGGAATCGGCATGGCCAGCTATATCGAGGCCTGCGGCGGCGGCGGCCCCGAGAGCTCGACGGTGATCCTTGAGAAGGACGGCATGGTGACCGTGCTGATCGGGACGCAGTCGAACGGGCAGGGGCATGAGACCGCCTATTCGCAGCTCGTCTCGCAGCATCTCGACATCCCGATGGACCGCATCCGCGTGATCCAGGGCGATACCGACAAGGTCGAGACGGGCTCGGGCACGGGCGGCTCGCGCTCGATCCCCGTCGGCGGCGCGGCGCTCGACAAGGCGACCGCGATCCTCTCGGACAATCTGAAGCAGCTCGCCTCCGAGAAGCTCGAGGCCGGCCTCGGCGATCTCGAGATCGTCGATGGGGCGGTGCGCGTCGTCGGCACCGACAAGGCGCTCGACCTCGCCGCCATCGCGGCGCTGCCCGGCGCCACCGCCGAGATGCTGCGGGTGCATCAGAGCTGGCAGCCGCCGGAGGCGACCTATCCGAACGGCACCCATGTCTGCGAGCTGGAGATCGATCCGCAGACCGGCGCGACCGAGATCGTCAACTACGTGGTGGTCGACGATTTCGGCATGACGCTGAACCCGATCATGCTGCAGGGCCAGGTCCATGGCGGCGCGGCGCAGGGCATTGGCCAGGCGCTGATGGAGGAAATCCGCTTCGATTCCTCGGGCCAGATGCTGACGGCGACCTTCATGGACTATGCGCTGCCGCGCGCCATCGACATCCCCAGCTTCCATTTCGAGACGCGCAATGTCCGCTGCGTCACGAATGCGCTGGGCGTGAAGGGGGCGGGAGAGGCCGGTGCCATCGGCGCCTGCCCGGCGGTGATGAACGCGATGGTCGACGCGCTCGACCGGGCCGCGGGCATCAAGGCGATCGACATGCCGGCGACGCCGCTCAAGGTGTTCAACGCGCTGAAGGATGCGGGGTATCGGCTCTAACGCAAGGGCATCCTTGCGACGGCGCAAGACTGCTCACGCGAATGGCACTTGGCGGCGGAGGCGCAATCGGTTGATCTGGAACGGTTCCAATCGGCGCCATTCCGGCGGCCGAAGCCTTCAGGGAAGCACCATGATCCGCACCATCGTCGTCGCCGCCGTTCTGGGACTGGGCGTCACCGCCGTCCTCGCCCAGTCCGACCCGATCACCGAGCGCCGCAACGCGATGAAGGCCGTCGGTGCGGCCACCCGCGACGGCGCGGCGATCGCCAAGGGCGAGGCGCCCTTCGAGGCGGCCAAGGCGCAGGCCATCGCCAAGGCCTATATCGATGCGGCCAAGAAGGTGCCGGGGCTCTATCCGGACAACTCGAAGACCGGGGGCGAGACCACTGCCGCGCCGAAGATCTGGGAAGACCAGGCCGGCTTCAAGGCCGCCTTCGTCAAGTTCGAGGCCGACGCCGCTGCCGTCGGCACGGCGGCCGACGTCGCCGCCTTCCGCACTGCCTTCGGCAATGCCACGAAGAACTGCGGCAGCTGCCATGAGGTCTACCGCATCAAGAAGTGACGTGGGTCCCGGCGGGCGGCCGGCCGCTCTCCGTGCCGAGCGAGGGAGCCTTCCGGCTTCCGGCACGTTGTGCTGACATGCCCGTGCCGCAGCGCCCGCTGCGGTGCGGGCTCGTCGTATGCCATGGAGTTCCGATATGCTGCGCCTTCGCCGTCTGCTGGTCACGCTCGTGCTGCTGGCGGCGGTGGGGTTGGGCGGATTCTACCTGCTCACCGATCCGCGCATCGTCTCGCCATCGCCCGAGATCGGCGCGCTGGGTGCCGCGGACCTCGACAACGGGCGCATCCTGTTCGCGGCCGGGGGCTGTGCCTCCTGCCACGCCACGCCGAACCAGGACGACAAGCTGAGGCTCGGCGGCGGGCTGGCCCTCGAATCGCCCTTCGGCACCTTCCATGCGCCCAACATCTCGCCGCACACCCGCGACGGCATCGGCAATTGGGGCGTGCAGGATTTCGTCGATGCGATGGCGGCCGGCGTCTCGCCGCAGGGACAGCACTACTATCCATCCTTTCCCTACACCTCCTACCGGCTGATGCCGCCCAAGGCGCTGGCCGATCTCTTCGCCTATATCCGCACGCTGGCCCCGGTCGAGGGCCGCGCGCCGGCGCATGAGCTGCCGTTTCCGTTCAACATCCGGCGCATCGTCGGCGGGTGGAAGCTGCTGTTCTTCGAGGGCGCGGCGTTCCAGCCCGACCCGTCGAAGAGCGAGGAGTGGAACCGCGGTGCCTATCTGGTGAACGGGCCGGGCCATTGCGCCGAGTGCCATTCCAACCGCAATGCGCTCGGCGCGATCGTCCAGGCGACCCGCTTCGCCGGTGGGCCGGATCCTGAGGGCAAGGGGTGGGTGCCCAACATCACCCAGGCGCCCGAGGCGCTCGGCAAATGGTCGAAAAGCGAGATCGCCGAGTTGCTGAAGAGCGGCTTTACGCCGGAGTTCGACAGCGTCGGCGGCACGATGGCGGCCGTGGTGCGCAACACGGCGCAACTGCCCGAGGCCGACCGCCAGGCGATGGCGGAGTACCTGAAGTCGCTGCCGGCCGTGCTGGGCCCGCCGCGGCCGGTGAAGACGGGCGGGTGACGAGGGGGAGCGCTATCCTCGCGGCGGCCATGAATCGGGCGTTCTCGGGAGTCGCTGCTCGGGGTCGATCACGTGTACCCGCGGAGCGTGCGCCTCGTTCCAACGCCAGAGCGCGACACAGCGCCCACCCGGCGACATGAAGGACGGATAGACGACGCCGTCCCAGGTCGCGGCCTGCAGGCGCGCGGCGAGCCGGTGGGTGGGCGGCAGTCTTCCGGCGTCGCTTTCAAGACGCCATGCGGTCTCGTGGATCGCCATTGTCAGGCCGATGGTCGCGAGGTTTTCCGGCTCGGTCAGATCGAAGAGACGGGCGCCGAAAACCTCCAGCCTGGCGATCAGGGCCGGATGCTGGGTCAGGCCCTGATTGTACTCCGCCCAGGCGGTCGACATCTCGCAGGCGGCATAGAGGCATGGCTGTCCGACGGCGTTCCAGCGGCCGCCATAGCGCGCGGCTCCGTCTCCCGAGAGCGGCAGATAGGACCAGCGCGGCACAAAGGCCCGCCACAGGACCCAGTCCGCCGCCGCGCCGAGCTCAGGAATAGACACCCGCGCGGACCGATTCGAGATAGTCGAGAACCCGGTCGCTCCTGCCCTCGCGCACGAGGTCATAGGCGGATTTGCCGCCCCATCCGGGAAGGGGCTGATGCTTGAACCAGATAGCGGCGCGGCCCTCGTCTCCCGCCATTTCAGCGGCCATGGCGATGATCCGGACCAGTGGGCTCAGGGCGGCATCGACACGGCGCCGGCCCGATTTGGCCGTGAGCGTGGTGCGCGCGACCCCGATCATCGCGGCGATGTCCGTCAGCGGCAGCCCAAGCCTTTCCGAGACGCGGCGTGCCGAGAGATAAGGCTCTCCCGCCTCGCGGAAGCTCGTCGCCGTCAGCTCCAAGGCAAGTGTCATGTCGCAAATCCTGCAACGGTTGATCAATCGGTGGTCAATATGCGCTCAGGTTGGGGCGGCAACAAGGTGCGGCACGGTGCGGCCGGGACTAAACGCCAACCGCTGACCGAAACCCTTGCCTACTCCATCACCGCCGCCTTGAGGATGCAGACCATCATCGCCGTGCCGGGCTCGGTGCCGACGCAGCGGACGATGTGGCGGCGGTCGCAGCGGTAGCGCAGGGTCTCGCCGGCCTTGGCGCGCTGGACGATGTCGCCGACCTCGACCTCGAATTCGCCGGAGGTGACCGAGAGCGATTCGATCGAGCCGCGCTGATGGCCTTCGGAATCGAGTTCGCCGCCGGGTTCCGACTGGACATCGTACCATTGCAGCCATTCGACGGTCTTGATCCAGCCGACGATGGCGAGCTTGAGCTTGCCGTCCTCGGAGACCAGGATCGGGGTGTCGGCGCGCGCGGTCTTCTCGATGAAGGGCTCTTCCTCGCCGCTTGAGAGCACGCGCTCGATCGAGATGTCGAGCGCCTGGGAGAGCCGCCAGATCGTCGCCAGCGTCGGGTTGGTCTCGTTGCGCTCGATCTGGCTGATGATCGACTTGGCGACGCCGGACTGCTCGGCAAGCTCCGACAGCGAGAAGTTATAGGCCTTGCGCAGGCGCTGGATCGTCTTGCCGAGCTGCCCCGAGATGACGTGAGCCCCGGATTCGAACTCGCGTCCGCCACGCTCTTTCGTCTCGATGCCCATGAGGATCGGCCTGCCTGATCTGTCGGTTCGTTTGCACGATCGAACGAAAATGTTTGTCTGACCGGACAATGCCCGCTGCGGTCGCGCGGGGCAAGCCGGATGGGCGGCTTCGACCGGCCGTCGCTGCGCGTCGGTTCAGGTCGGCCGCGTCGAGCCGATCTCGCGCTGCTCGCGCTTGAGCAGGCCCAGCCGCTGCTCGCGCAGGATGACGTAGATTCCCGAGGCGATGACGATCGTCGCCCCGATCAGGATGGTCCAGACCGGCCATTCGCCGAAGACGAACCAGCCGATCAGCACGGCCCAGATCATGGTCGAGTATTCGAAGGGCGCGATCAGCGAGGCGTCGCCGAAGCGATAGGCCTGGACCAGGAAGATCTGGCCGAAGCCGCCGAGGATGCCGATGGCGACGAGCATGGCGGCCTCGGTCAGATCCGGCATGCGCCAGCCGAAGGTGAGCGTGATCAGGCCGAGCGCGCTGGTCAGCAGCATGAAATAGAAGACGATCGCGCCGGTGCTTTCCGTCTTCGTCAGCAGGCGCACCTCGATCGAGGCGAAGGCCGAGCAGAAGGCGCCGGCCAGGCCGAGCGCCGCGCCCAGCGCCGGGCCGGCCTGGAAGCCCTGGCTCAGCGCGCCGGCCGAGAGATGCGGCGAGAGCATGATCAGCACGCCGACGAAGCCGACCGTCACCGCGCTCCAGCGATAGATCCGGACACGCTCCTTCAGCACCAGCGCCGCCAGCACGACGACGCCGAGCGGCGCGGCATAGCCGAGTGCGACCGCATCCGAGAGCGGCAGGAACTGCAGCGCCGCGAAGCCGCAGAACATGCCGGTCGAGCCGATGACGCCGCGCTTGAAATGGCCGCGCAGATTGCGGGTCTTCAGCGCGCCCGGCAGTTCGGAGCGCCAGGCCAGCCAGATCAGCAGCGGAATCAGCGCAAAGAAGGAGCGGAAGAAGACCAGTTCCCCGGTCGGGTAGCGCGATGACATGTGCTTGATGGCGGCCGACATCAGCGTGAAGGCCAGCGCCGAGAGCAGTTTCAGGCTGATGCCGAGAAGCGGGGACAAGGGACCGGCGCGGTGGGAGGAGCCAAGCGCGGCACGGGCCGCGCGTGGCTCGGTTAGACCACGTCCAGACCGGGCTTCAAAGCGCCGAGCCTGCAACCCCGCTAGGCGGTCCGCGGCGGGGCGGGGGGCTGGCGCTCGCCGCCCCGGTTTCCCTCAGCCCCCATCCTGAGGAGCGCTCCGCAGGAGCGCGTCTCGCAGGAGGGTTCAGCAGGCTCCGGATGCATCGGGAGCATCCTTCGAGACGCCGCTGCGCAGCTCCTCCGGATGAGGGCTGAGCGAATGGGGGCCGACCTCAGAAGCTCCCCCGGAACGCCCCGCCGTCGATCAGGATGTTCTGGCCGGTGATGTAGCCGGCATGGGCGCTGGCGAGGAAGGCGCAGAGCTTCCCGAACTCGTCGGCCTGGCCGAAGCGCCCGGCCGGTACGTCGGCGCGGCGGGCCTGCGCCATCTCCTCGACGCTGAGCCCCTTCATCGCGGCCATTTTCGTCAGCCCGCCCTTGAGCCGGTCGGTGTCGAACATGCCGGGCAGGATGTTGTTGATCGTGACATTGGCATGGGCGACCTCGCGGGCCACGCCGGAGAGGAAGGCGGTCAGCCCGGCGCGGGCGGCCGAGGAGACGTCGAGCCCGGTCAGCGGCGTCAGCACGCTCGCCGAGGTGATGTTGACGATTCGCCCGAAGCGCCGGGCGATCATGCCGTCGACCACCCGCTGCACCAGTTCCAGCGGGGTCGCCATGTTCTGGACGACGCCTTCGAGAAGCGCTTCGCGCGACACATCGCGAAAGGGTTTCGGCGGAGGGCCGCCATTGTTGTTGACCAGGATGTCGGGCTCGGGGGCGGCGGCGAGCAGGGCGTCCTGCCCGGCACGGGTCGAGACGTCGGCGACGATGGGAATCACGGTCGCGCCGGTGCTGGAGCGGATCTGGCTCGCCGTCGCCTCGAGCGTCGAGCCGTCGCGTCCATTGATGACGACGGTGCAGCCGGCCTCGGCCAGCGCTTGGGCGCAGCCGCGGCCGAGCCCTTTGCTGGAGGCACAGACAATGGCCGTACGGCCTGAAATTCCCAGATCCATCGCATTTCTCCGGAGGCTTTTCTCATCGAGCGGCAGACAGACCACGGATCGCCGGGCCCGTCATCAAAGCGCAACGCAAATCAGACACATGCCGGACGCATCGCAACAGAATGGGCCGGGTGGCATGGGCGACGAGGACGACGCGAAGCAGGTTCGCAGCATCTTCATCTCGGATCTCCACCTGGGCACCCGCGGGGCTCAGGCCGATCTGGTCCTCGAATTCCTGCGCGCCTACGACGCGCCGCAGATCTATCTCGTCGGCGACATCATCGACGGTTGGCGGCTGAAGAGCGGTTGGTATTTCCCGCAGTCGCACAACGACGTCATCCAGAAGCTGCTGCGCAAGGTCCGCAAGGGCTCGAAGCTGATCTACGTCACGGGCAACCACGACGACTTCCTGCGCGACTTCACCGGCCTGCAATTCGGCGGCATCACGCTGGTCGACGAGGTCATCCACGAGACGGCCGACGGCAAGCGCCTGCTCGTCATCCATGGCGACCTGTTCGACCTCGTGGTGCGCAACGCCAAATGGCTCGCGCTCCTCGGCGACTGGGCCTACACGCTCGCCCTGGCCTCGAACGCGGTGGTCAACCGGGTGCGGCGGCTGCTCAACCTGCCGCACTGGTCGCTCTCGGCCTGGGCCAAGAACAAGGTCAAGAATGCGGTCAACTATATCGGCGAGTTCGAGGTTTGCCTCGCCGCCGAGGCGCGCCGGCACCAGGCCGACGGCGTCGTTTGCGGGCATATCCACCATGCCGCCTTCCGCGAGATCGAGGGGCTGACCTACATCAACACGGGCGACTGGGTGGAAAGCTGCACGGCGGTGGTCGAGCATCACGACGGACGCTTCGAGATGATCCGCTGGCCGCAAGGGCGCCTCAAGGGTCAGGTCGCCGTCCCGGTCGTCGTGCCGGCGCGGCCGGCGCCGGCCCTCGTCGAGGCGGCCTGATGATGCGCGTCATGATCGCGACGGACGCCTGGCGCCCGCAGATCAATGGCGTGGTCCGCTCGCTGGAGCGGATGGCGGAGGCGGCGCCCGATTTCGGCGTGACGGCGCGGATGCTGACACCGGAGGGCTTCCGCCAGATCGGCCTGCCGAGCTATCCCGACATCCGCATCGCGCTGGCGACGCAGCGGGCGATCGCCGAGCGCATCGCCGATTTCGGGCCCGACCATATCCACATCGCCACCGAGGGGCCGATCGGCTGGCTGACGCGGGCCGTGTGCCTCGCCCAGAAGCGGCAGTTCACCACGAGCTACCACACGCGCTTCCCGCAATATGTCGCGGCGCGCTGGCCGATCCCCGAAAGCTGGAGCTATGGCTTCCTGCGGCGCTTCCATGGGCCGGCGGCGGCCGTGATGGTCTCGACCGCCACCGTCGAGGCGGAGCTGCGCCAGCATGGTTTCGGCAACATCGTGCGCTGGGGGCGCGGCGTCGACCTGGCGCTGTTCCATCCCCGGCCGCAGAGCGTGCTCGATCTGCCGCGCCCGATCTTCCTCAGCGTCGGCCGGGTCGCGGTCGAGAAGAATCTCGACGCCTTCCTGTCGCTGCGACTGCCGGGCAGCAAGGTCGTGGTCGGCGACGGGCCGGCGCGGGCGGATCTGCAGCGGGCCTATCCGGACGTGACCTTCCTGGGCACGCGGGAGGGCGAGGATCTGGCCGCGATCTACGCCTCCTCGGACGTGTTCGTCTTCCCGAGCCTGACCGACACCTTCGGCATCGTGCTGCTGGAGGCCGTCGCCAGCGGGCTGCCGGTCGCGGCCTTTCCGGTGCAGGGGCCGATGGACGTCTTCGCCGGCAGCGGCGCGGCGGTGCTCAACGAGGATTTGCGGGCAGCCGCGCTGCAGGCGCTGCGCATCCCGCGCGAGACCTGCCTCGATCTCGCGGCGCGGCATGGCTGGCAGGCGAGTGCGGCGCAGTTCTACGGCCATATCCGCCGGGTCGCGCGGCCCCAGGGCGCCCCCGACCTCACAGCCTTCGCGAGCGCTTGTGCCTTGGAAGGCCGGGAGCCGCGCCGTCTGACGGCTTGAGCTGGGCGCGGAAGCCGTCCCGCCGCTCGTGGATCGAGGCGATCACGAACCCCACGGGCACGCCGAGCCCGACGAGCGCTGCCTCCGAGAGCTGAAGGCTGGCCTCGATCGTCTCCGGCACGGCGTCATTGACGCCGATCTTGTAGAGATGGCGGGCATGATCGGCGTCGCGGGCCCGCGCGACGATGACGAGGTCCGGCCGGAGCTCGCGCGCCGCCAGGACGGTGGCATCGACGGCGCGGGGATTGTCGATGGTGACGATCAGCGCCGTCGCCTCGCCGATGCCGCACAGGCGCAGGAAATCCGCGCGGGTGGCGTCACCATAGAAGGCCGGCCGCCCGGCACGGCGCTGCGCGGCGATCAGGGCCGCGTCCGAATCGATCACGATATAGGGCTTGCCGTGCTCCTCCAGCATGCTGCCGACGAGCTGGCCGACGCGCCCGCCACCGACGACGATGGCGCGCGCCGAATGGTCGTCGGGCGGCAGGATCAGGGCCTCCTCGGGCAGGACCACGGGAACGGCGAGCGTCCTGGCCAGGCTGCGGGCCAGGCGGGCGAGCAGCGGCAGGGCGATCATGGTCAGGGAGACACTGGCGAGAACGAGACTCGCGGGGGCCTGATCCAGCAGTTTGGCGGCGACCGCGCCGTTGAGCAGGACGAAGGCGAATTCCCCGCCGGGGCCGAGCATGATCGCGGTTTCGAGTGCCGTCGCCTTCGACAGGCGCAGCATGCGGGCGAGGCCGAAGACAAGCAGTGACTTCGCGGCGAAGAGGCCCACTGCGATGCCGAGGATGGCGTAGGGATGGGCGGCGAGTTCGGCCGGGTTCACACCCATGCCGACGGTGAGGAAGAAGACGCCGATCAGCAGCGACTTGAACGGCTCGATCGTGACCTCGATGGCGCGGCGGTACTCGGTCTCGGCGAGCAGCAGGCCGGCGATGAAGGCGCCCAGCCCCATCGAGAGCCCGGCGGCGGCGGCGATCATGCCGGTGCCGAGCGCGATCAGCAGCGTCGCCGCCATGAAGCTCTCGGAGGAATCGGTCGAGGCGACCAGGCGAAACAGCGGTCGCAGCGCCCGCCCGCCGACGAGCACGATCGCCGCGATGGCGGCGAAGGCCTGGACCAGCGCCTGGGCGAGGCCCGCCAGCAGCGAGCCGCCGCCCTCCTGCGCGCCGAGCACGCTGACCAGGAAGAGCAGGGGGACGACCGCGATGTCCTGGCTGATCAGCACGGCGAAGCTGGCGCGGCCGGCCGAGGAGGTCATCCGCTTCTTGGCCGAGAGCAGTTCCACGACCATCGCCGTCGAGGACAAGGCGAGGCCGAAGCCGATGATCAGCGCCGCCGTGGTCGGCTGTCCCAGCGCATAGGCGACGCCCCCGATCGCCGCCGCCGACAGGACGATCTGTCCGAGGCCGAGCCCGAAGACGAGGCGCCGCATGGTCTTGAGGCGCTCGAAGGAGAGCTCGAGCCCGATCACGAAGAGCAGGAACGCGACGCCCAGTTCGGCCGGGCCGGCCAGCGCCTCGGGGCTCGAGACGGTGATCGTGCTCAGCAGCGGGATCGACGACACCAGCCCGCCGAGGCCGAAGGGGCCGAGCAGGGCGCCGCAGGCCATGAAGGCGACGACCGAGTTGATCTTGAAGCTCTTGGCGAAGGGCACGATGACGCCCGCCGTCGCGAGCACCACGGCAGCATCCTTGTAGACGGAAGGATCGACGGTCGCGGCCAAGAGAGCGCCTTGCGATTCGCGGGGACAGAAAGGGCTAAGCGACTGTGCGGTTTCGACCACGCCGACACAACCGTTGCGGCGCAGCATCGGCGCGATATTCGCTCTTCCGGCCGAGGGGTTAGCCTCGCCGGCTTGCCCGGAGCCAATGCGAGGCGGTTCCCTGACGGACGCTTCCGGGCTAGCGTCCGGCGCTCCCGTTCAGAAGGCTCGCGCATGCGTTTCACCGGCACCGAGAACTACGTCGCCACCGAGGACCTGACGGTGGCGGTCAACGCCGCGATCCGGCTGGAGCGCCCGCTCCTGGTCAAGGGCGAGCCCGGCACCGGCAAGACCGTGCTCGCCGAGGAGATCGCCGCCGCGCTGGGCGCGCCGCTGATCACCTGGCACGTCAAGTCGACGACCAAGGCGCAGCAGGGGCTCTACGAGTACGACGCGGTCAGCCGCCTGCGCGACAGCCAGCTCGGCGACCCCCGCGTCTCGGACATCTCCCACTACATCCGGCGCGGCAAGCTCTGGGAGGCCTTCGTCGCCCCGGTGCGCCCGGTGCTGCTGATCGACGAGATCGACAAGGCCGACATCGAGTTCCCCAACGACCTCCTGCTCGAGCTCGACCGCATGGAGTTCCATGTCTACGAGACCGGCGAGACCGTGCGCGCGGCACAGCGGCCGGTGATCATCATCACCTCCAACAACGAGAAGGAGCTGCCCGACGCCTTCCTGCGCCGCTGCTTCTTCCACTACATCCGCTTTCCCGACGCGCAGACGATGCAGGCCATCGTCGAGGTGCATTTCCCCGGAATCAAGAAACGGCTGATGGAGGAGGCGCTGAAGCTGTTCTTCGAGGTACGCGAGGTGCCCGGTATCAAGAAGAAGCCCTCGACCTCGGAGCTGCTCGACTGGCTGAAGCTCTTGGTCGCCGACGAGATGACGCCGGAGATGCTGCGCGAGCGCGACCCGCGCAAGCTGATCCCGCCGCTGCATGGCGCGCTCCTGAAGAACGAGCAGGACGTTTCCCTGTTCGAGAAGCTGGCGTTCATGGCCCGGCGCGAGGGGCGGTGAGGGAGCCGGTTGGCAGTCCTTCGCAGGGCGGGATCGCGGTGGCCAGGTCGATCTTGGGATCAACCGCTCGCGCCGCCGCGTTCAGGTCGAAATCGCGCATCAGCAAGACATAGTCCTGCGTTTCAGACGTTCTGAGATAGCCGGTCATGGTGATCGGTCTGGCGGAGAGTTCTCCGGTTCGGCAGGCCTTGTCGGCGCCGAGCGAGAGGCTGCCGCGGTTGCCGTCGTTGTGCGGACCGGCGAACATTTCCTCGCGGAATGCGCCCAGCCGGCCGACATCCGCAGCGCTGAGCTTGAACAGCGTGAAGCGTCGTCCCGGCGTCACGAGAACCGGCAGGGATGCGAGTTCCGCCGCGTCGCGCACCTCTTCCAGCACGGCCTTGCGCTCATGGCGCCCGCCATCCTTCGCCATCGCGACGATGGTCATCGTGACGCCTCCCGGCAAGGGGCGGACGTCGGCCGGCAGGCTGATCCCGGCGCGCAACTGCGACAACTCCGTCGTGCGAATGTCGATCTTCGAGAGCTTCGGCAGGGATGCCAGGGGAACATGGCCGCAGCCGGCCGCGAGGCCGGCGAGCAGGAGGCCGGCGAGAGGAGCGAGACGCATCGAAGGGGCTCTTCAGATTTGTGATTGACGCGAAATAATTCGTCTATTACTTTAATTTTGTCAATCGAGGAAATCATTATGGCGATGCCGTTCCAATCCGCTGCGACGTTTCCCCCCGATGCCGCTCTGCGCCTGCGCAAGGTCAGTCTCTGGGCCCGTGGCTTCAGCTATGCCGCCGGGGCGCTGATGGTCTTCGGCCTGATCTGGCTCTGGACCGATGCCGATGCGCTCTTCCAGCATGCCCGCAGCACGATCGGGCTGCGGGACGCCCTGATCGCGCCTTCGCCGAGGGGCTACTGGGCCGCGTTCGGTCTCGCCTGGATTCCCGCGCTGCTCTTCGTTCTGGCGATGCTGAGGCTGGGGACGCTGTTTCGCGCCTTCGGGGAGGGCAGGGTCCTCGTCGACGAGAATGCGGCTTCGCTGCTGCGCGTGGGTTGGCTGCTGGTGGCCTGCGGCGCGGCCACCCCGGTGGTTCGGGCCCTGCAGAGCATCGCCATGACCATCGACAACCCGCCGGGGCAGAGGCATCTGGCGATCACGCTCGATCCCGGTGTCTTCGCCGCCATGGCTGCGGGCGCGGCGCTGATCGCCTTCGGCCATGTGTTGCGCGAGGCGATCCGTCTGTCGGACGAGAATCAGAGTTTCGTGTAAGTCGGCCCGATGCCCGTCATCGTCGAACTCGATATCATGCTCGCGCGCCGCAAGATGCGGTCGAAGGAACTCGCCCAGCGCATCGGGCTGACCGAGCAGCAGGTGTCGCAGCTCAAGTCCGGGAAGGTGCGCGGCATGCGTTTCGATACGCTCTCGCGGATCTGCGCGGTGCTGCAATGCCAGCCGGGAGACCTGCTTCGCTATGAGCCGGGCGAAGAACCCGACAAGGTCGACGACGCGGGCTGATGTCGCGACGGAACCGCCTTCCGCTGCCTTGCGTCCTTGCCTCTTCCTCCTGTCCTTCACTTTCTGTTAAGACATCGGGCGTTCCTTGCCGGTGACGAGGGGCCGCCGTTTGCGGTGGCCGCCGCCCGAAATCAGGAGGCCGCTGCTCGATGCGCGCCAAAACCGCTGCCGAAGCCGTCCGCTCCGCGGGCTCTCTCCGCTGCCACCGCCGCAAGGCGATCCCGCTGCTGCTGGTCCTGGCCGCTCCGGCGCTCGGCGCCTGCAGCGTGTCGCCGGTCGAGACCGCCGCGACGAAGCCGACCACGACCGCCACCAAGCCTCACGAGAAGCGCAAGCAGGCGATCGAGCTGGCCAAGGCCGATCCGCGCGAGAAGGACTGCCTCGTCCGCGCGATGTATTTCGAATCGAACCGGTCGAGTGAGTCGGGCCTGCTCGGCGTCGGCACGGTGGTGCTGAACCGGGTCGAATCGGCGCGCAGCCCCGAGACGATCTGCAGCGTCGTCGGCGCGCCGCGGCAGTTCGCGCCGGGCGTGCTGACGCGGTCCATGTCGCCGCGCGACCTGCCGAAGGTCGCGGCCGTCGCCGAGGACATCCTGGCCGGCAAGCGCAACGAGGCGGTCGGCAACGCCAAGCACTTCCATATGGCCGGCCTGCGCTTCTCCTATCCGAACATGCATTACGTCACCGTCGCCGGCGGCAATGCCTTCTATGTGAAGGGCGAGCGGCCCGAGCGTCGCCGCATTGAGGAGCCGAGCTACCAGCTCGCCGGGACCTCCACGCCGATCGAGACCAGCGCCACTTCCGTCCCGACCTCCTTCGCCGCCGCGCCGCTGGCCTTCGCGTCCCAGGCGCCGGCTGTCGCCGAGCCGGTGGCCGTCGCATCGGTTGTTCTGGCGGCGAATGGGCTCGTCATCGCGCCGCTGCCGCCGGGCCGGCCGATGGATCTCGGTTTCACCCGGAAGACGGCGTCCGCCGGCCCCGAGGCCCGCGATCTGCGCGTCGCCGCGCTCATGCCGGAGAGCCGCGGCCTGCGCGGCAGCCTCAGGCAGGACTAACCCTCGCGCCTGCGGCCGTCGCAGGCTCGGGCGCCGGCTTCAGGCCCAGCCCAGAAGGGGCCGCCCGCCGAGCGCTGCGGCAAGCGCCGTCAGCGTCACCGCCGCATAGACCGTCACGAAGGCGGCGACGGCGAGCACGCCGGGTCGCGTCGCTTGCGTCAGCCGCCAGACCAGCAGTCCAAAGAGCGGGACGAATTGCAGCGCGTGCAGGCCGAGGAAATGCGGCAGGCGCAGATCGCCCACCTCCAGCGACCAGCCGAGGAACGGAACCGTGGCATGGTTCGGCGGCACGGCCCCGACATAATGCCCGCTGGGGCTGCCGCCCATCGCGAAGCCACTGACGATGCCGAGCACCGCCGTCAGGGCCAGCCCGCCGACCAGCGACCAGCGCAGCACGGCGGGCATCGCCACCGCGTCGCGGCGGGTCAGCCCATAGGCCAGCACGGCGGGGGCCGCCGTGAACATCACCGCGCCAACCGCCATCAGGCTGTAGAGCGCGGCCCCGAGCGGGCTGTCGGTGTTGTAATGCGAGGCCTCCACCCGCGAGGCGCGCCAGGCGATGTAGAGCACCTCGCCGATCAGCGGGGCGATCACCGGCCAGATCAGGTAGCGCCCGGCCAGGCTGGCGCGAAAGCGCTCGCCCGCGAGGGGCACGAACAACGCCAGCGTCAGCAGGAACACGGCCGCCGAGAGCGCGAATTTGAGGGGCTTGATCCAGGTGCTGACGCCCTGGAACAGGCGCGGGTCGAGCGCCCAGGCCAGCGCCAGCGGCAGCGCCAGGAGGAGCATGGCGAAGGCCGCGGCGGCCAGGCGCGGCTCGATCTCGAGCGTCCGCAGCCAGGCCGGCAGGCGCGCCTGCAGCCGCGCGATCCGGTCCTCGCGCGCGCTGCGGATGCTCGCCTCCAGCCAGAGATAGGCGAGGTAGCCGAGCGGGCCGAACAGGAAGGTCAGCAGCAGCACCGGGACGATCAGGCCATGCGCGATGGCCTGCTCCTGCGAGCGCCGCAGCACCCAGGTCCCGACGAGGAGGTCGAAGGCGAGGTAATGCACCCAGCCGGCCAGCAGGAGGGGGCGGGAGCCGAAGAGCGCGGCGACCTGATCGAGCGAGCCGAAGCCACCGCTGGCCCCCTGCCAATGCATGATGATGACGACGACATAGCCGAGCGACAGGATGGCGGGGATGACGAGACCCGCCAGCCGGACGGAGAGGCCGCGCCAGCGCGGCAGCAGGATCAGGCTCGCCCAGCCCGCCATCGCCAGAGCGCCGGCTGCGGAGAAGGCGGCGTCGAGGTCGAGCGGGCCCATCACCATCTCTTATCTGTACAGTGTCAAGTTGTTGCTCTGGCGTAAGGCGCTATCTTGATGCTGTCAAGATGAGCGGCTGCGGCCGGGGAGACCGACGGCATGGCGGAGAAGCGAGGGGCGGGGCGCGACGGCTATCACCATGGCGATCTGCGCCAGGCGATGATCGACGCGGCCGAGGCCGTGCTCGCCGAGCGGGGCGTCGGCG
>NCCO01000048.1 GCA_002279705.1 Allobosea sp. 12-68-7
GTCACGCAGCAGAACGCGGCCGCCTCCGAGGAGGTCTCCGCGACCTCCGAGGAGCTCGCCTCCCAGGCCGAGCAGCTCCAGGCCACCATCGCCTTCTTCCGGCTCGACGAGCGCGCGACGCCGGTCCAGGCCGACGAGCCCGTCGCCAAGGCGGTCAAGCAGCTGCGTGGCAAGGCTGCCAGCATGGCCGCAGCGATCCAACCGAAGCGGGCGCAAGCCGCCAAGCCGGCCCGCAAGGTCGCCAATGGCGGCTTCTCCTTCGATCTCGCCAGCGGCGAGGACCAGGACGACGCGGCCTTCCACCGCAACTGACCCGGCGCACCGGCCCGGGACACTCCGGGCCGGCCGCCACCTCAAGCTCTCATCGCGAGGTCGCCATGGCTGATACCGCCCAATATCTGACGCTCGGCATCGACCAGGAGCTGTTCGGCATCGATATCCGCAATGTCCGGGAAATCCTCGACATGCGGCCGATCTCGAAGCTGCCGCATGCGCCGAACTTCCTGCTCGGCATGATCGATGTCCGCGGCGCCGGCTACCCGATCGTCGATCTGCGCACCAAGCTCGGGCTGCCCCGCACGGAGCCCACAGACGCGACCCGGATCATCATCCTCGACGTGCCCGTCAAGGGCCGCACGATGGGCGTCGGCTTCGTTGCCGACCGCGTCTTCGAGGTCACCGGCCTCGACCACGACCACACCGAGGCGGCGCCCGATGTCGGTGGCCGCTGGCAGTCGAACTACATCGCCGGCATCGGCCGCAAGGGCGAATCCTTCATCGTCGTGTTCGATCTCGAGCGGCTGATGGAGGCCGACGACCTGCCCCAGCTCTCGGCCATGGCAACGGAAAGGGCCGCGTGACGTGGGCCATCAGCAGGCGACAGACGCCTACGATCACCTCTCCGACAAGCATTTCAACGCGATTGCGAGGTTCATCGAATCGCGGGTCGGCATCAAGCTGCCCCAGACCAAGCGCACCATGGTCGAGGGCCGGCTGCGCAAGCGCGTGCGCGCACTGCAGCTGGCCGGTCTCAACGCCTATGGCGCGCATCTCTTCGACAAGGGCGGGCTCGAGGCCGAGACGGTCCACCTGATCGACTGCGTCACCACCAACAAGACCGACTTCTTCCGCGAGCCGAGCCATTTCGACTTCCTGCGCGACGTGGCGGTCCCGCAGATCACCGCCCGCCAGGGTGGCCGGCCGCCGCAGCTGAAGGTCTGGAGCGCCGCTTCCTCGACGGGCGCCGAGGCCTATACGGTGGCGATGGTGCTGCAGGACCTCGTCGCCGCCGGGAAGGTCTCGCGCTTCTCGATCCTGGGCACCGACATCTCGACCGAAGTGCTGCGCGAGGCGCGCACCGCGATCTATCCGCGCGCCTTCGTCGCGCCGGTGCCGGCTGCGATGCAGCAGCGTTATCTGATGCGCTCGCGCAATCCCGGCGAGGACGTGGTGCGCGTGACGCCGGAACTGCGGCGCACCGTGCATTTCGAGCGTCTCAACCTGATGGACGAATCCTATCCCTTCGACCGCGACGTCGACGTCATCTTCTGCCGCAACGTCCTGATCTATTTCGACAAGCCGACGCAGCAGGCGGTGCTGGGCCGCCTCGCCTCGCATCTGCGCCCCGGGGGCTACCTGATGCTGGGCCATTCCGAATCCATGGCCGGCAGCGGGGTTGGCCCGCTGCGCCAGGTCGTCCCGACGGTCTATCAGACCGCATCGGTTGCGGGAACGAGGTCCGCCGCATGAACCGCAAACCGATCCGCGTCCTCATCGTCGACGATTCCGCCTCGGTCCGGCAGGTCCTCAGCACGATCCTCACCGAGGATCCGGGCATGGAGGTCATGGGCACGGCGGCCGATGCCTTCGCCGCCGCACGACGCCTGCAGACCGAACTGCCCGATGTCATGATCCTCGACATCGAGATGCCCGGCATGGACGGGCTGACCTTCCTGCGCAAGATCATGGCGCAGCGGCCGATTCCCGTGATCATCTGCTCGACGCTGACCGAGGCCGGCTCGCGGGCCCTCTTCGACGCGCTCGAGGCCGGCGCCGTCGACGTGCTGCCGAAGCCGCGGGTCGACACCCGCGCGGCGCTGATGGAGACGGCCGACCGCCTGCGCCACGCCGTGCGTGCCGCCGCCCAGGCCAAGCTGCGCCCGCGCGAACCGCGCATGCAGGTCGAAAAGAAGCTCACCGCCGATGCCATCCTGCCGCCGCCGGTGCTCGGCCGCGTCCGGCACGCGACCGACAGAATCGTCTGCATCGGCATCTCCACCGGCGGCACCGAGACGCTGCGCGAGGTGCTGGAGCAACTCCCGGCCAACTGCCCGGGCATCGCGGTCGTCCAGCACATGCCCGAGAAGTTCACACTCGCCTTCGCGCGCCGGCTGAACGGTCTCTGCGCGATGGAGATCAAGGAAGCCGAGGATGGCGACGAGGTCTCGACCGGCCGCGTCCTGATCGCGCCGGGCAACCGACACATGCTGCTTCAGCGCGTCGGCCAGCAATACCGCGTCGCGATCAAGGACGGACCGCATGTCTCGCGCCATCGCCCCTCGGTCGACGTGCTCTTCCGCTCGGCCGCGCAATATGCCGGCGCCAATGCGCTCGGCATCATCATGACCGGCATGGGCGACGATGGCGCCCGCGGTCTGCTCGAAATGCGCAAGGCCGGTTGCCGTACCCTCGCGCAGGACGCCGAGAGCTGCGTCGTGTTCGGCATGCCCAAGGAGGCGATCGACCTCGGGGCGGCGGAACGGATCGTCAAGCTCTCTCGTGTACCGCAGGAGATCATGGCCTGGCCTCAGGCCACGGCTGGGCCCGGCTGAGGGAACGTTGATGCGTGTGGCGTCGGAGTTGAGTGGTGGCGGGGGCATGACGATGACGGCGCACGACACCGCCCTGCCGCGGATCATCGGGGCCCTCGAAGGCACGGCCCGCGAGATCGACGTCACCTTCGCCCGGGCGGGCAGTCAGCTCGGAGAAGGGCTGGGCTTGTTCGAGGGGTTGAAGGAACGGCTGTCGACGCTCTCGTCCGAGCTCTGCGGGCCAGAGATTGCCCGCGCCGGCGCGACGCTGTCCACCCTCGCCGGCGAATTGCGTGCCATCCACGATGGACTGCGCCAGGAGACGGGCGTGCTGCAGGAGCTCGCGCTCCACAGCAAGGACGCGTCCCAGGCACTGGAGCGCCTGCTCGAGCACATGCGGCTGATCACGATCCTCGCCCGCAGCGCCCGGATCGAGGCGGTGTCGGTGCAGGCCGCCGGCCGCGACTTCGGCGACTTCACCAGCGAGATCGTCGCGCTGACGACGCAGGCCCAGCGCACCATCCAGACCTGCGCCCGCGATCACGACCATCTGAGCCTGCTGCTCGGTTCGGCGCTGGAGGCGCAGCGTGAGTTCGAGGGGCAGTACGGGCTCGCCCTGTCGGGCCTCGCCGGCAAGCTGGAGCAGACCCTGGCCGAGGTGGCGGCGCGCCAGCAGCGCGGCGTCGAGCTGACCAGCGATGCCGCCATCCATTCGGGCAAGATCGCCATGGCGGCCGGTGGTGCCATCATCGCGCTGCAATCGGGCGACAGCATCCGCCAGCAGCTCGAACATGCGATCAAGGCCCTGCGCCTGCTCTCCGCCATCGCGGCCGGCACCGGTCCCGGCGCGGGTCTCGATGACGCGGCGCGCCGCGGCGCCGATATCCTGCTGCGCCGCCTTGAGGCCGCGCAGCTCCAGGAGAGCGCGCAGACCCTCGCCCAGGATGCCGACTCGATCGAGGCGGCGCTCGCCCTGCTGGCCGGAGACACCGCCGGCCTGCTCGATCTGGTGCGCTCGCTCTATCAGGGCGACGGCGGCCGCAGCGGCTCCTTCCTCGCCGATCTCGAGGGGGAGTTGGCCGAGGCCTCCGACCTGCTCGCCAAATGCGATCGCGCGCGCGCCGGCGTCGACCGGGTCACCAGCGCGATGTCGACCGTGCTACAAACCTGCCAGGAGACTGTCGCCGCGCTGTCCGAAACCGTCTCCAGCATCGTCCTGATCGGCATGAATGCCGGCCTGCGCGCGGCCCGGCTCGGTCCCGGCGGGCGCAGCCTCGTGGTCATCGCGCAGGAGCTCAAGGTCGCGGCCGACCATGTCGCGGGCGATGCCGCGAAGCTCACGCCGACCTTCGCGCAGATGCAGCAGGCCTCGGGCGGGCTGAAGCAGGGCGGAAGGCTCGACGCGGCTCATTTCGCCGCGCTGAACGACGCGATGGGAACCTCGCTCGCGGCCATGCGCGGCGCCGGCGACCGGCTCGGTTCGGCCCTCGACCAGCTCACCCGCGAGGGCGGGGGCTTCGCCTCGGTCGTCGCCCAGGCGCGCCTGTCCTTCTCGAACGCCGGGGCGATGAGCGACCTGATCGCCTCGGGCGCCGCCGAGCTCGAGCGCTCCTGCGACGGCGCGGCGATGCCGGACGATCCCGCGGCCGCCGCGGCGGTGCGGGAACTCATCGATGGCCAGGTCTGGCCGAACTACACGATGGTCGGCGAGCGCACGATCCACCAGGCGATCATCGCCTCGCTGCTGCCGGCGGCGCAGGGCGGGGCGGCGCCCGTGACCGTCGCCGCTCCGGCGCAGGACGATGTCGACGATGTCTTGTTCTGAGGGCGCGGTTGCCTATTCCGGGCGGCGAAGCTGCACGCACAGCGTGCATATCCCCAACTTTCTCGCGACCCGGAAGGGCCTCATCAACCGTTTGCGTTAGATTTCGCCCAATCGCGGATAGACAACGCCTTGTCTTGGTCCTATGGCCGATTCTGTTATCACAGCATTTGAACCCTCTAGCTGCGATCGGAGCGCCCCATGGCAGATAATAACGAAGAGCTGCTCGATCTGACGACCTCGATCGTCTCGGCCTATGTCTCCCGCAATAATGTCCCGCGCAGCGACCTTGCCGATCTGATCGCGAGCGTCCATGCGTCACTTGCCAAGCTGGGCGGTGAGCCGGAGCCCCCGCCGGCCGCGCCGCTCGTCCCGGCCGTGCCGATCCGCAAATCGGTCACGCCGGAGGCGATCATCTGCCTGGAGGACGGCAAGTCCTTCAAATCGTTGAAGCGGCATCTCAGCAGCAAATACGACCTCACCCCCGAGCAGTACCGCGCGAAGTGGGGTCTGCCGGCCGATTACCCGATGGTCGCGCCGGCCTATGCCGAGGCGCGCTCGGCGCTCGCCAAGTCGATGGGCCTGGGCCGCAAGGCGGCCACGACCGCCGCCCCGTCGGCCAAGGCCAAGCGCGGCCCGCGCGCCAAGGCCTGATCGACGAGGCCTGATCGGCAAGCCCGATCGAGCCCGCCGCAACGAGCCGCCGCCGACGGCACTGATTCGCAGCCTCGCCCCCTGGGCGGGGCTGTTCTCGTTTGAGAGGTCAGCGCCGCCCGAGCAGGCTCTTCCTGAGCATGCAATGCACGCCCTTGTGCTGGTTCACCGTCTGGGTGACCCGCAGATCCGCCGCCATCGAGCACAGCGCATAGGCTTGTTCGCGCGTGATGCCCGTGCGCTCGACGATCAGCACGATCATGTCGCGCAGTGCCTTTTCCGCGCAGCGGTCGAGATCGGGATCCATGCCGCAGGTGATGACATGGGTCGGCGTCTCGGCGCGGGGATAGGTGAAGGTCAGGTCCTTGCGGACCGTCAGGCGGAACGTGCCCGACAGCGCCGTCTCGATCGCGGTGACGTTGACCTCGCCGTCGCCCTGAACGCCATGACCGTCGCCCACCGAAAACAGCGCGCCGGGCACGAAGACCGGCAGATAGAGCGTCGTGCCGGCGACCAGCTCCTTGTTGTCGAGATTGCCGCCGAAGGCGCGCGGGATGATCGAGGTGCAGCGTCCCCATTCGAGCGGCGGTGCCACCCCCATCACGCCGAAGAAGGGCGAGAGCGGCAGCTCCAGCCCCCAGGGCAGCGTGCCGACCATCCGCGCCTTGTCGAGCGGGATGTTCATCATGTGGAAATGCGGGAAGTCGTCCGGCAGCGTGCCGGCGAGCGGCCGGTTGAGGTTGTAGCCCCAGTCCTGCCGCAGTGAGACGGCCTCGATGTCGATCTGCAGCACGTCTCCCGGCCAGGCGCCCTCGACCGCGACCGCACCGGTCAGGATATGCGGCCCGAAGGGGAGGCCCTTCTGCGCCGCATGGATCGCGTGCAGCTCGGGCGGGACGTGGAAGCCGGCGGGCGGCAGGGTCTCGACCGTGCCGCTGACGGATTCGATCGTGACGCTCTCGCCGCTGGCGATGGTCAGCGCAGGCGGCACGCGGGCATCGAAATAGCCCCAGTGGCAGGTCTCGGGCGAAGCCTTGAGATGATGGGTCATGATCGCTCCCGCGCGGCGTGGCGGCAGGATGGTCTGCGGCCGGAGGGACTGTCGAGTGCAAATTTCGCGCCCCTCGGCTGCGCTCGCTTGCCTTCCTGGCCCGGTTGCCTTCATGGGCCAGTCCTGTCCGGCCGATGCGAGGAGATCCTGCCGATGTCGAGAGAGCTGAAAGCCATCGCCCTGTTCTGTGGCTCGAACACGGGTCGGGGCGAGGCCTATCGCGAGGGGGCCGCGCGGCTCGGGGCCGAGATCGGCCGGCGCGGGCTGACGCTGGTCTATGGCGGCACGCATAAGGGGCTGATGGGCGTCGTCGCCGACGCCGTGCTGACGCAGGGCGGGGCGGTCCACGGCGTCATCACCCGCCGCCTCGCCGACCTCGGCCATCTCCACGAAGGGCTGACCCGGCACGAGATCGTCGACGGCATGCGTGCGCGCAAAGAGCGCATGGCCGAACTCGCCGACGGCTTCATCGCCATGCCCGGCGGCATCGGCACGCTCGAGGAGTTCATGGAGGCCTGGACGCTGAACCAGCTCGGCGATTTCGACAAGCCAGCCGGGCTGTTCGACATCGCCGGCTACTACCAGCCCTTCATGGGCTTCATCGACCACATGATCGCCCAGGGCTTCCTGCCGCCGGCCCATCGGCAGGGGATCGTCGTCGAACCCGATCCGGCCCCCCTGATCGACGGGCTCGTCGCCTTCGAGCGCGTCACCGTTCCGAAATGGCTCTAGACCGGCCGGTCTCGAGCCGGGCTGCGAGCTGCTCGGCGAATTTCGCCGCCGCCACGGGCAGCGGCCGGCCGTGGAGCTGGCCCATCGCGAAGCGGGCCGGCTGGATGTCGCGCTCGTCGATCGGGCGAGAGATCAGCCCGTCGCGATGCTTCAGGCTGGCCGGCGCGCCGATCTCGATCTGGAAGGTGATCGCGTCCTCCAGCCGGACATAGTTGCGCAGGAACTCGAAGGAGTTCGATTCGATCACCGGGACGAGCTTGAACGAGCTTTTGGCGACGGCGTGGTCGAGCAGCTGACGCCCGCCATAGCTGCGGTCGGGAAGCGCCAGCGGGTAGCCGCCGCACTCCCGCAGGCGGATGCTGCCCTCTTTCGCGAGCGGGTGGTCCTGCCGCATGATGGCGACGAGCCGCTGCTCGGCGGACGCGATGATCTGGAAGCCGATGCTGGTGTCGAGCCGGAAGATCAGGGCGAGATCGACCTCGTAACCCGCCAGCGCCCGCAGGGCCTCGCCATGGCTGGCGACGCGCACGTCGAACTCGACGAGCGGAAACGCCCGGCGATAGGAGGCGATCTCGACCGGCAGGAAGTCATGCGCGAGCGCATGGCTGCAGGCGATCGCGACCGTCCCGCGCCGGAACCCCGACAAATCCTCGATCTGCGAGCGCACCCGACCCATATCGGCGAGCTGGCTGCGGATGTGCCGGATCAGCAGCTCGCCGGCTGCATTCAACCGCACCCCGCGCGGCAGCCGCTCGAAGATCTTGGTGCCGAGTTCGTCCTCGACGTCCTGCACACGCCGGTTCAGCGCCGAGGCGGTGATGTTCAGCCGCTCCGCCGCCTTGCGGATCGAGCCGACGCGGGCGACCTCGTCGATATAGTTCAGCAGGCGCAGATGCCTCATGGCGCGGATATCCGACCGATGCGTTTTGCGAACAGATCATGCAAGAAGTCAGCACAAGACGGCATCGGTCAAGCCGGCCTAGGCTGCTTCCATGGCAGCGGCACAAGGCCGCGATGGGAGAGTTCGCATGACGCACGCGATCAGCCGACGCCGTTTCACCCTCGCGGCCGGTGCCGCGGCGCTGGCCTCCGCCCTGCCGCGGCCGGCCCTGGCGCAGGCCCCCACCCGTCTGAAGATGATTCTGAACTGGCGCTACCAGGGCCCGCAGGGCTGGTTCTTCCTGGCCGATGACCGCGGCTACTTCCGCGAGGAAGGGCTCGAGATCGTCATGGACCAGGGCAACGGCTCGGGTGCGGCGGTCGGTGCGGTCGCCTCGGGCTCCTACGACATCGGCTTCGGCGACATCAACGCGCTGATCCAGCTCGTCGCGCGCAGCCAGCCGGGCGCCGCCACGCCGCTGGCGATCGCGGCCCTCTACAACCGCCCGCCCTTCACCATCGCGGTCAAGGCCGACGGGCCGATCAAGACGCCGAAGGATCTCGAAGGCCGCACCATTGGCGGCCCGGCCAATGACGGCGCGCTCAAGCTCTTCCCGGCTTTCGCCAAGCTCGCGGGCATCGATGCCACCAAGGTCGCCATCACCAACATGCAGCCCAATCTGCGCGAGCAGATGCTGCAGCGCGGGCAGGTCGACGGCGTCTTCGGCTTCGTCAACACCATCGCCTTCTCGGCCAAGCTCGTCGGCATCGACCCCACCAAGGACTTCCGCTTCATCAATTTCGGCGATTACGGGATGGACCTGTACTCCAACGCGATGATCGCCTCGCGCAAGCTCGCGACCGAGAACCCCAATGCGCTGAAAGGATTGCTGCGCGCGATCAACCGCGGCCTGAAGGACACGCTGAAGGACAACGACGCCGCGATCGAGGCGGTGGCGAAGCGCGAACCGCTGATCAACAAAGTCGTCGAGAAGGAGCGTCTGGTCGCCACCCTCGCGTCGGAAATGAGCCATCCCGAGGTCGCCACGATCGGCATCGGCGACATCGACGACGCCCGCTTCAAGAAGTCGATCGCGATCGTCGTCGAGGCCGACAGCCTGCCGCGCCTGCCCGCTCCCGACGAGGTCTTCAGCCGCGCCTTCCTGCCGCCTTTGGCCGACCGCGTCACCAAGCTGGGGTGAAACGCACCGTCATTCCGGGGCTCGCGCAGCGAGAACCCGGAACCCACGACCGGGTGAGCCCAGAGGTGGGAAGGTCGTGTCCCGTCCGTGGGTTCCGGGTTCGCCCCTGCGGGGCGCCCCGGAATGACACCAGGACATTGAAGCCGACTGCGCCCATTCCGACGCCGAGAACATAAGCATGGATCTGAACCTCACCAGCCGCGTCGCCGTCATCACCGGCCCGGCCAAGGGCATGGGCGCCGCCGTCACCCGGGCCTTCGCCGCCGAGGGCTGCCGGCTCGCGCTGATCGGCCGCGACATCACCGCGATCGAGCCGGTCGCGGCGGAGGTGCGTGCGAACGGCGCGGAGGCCATCGTCATCGCCTGCGACATCACCAGGGGTAGCGACTGCGAGGCGGCCATCGCCCGGACGCTGTCGGCCTTCGGCGGGCGCATCGACATCCTCGTCAATGTCGCCGGTGGCTCGGGGCCGATCGGCAAGACCGGCTGGGAGACCACGGAGGAGGAGTTCGACGAGATCGTCGATCTCAACATGCGCGGCTGCTTCAACACCATGCGCGCCTGCCTGCCGGCAATGATCGCGCAGAAGGGCGGCAAGATCGTCAATGTCGGCGGCACCTTCGGCATGCGCGGCCGCGCCGGGCGCATGGCCTATTCGGCCTCGAAATGGGGTCTGCGCGGCATCACCAAGAGCTTCGCGCTCGAGGCCGGCCCCTATGGCATCAACGTCAACTGCGTTGCGCCCGGAATGGTCGACGGGCCGCGCTTCCGCGGCAAGGTCGTGCCGGAAATGGCCAAGCGCCTTGGCATCTCGGAGGAGGCCGCCTTCGAGAAGCACGCCGCCGATTACGCGTTGAAGCGCGTCTCGACCGACGAGGACGTGGCCAATGCCTGCCTCTTCCTCGCCTCCGACGTCTCTCGCCAGATCACCGGCGTCGACCTGCCGGTCGATGGCGGCTGGGCCATGCTGTGAGGGTGCCGATGACCGAGACGCCCTTCATCGCCGATCTCGTCCTCACGGGCGGCACCGTCGTCACCGGCCAGACGCGCTACCCTGCCGATGTCGCGATCAAGGACGGGCTCATCGCGTTGGTCGGCGCGCCGGCCGCGATGCCGGCGGCGCGCGAAACGGTCGACGTCTCCGGCCAGTTCCTGTTGCCCGGCGCCATCGACGTGCATGTCCATTTCCGCGAGCCCGGCTACACCCATAAGGAGGACTGGCGCACGGGCAGCGCGGCGGCCGCGATGGGCGGCACCACCACCGTCTTCGAGATGCCCAACACCAACCCGCCGACGCGCTCGGTCAAGGAACTGCGCCAGAAGCAGGAGGCCGCCGCCAAGGCCCATGTCGATTACGGCATCTATGGCCTGCTGGCGGAGGACAACATCGACGAGCTCCAGGGCCTGATCGAGGGCGGCGTCAACGCCTTCAAGTGCTTCATGGGCAATACCTTCGGCAACCTGCCTTCGCCCTCCACGGGGGCGATGCTGGAGGGCTTCGAGATCATCGCGCCCTCCGGCCTGCGCATCTCGCTCCATGCCGAGACGGCCTCGATCATGGCCTGGCGCCAGAAGCGCCTGATGGAGGCCGGCCGCAACGACCCGCTCGCCCACATCGCGGCGCGCCCGGCCATCGTCGCGGCCGAGGCGGTCGGCCGCGCGGCGGAACTGGCGGAGTGGACCGGCGCGCGCATCCACATCCTGCACATCTCCTCGGCCGCCGAACTGCGCCCGCTGGCCGATGCCAAGGCGCGCGGCGTCGAGATCACCGGCGAGACCTGCCCCTGCTATCTCCTGCTCGACTCACGCGACTATGCGCGGCTCGGCTCGATCATCCGCGTCAACCCGCCGGTCCGGGAGGCCTCGGATTCGGAAGCCGTCTGGGCGGCGCTGCAATCCGGCCTCATTGACATGATCGCGACCGACCACGCGCCCCATACGGTCGAGGAGAAGACCAAGGACGTGATCTGGCAGGCCGATTGCGGCTTCCCCGGCGTCGAGACGCAGATGCCGCTGATGCTGAACGAGGTCTCGAAAGGGCGCCTGACGCTGGAGCACTACGTCGCGATCTCGGCCGAGAAGCCGGCCAAGGCCTTCGGGCTCTGGCCCGCCAAGGGACGCATCGAGGCCGGCGCGGAGGCCGACATCGCCGTCGTCGACATGAACAGGACCGAGACGATCCGGGCCGACGCCCTGCAGTCGCGCGGCAAGATCACCCCCTTCGAGGGCGTCTCCGTCACCGGCATTCCCGTCCACACGCTGGTGCGCGGCCGCTTCGTCCAGCGCGACCGCCAACTCGTGCCCGAGACGAGCGGCTGGGGCCGGCAGGTCACCGCCATCCAGGCCATGCCCAAGCCCACCATCCGCAACGCCGACCAGACGCTGGCCGCCTGTTTGCAAGGGTCGGCCGGCAGCGCCAAGGGAGCGGCATCGTGAACGCGGGCATCAGCGACATCCGGCCGGTCGAAACCGGCCAGGCCTCGACCTTCATCGAGTTCGAGGAGGCCTCGATCACCTATGGCCGCGGCGCCAAGGCGGTGCAGGCGCTGGCGCCGACCTCGCTCAAGATTGCCGAGGGGGAGTTCGTCGCCCTCGTCGGCCCCTCCGGCTGCGGCAAGTCGACGATCCTGAAGATGGTCGGCGAATTGCTGAAGCCCTCGACGGGCCATGTCTTCGTCGCCGGCCGCGAGATCGGCGCGACGCCGATCCGCATCGGCATGGCCTATCAGAACCCGACCCTGCTGCCCTGGCTCAACATCCGCGACAACGTCATGCTGCCGCTCAAGATCGTGCCGCCCTTCCGGCAGGGCTACCGGTCCAAGCGCAAGGGCGAGTATCGCGACCGGGTCGAGGCGCTGCTGGCGCAGGTCGGCCTCGCAGGCTTCGGCGACAAGTTTCCCTGGCAGCTCTCCGGCGGCATGATGCAGCGCGCCAATCTATGCCGAGCCCTGATTCACGATCCGGACCTTCTGCTGCTGGACGAGCCCTTCGGCGCGCTCGACCAGTTCACCCGGGAGGAGCTCTGGGCGATCATGCAGGACCTCTGGCTCTCCAAGAAGCTGACGGTGCTGCTGGTCACGCACGACCTCAAGGAAGCCGCCTATCTCGCCGACCGCATCTGCGTGATGAGCGCCAGGCCCGGCCGCATCCTCGACGATTCACCCGTCGCGCTGGCGCGGCCACGCACCATCGACATGACCTTCGAACCGGATTTCGTGGCGCTGAACCAGCGTCTGCGGGCGATGATCGTCGGCGCCCGTGGCGGCACCGGCATCGTCAACCACGCGCCCGGCGCGGCGTGAGGGAGGGCACTCTGATGGAACGCGTCAGTGAGATCATCCGCGAGAAGGGCGCCTCGACCGCGCTCATCATCGGTGTCTTCGTGTTCTGGGAGCTGTTCTGCCTGATGGCGGGCATCTCCGACATCCTGCTGCCGCGCCCGACCCAGATCATCGCGGCGCTGATCCAGTACTGGCCGGCGATCTGGCCGCACACCTGGCAGACGCTCTACACCACGATCGTCGGCTTCGGCATCGGCGTTGTGATCGGGCTCTTGCTGGGCATCCTCATCGGCTCGTCCAAGCTCGCCTACGACACCGCCTATCCGCTGCTCGTCGGCTTCTCCTCGATCCCCAAGGTCGCGGTCGTGCCGATCTTCGTGCTCTGGTACGGCGCCGGCACGGTCCCGGCGATCCTGACCGCGATGATCATCTGCATCTTCCCGATCGTGGTGAACGTCGCGACCGGCATCGCCACCGTCGAGCCCGAGCTGGAAGATGTGATGAAGACGCTGAAGGCCTCGAAGACCGACATCCTCTGGAATGTCAGCCTGCCGCGCGCCATGCCCTATTTCTTCGCCGCGCTGAAAGTCGCGATCACGCTCGCCTTCGTCGGCTCGGTGGTGGCGGAGACGGTCGCCTCCAACCGCGGCATCGGCAACATGATGATGATCGCCTCGTCGAGCTTCAACGTTCCGCTGGTCTTCGCCGGGCTCTTCGTCCTGGCCGGGCTTGGCGTCACGCTCTACGTGCTGTTCTCTCTGATCGAGCGGCGCGTCACCGGCTGGGCCCACCGCAAGACCGATGTCGCCTCGGCCTGAAGGCCGGGGCGAGGGCCAATTTCGCGACGGAGACCGATTGTGCGCCAGATCAACGCCGGCCACGCCTTCGATGCCCGCCGCAGCCTGCAGGACACGGCGCTGACGCTGGAGGGCGGCACCATTGCCGCGATCGGCGAGGCGCCGGGCGGAACCGCGGACGACGTCGTCGTGCTGCCGGCGCTGGTCAACGCCCATGACCATGCCCGGCCGATCCGCACCAGTTCGGTCGGCGGCTTCGCCCGGCCGCTCGAACTCTGGCTGCACCGGCTGGCGCTGTTTTGCCCCGTCGACCCCTATCTCGCGACGCTGGCGCCGCTGGGGCGCGCCGCGCTCGGCGGCCAGGGCGCGGTGATGATCCACCATGTCCGGCCGATGGGCCTGACCGATCTTCCGACCGAGGCCGCTTCCATGGCCCGCGCCGCCCGCGACATCGGCGTGCGCATCGCCTTCGGCGTCGGCATGCGCGACCAGAACCCGCTGGTCTATGGCGACCACGCCCCCGTGCTGGATGATCTCGACCCCGTCGCCCGCGCCGAGATCGAGGCGCGCTATCTGTCGCCCATGCTGCCGATCGCCGAGCAGATCGCCCGCGTCGATGCCGTCGCCGCTGCCATCGCCGGCCCGATGGTCGATGTCCAATATGCGCCCAACGGCCCGCAATGGGGCTCGGACGCGCTCTGGGAGGCGATCGCCGAGGCCTCCGCCCGCACCGGGCGCCGCGTCACCACCCATCTCTTCGAGACCAAATACCAGCGCGACTGGGCCGACCGGACCTATCCGGGCGGGCTGGTCAAGCGCTGGAAGGAGATCGGCCTGCTCTCGCCGCGGCTGACGCTGGCCCATTGCGTCTGGGCCCGTCCCGACGAGCTGGAGATGATCGCCGAAGCCGGCTGCGTCATCGCCACCAACACCTCCTCCAACCTGGCGCTGCGCTCGGGGCTCGCGCCGGTCGCCGAGATGGCGGCGCGCGGCTGCAAGGTCGCGCTCGGGGTCGACGGCCAGGCCTTCGACGAGGACGACGACGCGCTGCGTGAGCTGCGCCTGCTCTGGTCGCTGCATGGCGGCTGGGGCTTCGATCAGACACTCAGTCCCCGCGACGCGCTTGCCATGGCGCTCGAGACCGGGCGCATCGCGCTCGGCGCGCCCGCGGGCGGCCAGCTCGCGGAGGGGCAGGCGGCGGACCTGTTGATCCTCGACCGCGCCGCGCTCGACGAGGATGCGCTGATGCCGGTCGATCCGCTCGAGCTGATGTTCGCACGCGCAACCCGACGCCAGATCCGCGAGTTGATCGTCGACGGCCGCAGCATCGTCGCCCATGGCCGCGTGCTGGGTGTCGATCTCGATGCCGTGCATGACGAGCTGCGCGGCATCTACCGCGCCGGCATCGCCGATCGCGCCGGCCTCGCCGCGGCGCTCCCGGCGCTGGAGAGCGCCGTCACCCGGCATTACGTCACGCGCCTCGGCTGCTGCTGAGGCGGCGGGGCCGTCAGGTGGCCGCCGGCCGTTCCGTCAGCCCGGTCAGGAAGACCTCGATGCAGCGCCGCGGATGGTCGGTCCGCCGCGCGCTGGTGAGCAGCGAATCGCTGGGGTCGCGCGTCACCAGCACGCTGAACAGCATGTCCATGTCAGAAGCTGGTGAAAGCGAAAGAGCTGCAGAGTTCCGGTCGATCATGGCTCCACAGCGGCGGTGACCGGATCGCGTTTTCGTGTCGATATTGCTGCGTGTGCGTATCGCGTTCATGCTGCCGCTGGCATCGGGACAAGCCCGACGGGATGGGGTGACGCGAATGCGCCTTGCCTTCAGCATAGCTGGATTGCTCGTGGCCAGTGCTGCTCCAGCCGCAGCCGTTTCCGGCGTGCTTGGCCGCGGTCCCGACGCCAGGGCCTGTTTCGAACGAACCTATGACGCCGCACATCTGGCGCGGAACCCCACGCAGACCGTCACGCGCATCCTCATTTCGGTGAGCCGCGAGAGTCTTCCCGGCAGCGTCGGACTCCCGCCAGTCGCATTCTTGCGTGTCGAACTGGCGCGCCATGGCGATGCGCGGATCAGGCGCGCGATTGCCTGGTGCGAGCACCCTTTTGGGGGTGAGAAGCTCAATGCCGACGGCGCCGTCATCAACCTCGGCCAGCCGGGGGCGCGTTGCCGCGTGACGGGCGAGGACAACATGAACGCCGAGGAAGGCCATGATGGCGGCAGCGTCGACATCAGGGCCGCCGGGGGTGGGCTTCTCGCGCGCCTGTCGTCGCCGCTGCGCCTGCGCACGGGCGAGTTGGTCAGCGTCGACAAGGGCCGCGAGATCAGGCTCGGGCCATCGGACCGGACATTCCGGCTCAACGCCATGCCGGCCTCGGCCTGCGACGATCTCAGGCGTGCGATTCGGGAGGAATGACGATCATGGGCCGCTTTACGACAACAGCTGCCGTTGGCAGTGCGATCCTCCTTGGAATGCCGCCCACGGCCTGTCTGTGACGCTCAGGCGCTGAATGAAGCCATGGCGGACGAAGCATGGGCGGCTGTCCAATGCGTGAGTATCCCCGGGCGGAACCGCACGTGTACGCTCGCTGCAGGAGGGATGGCATGATAAGATGGTTTGTGCTGGCGGCTGGAGTGTTTCTGTTCTTTAACGGCATGATGTCGCGGACCTACGACTATACGAATCCGGCCAGATACTGCTGGCAGATGGATTACATCGGTCTCTACAGTTGCTTCGCAGGCCCGGCCGGCCCGCAGATCGTGGTCTGGGGGACGACATTGCTGGGAGCGGCCCTGATTGCCGGCTGCGCCCTGTTCGGCCGGCGTCGATCCGGTTGACGGCAAGTGCCGCCCTGCCTTGCGGCTCTGGCTGTCCTGTCCAGGTGATCACTGTCCGCCGCGCGACTCGCCGGCAGCTCTCGGCCGAAGAGAGGATCCGCAGCGTGCGGGAAGGCATGCGCGGCGAGCAGAGCATCGCCGAGTTGTGCCGGTGCGAGAGGATCGCCTCGTCGATGAGTTACGGCCGGTCGAAGGAGTTGCGCGACACCGGGCGTTCGCTCCACAGCGCCGAGGACACGCTGCCGCAGAGCCGTGTCGCCGTGACCTCGAACGTCGTTTCGCTCAACAAGGCGCTCGGCGGCGGCTGGGACCGGCCGGTCGAGGTCGAGGGCAAGCGCGTCGTCGCGGTCAACACCGGTCCGCATCGGCGCGCCGCCTACTGGGCCGCCGCCGTTTCACTGGCGGCGGCGAGATCGCGAATGGCCGCGGTCACCGTCTCGACGAAGCCCAGCGCCAACGGCGAGCGGAAGCGCCCGGCCGGCCAGACCACGCCGATGTCGTAGAGCACCTCCGGGCGGAAAGGGCGGGTGACGATGCCGCGGCCGCGATACTCCGCCGCCGTATAGGGATCGACGATGCCGATGCCGGCGCCCGACGCCACCAGCGAGCAGGCGATCATCGACAGCGGGGTCTCGACCTTGATCGGCCGGGTGACCCGAGCGGCGGAGAACAGGGCGTCGGTGCGGTAGCGCCATTGCGTCGATCCCGCGAGCGAGACGAAAGGCTCGCCGACGAAATCCGCTGGCTCGAGGACGGCCTTCCCGCAGAGCCTGTGCCCCTCCGGCAGCACGGCCACGGCCGGGACGGAGGGCAACTGCTCGACGTCGATATGCGGGAAGTCGAGCGGGTACTGCGCAAAGCCGATGTCGCAGAAACCGGTCGCGACCCAGTCGACCACCTGCGAGGAGATGCTGCCGTAGATCGCGATCTCGAGGCCCGGCTTGTCCTTCATATAGGCGGCGACCAGCCGCGGCAGGAAGCCGACATTGAAGGTCGGCAGGGCTGCGATCCTTAGGCTGCCCGACAGCCCTTCGCGCAGGTTGCGGGCGGTATTCTCGATTTGTTCCAGCCCGACGAACTGCCGCTC
>NCCO01000049.1 GCA_002279705.1 Allobosea sp. 12-68-7
AACAACTGGGTCTTCAACTCCGACATGAACACCGTGCCGGCAGCCGCGAAGAACCCGACGGCGAAGGTCGAGCACGAAGCCACGACGTCGAAAATCGGCGAAGACCAGTTGTTCTATTTCCAGAGCCGCGGCATCGACCCCAGAACCTTCTTCCGTTACCGCGACGGGGCCTCCCATCCGGCCAACGTCATCGCCGTCGCCAATGGCCAGGTCGATCTCGCGACCGATTTCGACCGGAACTTCAATGGTATGGCGGAGCGTGGCCTGGTCCGACGCGACGAGGTCCGGATCGTCTGGACATCCGAGCCGCTGCCAAACGACCCGCTAGTCGTCCGCGCCGGCTTCGATCCTGCCGCGACCGCTCGCATCCAGGAGATCGTGACCACCCTGACCCAGGATGAAGCGCGCGCGATCATGCCGCCGCGCTACACCGGATGGGGGAAGGCCGATCACGAGAGTTACCGGCCGATCGAGGCGGCCGGCATCGCCGTTGGCCGGCTGAAGGCGAAGCCCTGAAGCCCATGGACATCGTGAAGAATGCAGTTGGCCCCGCCCCGCGGCAGGGCGAGCAAGACGACCTGGCTTCGGCGGTCGTGAGCCGGACGGCTTTCGTTCCGCTGCTGGGTCTCGGCGTCGCGTTCTACGCGCTGTGCGTACATGTGGCCGACGTCGATTTCATACGCCTTGTGGAAGGCCTGCCTCGACTGGCCGGCTGGATCGCGCGGTCATGGCCGCCCGACCTCAGCGAGATCGATGTGCTCGCCCGCCGCGGGCTGGAAACCGTGGCGATGGCAACGGTCGGGGTTTCGTTCGGCGCCATCATCGCCGCTCCACTCTGCCTGCTGGCGGCCCGGAACATCGCGGTGTCGCCGCTGCTGGCTCTGCCGGCCCGCTGGCTGCTCAATGCCTTGCGGGGCATCGATTCCTTCGTGTTCGCGCTGATCTTCGTCGCGGCTGTCGGGCTCGGTCCCTTCGCCGGCGTGCTCGGCGTGGCGCTGCATACGGCCGGTTCGATCGCCAAGCTCTGGGCCGAGACGATCGAGACGACGGAGCCCGGGCCGGTCGAGGCGGCCCGCATGAGCGGCGCGGGACGGCTTCGGGTTTTCCTGCATGCCCAACTGCCGGACGCGCTGCCCCAGCTTTCGTCCATCCTGCTCTACATGTGGGAGTTCAACGTCCGCGCCTCGACGGTCCTCGGCGTCGTCGGCGCCGGTGGCATCGGCCAGGAACTCAAGAACAGCGTCGACCTGCTGCAGTTCGACCGCGTGCTGACCATCCTGCTGGTGATCCTGGCCATGGTGACGGCCATCGACCAGCTGAGCGCCTGGTTGCGGCGGCGGCTGTCATGACGCCGGCGCTCGCCATATCAGGGCTTTCGAAGCGCTTCGACAACGTGATCGCACTGGCGGACGTGACTCTTGACGTCGCGGGCGGCGAGGTGGTGGCCGTGCTGGGGCCCAGCGGTTCGGGGAAATCGACCTTGTTCCGCTGCATCACGCGGCTGACAGAGCCCGATGCGGGCAGGATCCAGGTCGATGGACAGCCGGTCGACCCGCTGGGCCCCTCGGCCCTGCGGCGCGCCCGCGGCGATATCGGCGTCGTCTTCCAGCAGTTCAATCTCGTTCGCCGGCGGTCCGCCCTGGCGAATGTGATGACGGCCCGGCTGCCGTCGCTGCCGCTGTGGCGCGTGGCGCTGGGGCGCTATCCGCAGGCGCTGCGGGAGCAGGCCGAGGAGGCGCTGCGCGCCGTCGATCTCGATGCGCAACGTGACCAGCGCGCCGACACGCTCTCGGGCGGACAGCAGCAGCGGGTGGCGATCGCACGCGCCCTGATGCAGGAGAGCCGCGTCCTTCTCGCCGACGAACCGGTGGCCAGCCTTGACCCGGACGCGGCGCGGATGGTGCTCGCGCTGATGCGGAGGCTGGCGAAGTCGAGGGGACTCGCCGTGCTCTGCACCCTGCATCAGCCTCATCTGGCCGCCGAATTCGCCGACCGTACGCTTCACATGCGATCGGGCCAGATCGTCGCCGGTGCAGACGATGCCTGAGATCCTCCGCCTAGGGTCCCAGTCGGGCTGGGCATGCCGGCTTCGAGAGTGAAAGCTCAGGCCAGGCTGTTGGCGCATCGCGCCATCGGCCTGGCCGTTGAGCGGGCTGCAGCCCAATGAGAAAGGGATTGAGTTTGGCTGAATGCAGCCTCCTGAGGAGGATGCATGATGCCGATACAATTGCAGAATGGCGCTCGACGTTCCGCCTTGGACACGGGACGCTTGATTGGTCCCAAGCCTCCGCTTAAGCCTCATCACGTCTGGGCCATCCGAACGAGGCTTCAGCATGATCATCGCGTCCGCGACCTCGCCATGTTCAATTTGGCGATCGACAGCAAGCCGCGCGGCTGCGACCTTTCCAGCCTATAGATCAGTGATGTCGTCCTCGGCGGAACGGTAAGGCTGCGGACCTCGATCATCCGCCAGCCACATGACGAACATCCGCAGTCCCGACAGATTGTGTCGCTGGGTCGCTTCGGAGATGCGATCCTGTGTGCGCTCTTTCCGGCAGAGGGCAAGATTCTCTTTGAAATCCGACGCGTGCCGATTCCGGAGGTCAGCGAAATCTCTCGATCTGTAGAAGGCTTCAAGCCGCGCGATCGAAGCCAATTCAGCGTCGATGAGCCCATCGCCCTGGCCGCGTGCATCCCCGAGCTAGCGGGCATGCTAGCGCTTGAGCCGCTCATTTCTGCCGTTGATCTTCATCGTCTGTCGATCTCCCTGTCGAAGTCACAGTTCACGAGGGGTTGTCGACCTTCCCCTACCGGTCGCTCGGATCGGGCAATGCTCACCCTGACATCGGGCTCATGACCGGTCCCGGGCACCGCGTTTGGCGCGAAGTGTCCGGAACAGCCGCCGGCTGTCGTGGCGTGCGCCGAACGATCGAAGCGTGGTCGCGACAGGGCAGAGTCAGCAGCCTTCTGCTCGTGTGCCGTCCCGAAACCTGCTACCGCGCTTCCCGGCTCAAGGCTGGGAATCTCAGGCGATGCAGGACGACACTCTCTCGATCGGGATCATTGGCGCCGGCATCATGGGCGAGCGGCTGCTGAGCGCCATTCTCGATCAGTCTCCGCCGCTGGTGAAGGTCAGCGGCGTCTGGGATCCGGCGCCGTCGGCGATGGAGCGGATGGCCACGACATTCCCGCAGGTTCCGCGCTTGGCCGATGCCGGCGCGATCATCGCCGCCAGCGACTGCGTCTACATCGCATCGCCACCGGCTTCCCATCTCGATCATGCCCGCGCCACGATTGCCGCCGGCAAGAGCGTCTTTTGCGAAAAACCTCTCGCGGTCGACGTCGACGAGGCGCGGGCCTTCGTCGAAGCAGCCGCAGACCGAGGGGCCGTCAACTTTCCCTTCGCTTCGTCGCTGGCCGTCGCAACCTTGATGGACTGGATCGCGCAGGGCGCCGTCGGCACGGCGTCGCGCATCACGGTCGAGGTCGCCTTCGCGACCTGGCCCCGCTCCTGGCAGGCCGATGCCGCCGCCTGGCTGGACGGGCGGCAACAGGGCGGCTTCACCCGCGAGGTCGTGTCGCATTTCCTCTTCCTGAGCCGTCGGCTCATGGGCCCGCTGCACGGTCTCTCCGCGCGCGCGGCCTTCCCCGAGACCGGCACATCGGAGCGCTCGATCGAAGCCAGGCTGATGGCCGGCGACATCCCGGTCGACCTGACTGGCAGCGTCGGCACGACGGCGAAGGACGACCACAACATCTGGATGCTGGAAGGCGACAGGGGTGCGGTGCGGCTCTGTGACTGGTCGGTCGCCGAACGCCGCCGGCCCGACGGCACATGGGAACGCGCCGCCGACGCGCTGTCGCAGGTGGAGGCGCGTCCGATCGCGCTCAGGCGCCAGATCGAGGGGGTGGTTCGGCTCACGCGTGGCCAGCCGCACCACCTCGCGACCCTCGATGAAGCCTTGAATGTTCAGGAGATCGTCGAGGCCACCCTCGCCGGTGGCGCGACCGCGGCAGGGTGACGTCGCCTCCAGCATGGGTTCAGCGCTGAGTCCATTCGCGGCGATTGTGCTGTGACCCCTGCGATCACCTCCCGATGAGGCCAGAGACCGAAGCGAAGGAAAGACCGGACCCTGAAGCGGGCCAGGTTCAGGGAGGGGCAGAACCGGCTCGACCTCATGTCCGTTTTCCCTCGACGGAGCCCCCCTCCAAACCGAGGGCGTTCCGGGGGGCGCTGTCAAAATCACTTCGGGACTTCAATCCATCACTGTTTGCCGTTTTAGCCTGGCTGGCGCGCCATTCCGGTTGGGTTCGCGCATTTCCCGCTCGATAGCCTGAACGATCCTCGAAGCCCTGCGCCGGGATCGGCCTGCTCGGTGGCTCGGCTCCGGCGGCGCCCCATGAGCGGACCTGCCCAAAATCAACTCATGCGACCGAAATTGTATCCATTTCAGGCCGGCAAAGGCGCCAAGCGCACTTCTTGCGACGCGGCGGATTCTGGGGCGCTTCAGACCGATTCCGCAGTGCCGCCATGACCGGAGCGGGGAACCGGCCAGGACATCGAGCCATGCCGGCTTCTGTCGAAGAGACGACGCCCAACCGCTCGAAATCCGCAACAACACGGCGCAGGGGCGCATCGGAGTGATCCGGAGCCCTTCGTTGCATCCCGAACAAGCCTGGGATGACAGCGCGGCTTCGCGAAAACACGAGACAATCCAGAAGCGGCGCTCCAGCGCGATTCATGGATGCAATTCGGCGGCACCTTCTATAAAGCACGCTGTTTCATTGAGGCTTTCTCTGCCAACCCCGGCACGTCTTCCCTTTATTGCATACAATCAGACAGCCTTGGCACGCGCATTGCAGAGCCCGGATCAGGCCGCCTCGCGGCTCACCCATCCTGCCCGGAGGTTTCGCATGCGGTTCCCGGCTTCCATCCCGACGCTCCGTTCCCGCCTCGCCTGCCGCGTGTCGGCGGCACTCGCCGCGCTCGCCATCGGCGCCACGCTCACCCTGGCGCCATCCGCCCCGGCACTCGCCCAGGAAAAGGTCCTGCGCGTCGCGATGACCGCCGGCGACATTCCCGACTGGACCGGCCATCCAGACCAGGGCGCGGAAGGCCAGCGCTTCGTCGGCTTCTCGCTCTATGACAGCTTCCTGAACTGGGATCTGACGCGTTCGGACCGCGAGGCGGTGCCGACGGCGGGGCTCGCCTCGAAATGGTACCCCGATCCCACCAACAACAAGCGCTGGATCTTCGAGTTGCGGCGCGACGTGAAGTTCCATGACGGCTGCCCCTGGAACGCGGAAGCAGCGCTCTGGAACATCGCGCGCATCACCGACGACAAGGTGCCGCAATTCAACCCGGTGCATTTCGCGCGCAACCGCTCGCGCACCGTGAACGTCGCCGGCGCCGTGAAGATCGACGACTACACCATCGCCGTCGACACCAAGGTTCCGGAGGCCGTCTTCCCCTACAACATGGCCGTCTGGTTCGTGATCTCGAAATGCGCGCTCGAGAAGGCGGGTTACGACTACAAGGTCTATGCGCTCTCGCCGCAGGGGTCTGGCCCCTACACATTCGGCTCGGTCGTGCCGCGCGAGCGGCTCGAACTCGTGGGCAACCCTGATTACTGGAACCCGGCCCGCGTGCCCAAGCACGACCGGATGGTGCTGATCCCGATGCCGGAGGCGACGACGCGGGCCGCGGCACTTTTGTCCGGCCAGGTCGATTTTATCGAGGCGCCCTCGCCCGACACGCTGCCGCGGCTGAAGGCGGCGGGGATGCGCGTGACGACGCTGACCTATCCGCACAACTGGCACTACCAGTTCAACTTCCAGCGCGGGCCCTTCAAGGACCTCCGCGTCCGCCAGGCGGCCAACCATGCGATGGACCGCCAGGAGATGGTCGACATGCTCGGCGGCATCGCCGAGGCCAGCCAGGCGCTGTTCACCCCCCACCAGGCGATCTACGGCAAGCCGAAGACCTACCCCCATGATCCCAAGAAGGCGACCGCGCTGCTGAAGGAGGCCGGATGCTACCCCTGCGCGATCACGGTGGGCATCTCGACCTCGGGCTCCGGCCAGATGCAGCCGCTGCCGATGAACGAACTGGTCAAGGCGCAGCTCGAAGCGGTCGGATTCAAGGTCAAGTTCGAGGTTCTCGACTGGAACGCCCTGCTCGACCTGTTCTTCAAGGGCTGGGAGCGCGCGCCGACCTATGACGCGATCAACATCTCGCTGGGCTCGGTCGATCCCGTCTCCGGCATGATCGGCCATTTCGCCACGGCGCGGCGGGCTCCGGGCGGATGGAACTGGGGCTGGTTCGAGAACAAGGAGTTCGATGAGCTGGCGGAGACTGCGATGAAGACCTTCGAGCCGGAGAAGTCGCTCGCCATGTTCACCCGGCTGCACGAGATCGTCAGCGAGCAGGCCGGGCGGCTCTTCATCGTCCACGACCTCAATCCGCGGGCGATGTCGCCCAAGGTGAAGGGCTTCGTGCCGGCCCAGAGCTGGATGCAGGACTTCGTGACGATCAGCCTCGACTGATCGTCACCGGCGCGGGGGCGGTTTCCTCCCCGGCCCGCCTCCGCGCCCCCCCTTTCTCTCCCTGTTCCGCCACCCATCGTCCGTCAGAAGGCCCGTGCCATGTCCGCTCCGCTGCATTTCATGACCGTCGCCGAGCTGGCCAAGGGGATCGCGGCCAAGACCGTTTCCCCGGTCGAGCTGACGAAGGCGCTGATCGCCCGCGTCGCGGCGCTCGACGGGATGACCCATGCCTTCATCGAGGTGACCGCAGATCTCGCCCTCACCCAGGCCAAGAAGGCGGAAGGCGAGGTGATGGCCGGGATCCGCCGCGGGAAGCTGCATGGCGTGCCGGTCGGGCTGAAGGACATCATCGACCTCAAGGGCGTGAGGACGACCGCCCATTCGCATCAGCTCATCGACAACTGGGCAACCGACGACGCCTTCGTCACCCAGAAGCTGAAGGCGGCGGGCGCCGTCATCCTCGGCAAGCTCGCAACCCATGAATTCGCCATGGGCGGGCCCTCCTTCGACCTGCCCTTCCCGCCGGCGCGCAACCCCTGGAACCTCGCGCATTTCACCGGCGGCTCCTCCTCGGGCTCGGGCGCGGCGGTGGCGGCCGGCTTCGTGCCGGCGGCGCTCGGCACCGATACCGGCGGCTCGATCCGGCTGCCGGCCGCCTTCTGCGGCCTCGTCGGGATGAAGCCAACCTATGGGCTGGTCTCGCGACGCGGCGTGCTGCCGCTGTCGCAGAGCCTCGACCATATCGGCCCGATGACCTGGACGGTCGAGGACAACGCCCTGCTGATGAAGGTTCTGGCCGGGCATGACCGGCTCGACCCCGCCAGCGCCGACCGGCCCGATCCCACGCCCGAAGCCCTGCTGGGCGCGGGCGTGAAGGGTCTGCGTGTCGGCTATGTCCCCTCGCTCGGGACGCAGGCGGAAGCCACGGACGAGGTGAAAGGCGCCGTCGCCTCTGTTGCAACGACGCTGGCCGATCTCGGTGCGGTGGTCGAGGAGGTGACGCTGCCGCCGCTGGCCGATTTCGCCGCCTGCGGGATGATGATCCTGCTCTCGGAAGCCTTCGCCATCCATGAGCCCAACATCCAGGCCAGGCCAGAGCGCTATGGCGAGATCCTGCGCGACCGGCTGCTGCTCGCCGGGCTGATCGACGCCAGCGACTATGTCCCGGCGTTGCGGATGCGGACGGAACTGGTCGCGGCTGTCGCCAAGACGATGTCGCGCTTCGACATCATCGTCTGCGCGGCGACCGCGACGCCTGCCCCGGTGATCACCGAGATCCCGAAGTTCGGCCTGTTCGCCAAACCACCGCTGACCTTCCCCTTCAACGTCACCGGCATGCCCTCGCTGACGATGTGCTGCGGCTTCTCGGCCTCGGGCCTGCCGCTCTCGGTCCAGATCGCCGGCCATGCCTTCGGCGAGGCGACGATCTACCGCGCCGCCCGGTCCTATGAGGCCGCGACGGCGTGGCGGGAACGCCGGCCTGCCCTGGAGGCGGCGGCGCCGATGAGCCTCGCCGCCGAATAGCCGCCCGCCCCTCACATCCGCGCTCCGGAGGCCCGCCATGACCGACACGCCCGCCACGCCGATCCCGATCGAGGCCAAGCTCGCCGAATACGGCCTCCGGGTCGGCCCGGAGACGCTGGAGTCCCTCAAAGGCTCCGTCGCCGATCTCGAAGCCGCCGCTCGCACCATCCGGGTCAGGCGCAGCTATCTGCAGGAGCCGGTCCACGCGCTCCGGCTCTGGACCAAGTGAAGGGGGCCGCCATGTCCGCGCTTTACGATTTGACCATCGCCGAGGCTGCTCCGCTGCTGAAGGCCAAGACGCTCTCCCCGGTCGAACTGACCGCGTCCTATCTCTCCCGGATCGAGGCCTTCGACGGGCAGCTCAACGCCTATCTCCGCGTGCTGCCCGAGCAGGCCATGGCGGCCGCGCGCAAGGCCGAGGGCGAGATCATGAAGGGCGGCTACAAGGGGCCGCTGCATGGCGTGCCGATCGGGCTGAAAGACATCTACAACACCAAGGGCATCGCCACGACCGGTCATTCCGCCCTCTACAAGGACCATGTCCCGGAGGAGGACGCGACGACGACGCGGCTTCTGGCGGAGGCCGGGACGATCCTGCTCGGCAAGCTCTCGACCTGGGAATTCGCGATCGGCGGGACCTCCTTCGACCTGCCCTGGCCGCCGGCGAAGAACCCGTGGAACCTTGCCCATGATCCGGCCGGCTCCTCCTCCGGCTCGGGCGCGGCGATCGCGGCCGGGCTCGCCATGGGATCGATGGGCACAGACACTGGCGGCTCGATCCGCGGGCCGGCGGCCTGGTGCGGCATTTCCGGGCTGAAGCCGACCTATGGGCTGGTCAGCCGCCGGGGCATCCTGCCGCTCTCCTTCAGCCTCGACCATGGCGGGCCGATGTGCTGGACCAGCGAGGACTGCGCGCTGATGATGGACGTGCTGGCGCAGCACGACCCGCTCGACCCCGGCAGCGCCGACGTTGCAAAGCCGGATTTCGCCGGCTCCCTGCAGAAGGGCGTGAAGGGGTTGCGCATCGGTGTGGTCAGGCATTTCTTCGAGAGCGACGCCGAGATCGACCCCGAGATCAAGTCCGGCATCGAGGCAGCTCTGGTAACCTTCCGGGAGCTGGGCTGCGGGGTGGTGGACGTGACGCTCTCGCCGCTGTCGGCCTATGGTGACGCGGCGACACTGATCTCGCGCTCGGAGGCCTTCGCCTTCCATGAGGAGACGCTGAAGGCGACGCCGGAACTCTATGGCGAGCTCGCCCGCCAGCGCATCATGATGGGCGCCTTCGTGCGGGCCTGCGACTATGTCAACGCGCTGCGCGAGCGTGGCCGCCTGATCGCCGAGATCGCGACCGTGTTCGAAACGGTCGACGTGCTGATCTGTCCGACCATGCCGGGCGTGGCGCCCAAGCTCGGCGACCTCGGCAACATGATGTCGCGCTCGCGGCCCTCCTTCACCCGCGTCTTCAACCTGACCGGCTCGCCGGCGCTGTCGGTCTGTTCTGGCTTCTCGGCGGCGGGGCTGCCCTTGGCCATGCAGATCGTCGGGCGGCCCTTCCAGGACGACCTCGTGCTGCGCGTCGGCAGCGCCTTCGAGAAGGCCACCGCCTTCCGCGATCTGCGCCCGGCGCAATGGGCGCAGCAGGCGCTCGCCGCCGAGTGACGCCCCGCATTCCCCTCTCCCGGAGATGACCATGAGCGAGACGATCTCGACCGAAGCCTTCCAGGTGCTGCTCGATCGGGCCGGCATCAGCGTCAAGCCCGAGCATATGGACGAGATGCGCAACGCCTTTATGCTGCTGCAGGCAATGCGGGAGCGCGTGCGCAAGCCCCGTGGGTATGATGCCGAGCCGGCTCATATTTTTGCGCCGGCGGGCCGCTGAGATGGTCAGCGATCCCACCCTGCTCACCATCCGCGAGGCCTCGACCCTGATCGCGGAGCGCAAGCTCTCGCCGGTCGAGCTGACGAAGGCCTGCATTGCGCGCACAGAGGCGCTCGACGCCAGCTTGAGCACCTATGTCGCGTTCACGCCGGAGAAGGCGCTGGAAGCGGCCGAGGCGGCCGAAGTCGAGATCGGCAAAGACGGGCCGCGCGGCCCGATGCACGGCATCCCGGTCGGGCTGAAGGACATCTACGACACGGCGGGCGTGGCGACGACAGCCCATTCCAACCTGCTGAAGCGCCGCGTGCCGACCGAGGACGCCTTCACCGTGACGAAGCTGCGCGAGAGCGGCGCGGTCATCACCGGCAAGCTCGGCACCTTCGAATTCGCCATCGGCGGACCCTCCTTCGACCTGTTCACACCGCCCGCGCGCAACCCCTGGGACCCGGCCCGGACCACGGGCGGCTCCTCGTCCGGCTCGGGCGCGGCGGTCGCCGCCGGCATGGTGCTGGGCGCCACCGGCTCGGACACCGGCGGCTCGATCCGCAGCCCGTCCTCGCTGTGCGGGCTGGCCGGCATCAAGCCGACCTATGGGCTGCTCTCGCGAAGGGGCATCCTGCCGCTGTCGCAATCGCTCGACCATGCCGGGCCGATGTGCTGGACGGTCGAGGATGCGGCGCTGATGCTGCAGGCGATGGCGGGCCATGATCCGCTCGATCCGGCCTGCGCCGATGTGGCGGTGCCGGATTTCACCGAGAAGCTCGATGAGACGGTGAAGGGCAAGACCATCGGCGTGATCCGCCATTTCCACGAGACCGACCATCAGGCGGCGCCGCCCGTGCTGGCGGCGATCGAGCAGGCGATCGCGGTCTACAGATCGCTCGGCTGCGTCATCAGGGAGGTGACGCTGCCGCCACTGATGGATTTCGCCGCGGTGGGGCTGATCATCATGTCGTCGGAAGCCTTCGCGATCCAGCTCGTCGGGCACCCCTTCGCCGAGACGACGGTGTTCCAACTCGGCCACTGCTGACGGGGGCCGATTACGTCCAGGCGCTGCGGCGCCGGCAGGAGCTCTGCGCCGCCGTCGCCGAGGCGATGATCGGCATCGACGTGCTGCTGACGGCCGGCTCGCCCTTCCCGGCGCAGCCGATCGACAAGGTGCCGAAATGGCTGATGTACCAGAAGCCCTCGATCACCATGCCCTTCAACGTCACCGGCCTGCCGGCACTGGCGCTGTGCGCTGGCTATGAACTGGGAACGGGGCTGCCGGTCGCGATCCAGCTCGTCGGGCACCCCTTCGCCGAGACGACGGTGTTCCAACTCGGCCACGCCTATGAGCAGGCGACCCAGTGGCGTGCGACCCGGCCGGCCCTGCTCGCCGCCTGACCCTTCGCCGGGCGGCCCGCCGGGGCCGCCCGTCTCCCTCACGCAAGCCGCAGAGGAACCCGCCCCGCCATGGCCGAGGCCCGCAACACCGTCCAGGCCGGCATCCTCTGGATGATCCTGAGCACGGCCTTCCTGGCGGGTGGCAATTCGCTGGTCCGGCAGATCGCAACCGAGCTGCATCCGTTCCAGATCAGCTTCCTGGCCAATCTGATCATGCTCGCCTTCGTCTGGCCGCAGCTCCGGAGCGACGCGGGCCTTCCGGACCGGCGCGAGAAGCGCCGGCTCTACGCGATCATGACCGCGGTCGGCTGCGTCTCGAACCTGACCTGGTTCTATGCGCTCGCCCATGTGCCGCTGGCCAAGGCCACGGCGATGACCTTCGCCGCGCCGATCATCGTGACGGCGCTGGCCGGCGTCCTGCTCGGAGAGAGCGTCTCGCGCAGCCGCTGGGCGGCGGTGATCGTCGGCTTCGTCGGCGTAATGGTCATCGCCAGGCCGGGCTTCGTCGCGCTCGACGCCGGGACCATCGCACTGATGATCTCGACCCTGTCGATGGCCTCGATGTACCTGGTCTCGAAGCGGCTGACTCAGATCGAGAGCATGAGCCGCATCGTCGCCGTGACCACCCTGATCCCGGTGGTGACCGGACTGATCCCCGCCGTGCTCTACTGGCGGACGCCGTCCCTCGACATCATGCTGTTCCTGGTGGTGATGGCGGTGGCGATGTTCGTTGGCCGGCTGACGCTGTTCCTGGCGCTGCGCAACGCGCCGGCCTCGACGGTCATGCCCTTCGATTTCGCCCGCCTGCCCTTCATCGCGCTGTTCGCCTGGCTCGCCTACCAGGAGATTCCCGATCGCTGGGCGCTGGTCGGCGCCGCGATCGTGATCGGCGCGACCCTCTTCATCTTCCAGGACGAGCACCGCAAGCGTCGCCAGGTTCCGCTCTAGCCGGAGCCCGGCCCTTCGCAGCCCGCAGGCCTGCGGGCATTCGACCCGCGCACAGGAGAACCGCCAGCCATGCCGATACCGATCACATCCGAAGCCGAGATGAGCGCCTTCCTGGCGCGCGCCGGCTTCACCCTGACGCCCGAGCAGGTCGCCGAATATGCCGAGGCCTATGGCTACATCGTCGAGATGTCCGCCCGGATCCGGGGCGAGCGCAGCTATATGGCCGAGCCGGCCCATCTCTTCAGCTTCCCGACCGAGGAGAGCGCCCGATGAGCACGGACATCCTGACCATCAGCGCGGCCGCAGCCCTGATCAAGGCCGGCAAGCTCTCCCCGGTCGAGCTCACCGAGATGTGCCTTTCCCGCGTCAAGGCCTTCGAGCCGGAGCTGCACGCCTTCGTCACCCTGACCGAGGACCGCGCCCGGGCCGACGCCAAGAAGGCGGAAGCCGAGATCAAGGCCTTGGGGCCGACATCGCCGCTGCACGGCATCCCGATCGGCCTCAAGGACATCATCGACACCAAGGGCATCCTGACGACCTGCCAGTCCGCCCACAACATCGACAACATTCCCGACACGGATGCGACCTGCGCCGCGGCGCTCGATGCCGCCGGCACCGTGCTGATGGGCAAGCTCACCACGCATGAATTCGCCGATGGCGGCCCGTCCTTCGATCTACCCTGGCCGCCCTCGCGCAACCCCTGGAACACGCAGCGCTTCACGGCGGGATCCTCGAGCGGCACGGGGGCGGCGGTCGCGGCCGGGCTCGTGCTCGGCGGTCTCGGCACCGATACGGGCGGCTCGATCCGCGGCCCTGCGGCGCTCTGCGGCATCGTCGGCCTCAAGCCGACCTATGGGCTGGTCAGCCGCGCCGGCGTCGCGCCGGCGGCTTACTCGCTCGACCATATCGGCCCGATGACCTGGACGACGGAGGATTGCGCACTGATGCTGCAGGCGCTGGCCGGTCACGACCCCGCTGATCCCGCCAGCGCCGACAGGCCGGTGCCCGACTACACCGCCGGGCTCGGCAAGGGGGCCAAGGGGCTGAAAGTGGGCGTGCTCAGCCGCTGGCACGAGACCGACAGGCCGGTGGCGCCAGCGGTCAAGGCCGGCATCGACGCCGCGATCGCGACCTATGAGAGCCTCGGCGCGGAGGTCGTCGAGATCAAGCTCTCGGCCATGCAGGAATACAATGCGGCCGGCTTCTTCATCTCGACGGTCGAGCGTGGCGCGGCCTATGAGCGGATGATGCTGAAGAACCGGGAGAAGTTCGGGCAGCGCTATCGCGACCGCCTGGTCTTCGCCGCGCTCTGCACCGGCATGGACTATGTCCAGGCGCTGCGGCGCCGGCGCGAGCTGATCGCGGAAATGGCGGCGGCGATGGCCGGCGTCGATGTGGTGCTGACCGCCGGCAACCCCGACGAGGCGCCGCCGATCGACCAGGTACCGCGCTGGGACAATCTCGACAAGCCGAACTTCACCATGGCGTTCAACCTGACCGGGATGCCGGCGATCTGCGTGCCCTCGGGCTTCGGCCCCAATGGCCTGCCGGTCTCGATCCAGCTCGCGGCACGGCCCTTCGCCGAGGCGGTGCTGCTGCAGGCGGCGCATGCCTTCGAGCAGGCCACGCCCTGGCGGCAGCGGCGGCCGGCCATGCTCGGCCTGGCGGAAGCCGCCTGAGGCGGCTCCTGCGCGGCACGGCGCCCGGCCGTGCCGCGACACGGCGGCGACAGCGGCAGGTCAGGCGGCGCGGGCCTTCGTGCCGGCGGCCGGCTTGCGCGAATCCATCTTGCGCCAGTGCTCGATGATGCGCTGGCCGGAGCGATAGACATGCTCCTCGGCGATGCTCTCGGCCCGCACGACCTGCCCGCCGGTGATGGCGGCAAAGATCTGGCTGTGGTCATCATGGGCGCGAGCCAAGGTTTCCAGGTCGAACCAGCGGAACTTGAGCTGGTTGAGCAGCGGAATGGCGCGGGACTTGCGCAGCATCATCGCGAGATGCGCGTTGCCGGAAGCCTCGATCAGCGTGTTGTGGAAGCGGTCGTTGAGATCGCGCCAGAGATCGGAAACCTCGTCGGTCCAGCTCTCGACATTCTGCAGCTCCTCACTCTCCGCCAGCACCTTGTGCAGGAGCCCGCGGTGGACGTCCGACAGGCCCTGCTGCCCCACCAGCCGCGCGCAGAGGCCCTCGAGATTGGCGCGCACGACATAGATGCCCTCGATGTCCTTGGCGGCGAAGGTCTTCACCGCGTAGCCGCTGTTGGGGCGGTACTCGAGCAACCCTTCGGCCGCGAGGGTGGAGAGGGCGGCCCGGATCGGCGTGCGCGACACCGCCAGCGCGTCAGCGAGATCGACCTCGTTCAGGCGCGTGCCGCCGGCATAGTCGCCTCCGAGCACGGCTTCCCTGAGCTTGTTGGTGACGGAGAGGCCGCGTGTCGCCATGATCTGTCGTCCTGTCGGAAAGGCGGATGAAGAAGGGACCCTGCTCGCGGCCGGAGGATGATCATGCCGTCGGCAGAATCATCTCGATCGTGTACAGTTGGCAGGCAATTAGGGAGCCGCGACCCGATCGTCAACGTGAATCCGGGCGCGTTGACGGGAAAGTGTGCATGATCAGCGCCTCAGCGCCTCTTTGTATGCAATCCAGGCAATTGGAACGCCTCATTCGGCCGGCATCCCGCGCGGCGCGGGGGACCTGGCCTGATCCCGGCCGAGACGGGCGATCACCGCATAGACCGGCGCGGCGGCCACCATCACCACGAAGATGCGGATGATGTGGTGGGCGGCGACGAAGGCGACCTCGGCATGGACGGCGAGCGCGATCAGGCTCATCTCGGCGAGCCCGCCCGGGGAGTAAGCCAGGATCAGCGTCATGGCGCGGAATCCGGTGAGCCAGGAGACCAGGGCGGCGCAGGCGCCGGTCCAGAACAGCAGGATTGCGGTCGACCCCAGCGAGAGCAGGATGATACGCCCGACCGTGCGCGGCGCCGTGCCGGCGAAGCGGCAGCCGATGACGACGCCGAGGATCAGCTGGGCCGCATTGACGATCTCGAAGGGCGGCTTGAAGTCGCTCCAGCCCGCGAGGTGGACGGCGGCGCTGACCAGCATCGGCCCGAGCAGATATTTCGCCGGCAGGTTCAGCCTGTGGCCGAGGAGGCAGCCGGCCAGCCCGCAGCCGAGCAGCCAGAGTTCCGCCGTTGCGGGCGTGGAGAAGACGGAGACCGCGCCGGCGATCCGGTTCAGCGAGACGCCCTCGAGCCACTGGATGGCGAAGGGCAGCGTCATGACGATGAGCAGGATGCGGACCGAATGGACGAGAGCGATGACCTGGCCGTCGCCGCCGCGCTCCTCGCCGATGCTGATCATCTCGACCAGCCCGCCCGGCATGCCCGCGAAATAGGCGGTGGTGCGGTCATACCCGCCAATGGCCCGGAAATACCAGACCACCGAGCCGCCGCAGAGCACGATGAAGGCGACGAGCCCGAGCGTGGCCGGCCACCATTGCGGGATGCGCGCCATGAGATCGGGGCTGAAGGCCGCGCCGAGCATGACGCCGATCACCATCGTCATGGGCGGACGGATGACCGGCGGCGCGGCGACCGGTGCGCGCAGCAGCGCCGCCAGCGTGCAAAACACCATCGGACCCATCATCCAGGGCAAGGGCAGCGACAGCCGCTGGAACAGCAGGCCACCCGCGACGCCGAGCGCCAGCGCCAGGGCGAAGCGCGGATAGGGAAAGCGGGAGGGCCGCAAGGCGGCAATGCCGGCCCGGACGTCCCGGATCCAGGCCGAGGCGGGTGATGTCAGGAGCTTCATGGCGTTTCTTCGAGCCTGACCGGGACGGGTACCGGCTTGGGGGCCAGATAGACCAGCGCGCTCGCGGCGATGACGATCGCCGAGCCGACGAGGACCAGAAGGGTCGGCACGTCGCCGAACCAGACGAAGCCGACGATCAGCGCCCAGAGCATCTTGGTGTAGGAGAGCGGCGCGATCGTCGCCACCGGCGCATGGAAGAGCGCCCGCGTGGTCAAATACTGGCAGGCGCCCGAGGCCAGACCGTTGCCGATCAGCAGCGCCCATTGCGCCGGCGTCGGCTGGACCCAGTTGAAGGGCAGGCTCGGCAGGACGAGCAGCGCCGAGCCGGCCAGCGTCCAGAAGGCGATCGACAGCGAGGTCTCGTTGCGGGACAGGCTGCGCTGCTGGATCAGCGAGAGCGCGCTGAACACCGTGCCGATGACCGACATGGTCAGCCCGAACAGGCTGCCGCCGCCGCTCGGCTTGACCATCAGCAGCACGCCCCCGAGCCCGAGCAGCAGTGCGAGCCAGCCCAGCCGCGTCACCTTCTCGCCCAGCAGCGGTGCCGAGAGCAGCAGCACGAGCACCGGCTGGAGGAAGGAGATCGCGGTCGCGTCGGCCAGAGGCATGTGGCGATAGGCCACGAAGATGAAGAGCAGCACGGCGGTGAACTGCACGGCCTGCAGCGCCATGCCGGGACGGTTGTGGACCTTCAGCGCGGCAAAGCCCCCGAGCCCGCGCGCCATCAGCAGCAGGGTGACGAGCGCGAAGCCGTTGCGGAAGAACACGATCTGGTTGACCGCGAAGCTCTCCGCCAGCGCCTTGACGACACCGTTCAGGATCGAGAACAGCGCGAGCCCGACGAGCATCATCATGACGCCGCGTCGCGCGTCGCGCTCCTCCCCCGCCGGCGCCTTCAGGATCACGGTCATCGTCAATAGGTCAGGAAGATGCGTTCGATCTCGGCCGGCTCGGCGCTGATCGTCAGCGCCAGCGCGAGCAGCAGCCGCGCCTTCTGCGGCGTGAGATTGTCGGTGATCAGGAAGCCGGCCTCGCGCAGGCGCTTGCCCTTGAAGGTGCGGCCCGAGCCAGCGCGGGTCGACTGCATCACGACGATGCCGTCCGCAGCGGCCTGTTTCAGCACCTCGAAATCGGCCGGGCCGGCGAAGCCCGGCGCGAAGCCGGCGGAGATGATGCCCTTCGCGCCGGCCGCGACAAAGGCGCGCGCCGCCGTGCCGTCAGATCCCGTATAGGCCAGCACGATGTCGACGCGCGGCAGGGCGTTGAGGCTGCGGATGTCGAACTCCGTCTCGGGCGCCGCCTTCCGCAGCGGCTTGCGGTAGAACACGACGGCATCGCCATCGGCATGGCCGAGCACGCCGAAATCGGGCGAGCGGAAGGTCTGCAGCCGGAAGGTCGAGGTCTTCGTCACGTCTCGCGCGGCGTGGATCTCGTCGTTCAGCAGGACGAGAACGCCGAGCCCGCGCGCCTGTGGCGAGGCCGCGGTGCGGATCGCATTGGCGAGGTTCATCCCCGCATCGGTCGAGAGCGCGCTCGCCGGGCGCTGCGAGCCGACGACGACAACCGGCACCGCAACCTTCACCGTCAGGCTGAGGAAATAGGCCGTCTCCTCCAGCGAGGCGGTGCCGTGCAGGATAACGATTCCGGCGAGGTCGGGATGCTCGGCGACCAGCCGGTCGCAGGTGAGGACGAGCGCCTTCCAGTCCTCGAAGAAGATGTTGGGGCTCGGCACCGCCTTGAACGGAACGGCGATGATCTCGGCGAGCTCGGCGACGTCGGGAAACATCGCCACCAGCGCGTCGGCATGGAGCATCGTTTCATTGGCGCCGTAGTCGAGGATGTCGAAGGGGCCGGTGCCGATGGAACAGATCGTGCCGCCGGTCCCAATGACCGCGACCTTGGGCAAAGCAGGCATATCTCTCTCTGGGTGTCGGGCGCGCGCGCCGGGTTATTCGGCCGCCTCGCGGAAGCGGGCGTTCGTCTCAAGACAGCCGATCAGCATCTGCGTGTCCATGATGTCGCCGAAGGTGAGGTAAAAGGCGATCAGCGAGGCGTTGTGCTCGGCGTCGGAATTGGCAGCATTGCCGTCGGTGACCATGATCGTCTTGAAGTTCAGCATCATCGCATCACGGGCGGTCGATTCGCAGCAGACATTGGTCACCGTGCCAGTGATGATCAGCGTGTCATAGCCCTGCGCGCGCAGCCGCGCCTCGAGATCGGACGAGCCCTGGATGAAGGCGCTGAAGCGCGTCTTCTGGACGATCTCGTCCTCCGGCCTGACCTCGAGGTCGGCCCAGAGCTCATGGCCGAGCTTGCCTTCCGACATGGATTCGACGCGGGCGCCGCGCCGCTCCGGCCGCGTCAGATCCTCGTGGAAATGCGACCAGGAGGTCAGGCAAGCCTCGTCATGGGTGTTCTTGATCCAGAACACCTTGCCGCCGGTGCGGCGCACGGCGTCGGCGATCCGATTGACGTTGGGTACGATCTCGCGGGCCGTGTCGCAGAGCGCATGGGCGACGCCCGGCATCATGAAGCCGTTCTGGAGATCGACCACGATCAGCGCCGTGCGGGCGGGATCGAGATCGGCATAGACATGCTCGACGCCGCGGCGGGCGACGACATGCTGCGTGACATAGGCGGGGATCTCGACCTTGTGCATAGCGGGCTCTCTCATGCGGGTTTCAGGAGGACAGGGCGGGCGAGCCGACCTTGAAGCAGCAGACGGTGCGGTCGGGCGCGGGCGAGGTTTCCGGCGGGCTCGCCGCGCGACAGGCCTCGTCGGCGAATTTGCAGCGTGGCGCGAAGGCGCAGCCCGGCGGCAGGCGGCGCATGTCGGGCGGCGAGCCGGGGATCGCCTCGATATCGACGCCGCGCGCGCTGCCATGGACGGAAGACGCCAGCATGCCGCGGGTATAGGGGTGCTGCGGGTTCATCAGCACGTCGCGCACGGGCCCGGACTCGACGACGCGGCCGGCATACATCACCGCGACACGGTCGGCGATCTGGGCGGCGACGCCGAGATCATGGGTCACGAAAATCACGCTCATACCCATGTCGCGCTGGAGCTTGCGCAGCAGGACGAGCACCTGGATCTGCACGGTCGCGTCGAGCGCCGTCGTCGGCTCGTCGGCCAGCAGAAGCTGCGGCCGGCAGGAGAGCGCCATCGCGATCATCGCGCGCTGGCGCAGGCCGCCGGAAAGCTCGTGAGGATAGGCCTTCAGGCGCCGCTCCGGCGAGGGTACCTTGACGAATTCGAGCAGTTCCAGCCCGCGCTTCAGCCCGTCGGCATAGGAGCAGCCCTCGTGCTTGACGACCGTTTCGGCGATCTGGTGGCCGATCGTGTAGACGGGGTCGAGCGCCGTCATCGGCTCCTGGAAGATCATCGAGATCGTCGAGCCGCGGATCTGCGTCAGCTCCTTGTCGCTGAGCGCCATGATGTCGTGCTCGCCGACGCGCATCCGCCCGCCGATCTTCGTGCGGCCCTTGGGGAGGAGCCGCATCAGGGCGCGCATCGTCACGGATTTGCCGGAGCCGGACTCGCCGATGATGCAGAGCACCTCGCCCGGCTGGATGGCGAAGGAGACACCATTCACGGCGGAAACCGTGGCCTCGCGGCTGACGAATTTGACCGAGAGATCCTCGACCTCGACCAGCGGCCTGGCCGCGGCGAGGGCGACGGGACCGGGAACGGTGGAGGGCGCGGTGGCTGTCGTCATCGATTCATCCTCAGGCGGTTGCGGCCAGCGGGGCGGCGCCGGCCTTCGGCCTGGCGACCAGCACCGGCGCCTTGCCGGCGAGGCTGTGGCCCGAGCCCGGGTTCTGGACATGGCAGGCGGCGACATGAAGATCGGCCGCGACGGCGCCCTCGAGCCGGGGCGAGGTTTCCGCGCAGACGCTTTCCGCCATCGGGCAGCGGGTGCGGAAGCGGCAGCCCGACGGCGGGTTGATCGGGTTGGGCGGATCGCCGGTCAGCGGCGCCTCGTGGACACGCTCGGCCGGATCGAAGGAGAGCCGCGACGCCAGCAGCGCGCGGGTATAGGGGTGCTTGGGATGCTCGTAGATCGCATCCACCGGCCCGATCTCGACGATCTCGCCGAGATACATCACCAGCACGCGGTCGGAGATGTACTGCACCACGTCGAGATCGTGACTGATGAAGACATAGGTCAGGTTGAAGTGGCGCTTGAGCTGGCGCAGCAGGTTCAGGACCTGCGCCTCGACCGATTTGTCGAGCGCCGAGACCGCCTCGTCGAGGATCAGGAGCCGTGGCTCCAGCGCCAATGCGCGGGCGATGTTGACGCGCTGCTTCTGCCCGCCGGAGAGCTCGTGCGGATAGCGCTGGGCGAAGAGGTCGGGCTTGAGGCCGACCTTGGTGAGGAGTTCGCGGGCGATCTCCTTGGCCTTGGCGGGCGGAATGCCATGGACGCGCGGGCCGTAGGCAATCGATTCCTCGACCGGGAGGCGCGGGTTGAGTGAGGAGTAACTGTCCTGGAACACCATCTGCATGGCGCGCCGGAACTCCTTCATGGTCAGGCCGCGCACCCCGCCGATCGACTCGCCGTCGAACAGCACCTCGCCCTCGTCATAGGGAATGAGGTGCATCAGGAGCCGCGCCAGGGTCGACTTGCCGCAGCCGGACTCGCCGACGACGCCGAGCGTCTCGCCCTTGAGCACGGTGAAGGAGACGCCGTCGACGGCCCTGACATGCCCCTGCGTGCGGTTGAGCATGCCTCCCTTGATCGCGAAATGCTTCTTCAGGTCGGAGACGATCAGCATCGGCTGGGAGGGGCCGCCGCGATCGCGAAGGTCTCCCTCCGGGACCGAGGAAAGCTGCGGCGGGCGGGCGGTCGGCGCGGGTGTCGTGGACATGGGTGTCGTGGACATGGCGGCCCCTTTCACAGTCTGACGTCCATCGCCTGGCGCAGCCCGTCGCTGACCATGTTGAAGGCGAGTGAGGTGACGAAGATCATCACGCCCGGCAGTGCGCAGACGATCGGGTTGACGTAGATCGACTGGCGCAGCGTCGAGAGCATCAGCCCCCAGTCGGGATGCGGCGGCTCGACGCCGAGGCCGAGGAAGGAGAGACCCGAGGCGATCAGGATCGAGACCGAGACCAGGCCCGAGGCGTAGATGAAAATCGGCCCGAGCACGTTGCCGAGGATATGGGTGGCGATGATCGAGCGGGTCGAGCCGCCCGAAGCCCGGGCCGCCTCGACGAAATCGAGCCCGCGGACCTGGGTCGTCGCCGTCTCGGCGATGCGGCAGAGCGGCGGGATGAAGACCAGCGTCAGCGCGACCATGCCGTTCATCATGCCGCCGCCCATGGCGCCGGAGATCGCGACCGCCAGCAGGATCGAGGGGAAGGCGTAGAAGACGTCCATGGTGCGCATGATCGCCATGTTCAGCTTGCCGCCGATGAAGCCGGCGAGCACGCCGAGGAAGCCGCCGATCAAGGTGGCGAAGACCACCGGAACCACCCCCATCAGCAGCGACATGCGCCCGCCATGGATCAGGCGCGAGAGGATGTCGCGGCCGAGTTCGTCGGTGCCGAGATGGAAGTCGCGGAAGCCGACCGGGCGCAGCCGGAAGGCCATCGAGGTCTTGTAGGGGTCCTTCGGCGCGATCCAGGGCGCGAACACGGCCATCGCCACGATCAGGACGATGACGAGCGCGAAGGCGAGGGTGACGTAATCGTAGCGCAGGCGGTAGCCGACATTCTGCCAGTAGCCGCGGACCTTGGTGGCCGGGGCCTCCTCTTCCGCCGCGAGGAGACGGGTCGCCGTGGTGAAATCGGTCATGGCCGCCTCCTCAGGAGCGCTTGATGCGCGGGTCGACCGCGGTCTGGAACAGGTCGACGACGAGGTTGGTGAAGACGAAGACGAGGGCGAGGATCAGGATCGTGCCCTGCAGGACCGGGATGTCGCGTGTCAGGATCGCCTTGTTGAGCAGGAAGCCCGTGCCCGGCCAGTTGAAGATGGTCTCGACCAGGATCGAGCCGCCCATCAGGTAGCCGAACTGCAGCCCCATCACGGCCAGGATCTGCGGCATGGCGTTCTTCAGCGCGTGCCGGATCACCGCGAGCTCGCCGAGCCCCTTCGCGCGCAGCGTGTTGACGAACTCGTTGCCCAGCACCTCGGAGACGGCGGAGCGCGTGGTGCGGGTGATCATCCCGACCGGCACCATGCAGAGCGTGATGATCGGCAGGATCACATGCTTGAAGTGGGACCATTCGAAAAGGTTGAAAGTCTCCGAGCCGCGCGGGCCCATGCCGGTCGCCGGCAGCCAGTTGAGCTCGACCGCGAAGATGATGACCAGGACGATGCCGAGCCAGTAATTCGGGATCGAGACGCCGACGATCGACAGGGCGGTGACGCCGCGATCGATCGCGCTGCCCCGGTAATAGGCCGCCAGCGTGCCGAGCACGAAGGCGATGCTGAAGGCCAGCATCACCGCGCCGAAGGACAGGAAGATGGTGTTGCCCAGCGCCCGCAGCACCTCGTCGATCACCGGACGGTTGGACTGGATCGAGACCCCGAGGTCACCGACGACGGCGCGCGTCAGCCAGGTCCAGTACTGGACCGGCAGCGGCTGGTCGAAGCCGTAGGTCTTCATGATGAGGTCGACGACCTCCTGGCTGGCATCGGCCGGGAGCAGCATCTGGACGGGGTTGCCCGGCGCCAGGAAGACGAGCGCGAAGCAGAAGACCGTGACGCCGATGGCGATCGGGATCGCGTAGACGATGCGCCTGGCGATGTAGTGCCACATGGAGGTCTCCTTCGGTCGGCTCGGGTCCTGGATCGCTTTGGGCTCGGAGGGGGATGCGGCCCGGACGGGCCGCATCCCGAAGGCGGGGCCGCGTCAGTTCGTGGTGCCGAGGGTGATCGGCGTCAGGTCCTGGAACCAGCTCTGGGCCTGGACGAAGCCCTTGACCTTGGGCGAGAGCGCCCGCGGGTTCAGGTCATGGGTGACGAAGAGCATGGCGGCGTCCGCGTTCATGATCTCGTGGACGCGGGTGATCATCGCGTCGCGCTTGGTCTGCTCGAAGGTGTTGTAGATATCCGTGATCAGCTTCTCGATCTCGGGGTTCTCGTAATGCCCCCAGTTGCCGCCGGCCGGCGCCCACTGCTTGCGCATGGCGAAGCGGAAGATGCCGGAGAAGGGATCCTGCGTGGCGCGGCTGACATTGACGGCGTGGTAGGCAGGGAACTTCTCGCGGCCCTTGAAGGTGACGTCGAGCAGGGCGTTCCAGTCCATCACCTCGAGCTTGACCTTGAAGCCGACCGCCTCGAGCTGCGACTTGACCAGCTCGTTCATCGGCAGCGGCTGCATCTGGCCCGAGCCGGAGGTCGAGATCGCGAGTGTGACCTCGCAGGGGAAGCACTTGGCCTCCTTGAGCAGCGCGGTCGCCTTCTTCTGGTCGAGCTTGTAGAGGACCGGCTTGCCGAAATAGGGCGAGCTCGGCGGCACGGTCGCGTAGCCCTCCTGGGCCAGGCCGTTCAGCATCTCGACCATTTCGCCGCGGTCCATCGCGTAGTTCGCCGCCTGGCGCACGCGCTTGTCCTTGAAGGGGCCGTCGACGAAGTTGAACTGGTAGTGCCAGTTGTGCGGATAGGGCAGCGTGATGACCTGCATCCCTGAGGATTTCAGCCGCGCGATCGTGTCCGGCGAGGGCGCCTCGATGAAATCGACCTGGCCGGAGAGGAGCGCGGCGGCGCGCGTCGTCGCCTCCGGCATCGGCTGCAGCACCAGGCGGTCATGCTTGGGGATGCGCTTGGGGTTCCAGTAGGTCTCGTTGCGGGTCATCTCCAGCCGTTCGCGCGGGACCAGGCCGGCGAAGCGATAGGGCCCCGTGCCCGAGGGCATCTGGGCGTATTTCTCGTAGGAGCCCGCCTTTTCGAACTGTGCCTTCGAGATCATCATCCAGAAGCTCATCTGGATGTAGAACAGCGAGTCAGGCTCCTTGGTGATGATCGCGACGGTGTGGTCGTCGATCTTCTCGGCGCGGTCGATGTTGACGGTGCGGGTGCGCATCGCCGCGAACTGCTTGGCGTTGAAATGCGGGACCTTCTCGTCGGTGATGCGCGAGATGTTCCAGAGCACGACGTCGGCGTTGAAGTCCGACCCGTCATGGAACTTCACGTCCTTGCGGAGGGTGAATATCCAACGCTTGCTGTCCTTGGGATCGATCTCCCATTTCGTGGCGAGACCCGGCGTCAGCGAGGCCTCGACATCCGAGCGCGAGAGATCCCAGAGAATGAGCGAGTCGTAGAGCGTGTAGCCGACGAAACGGTAGCCCTCGAAGCCCTGGTCGGGCTGGCCGGTGACGTCCGGGATGTCGCCCGCCGTCATCGCGACGCGCAGCGTCGTCTGAGCCTGGGCCGGATTGGCAGCCGCGAGCGCTGCCGCGACCATGAGCGAAAAGCCGGCCACGAGGCCAGCGGCGCGATTCCGAGATTTCAGGGCGGTATGAGGCATGCAGGCTCCCTCCGGGATGCGATGAGGTCGTGAGCGGCGTCTCGGATGATTTTAGCAAGGGCCGTGCCAAGCCGGCTCGATTGTGTCCAATCTGACCGCCAGCATGATCCGGCATCGTACCCCCACCTGAAGTCCGATCCCCGAGAGGCGCTGATTTCGGGCGCGGCAGCGCCATTTCAGTCGAAATCGGCAAGCCGGAATGCCGCCGACCAAAGTGGGCGAGGCCTCATTGCACACAATTTCGCCAAGACGGCCCGTGTTCGGGCAATGTCCGCCAGCTTGGCGCCCGCGCCATGCTGCGCTGCACAATGTTTCGCCGCCACGGGCCGACAGCGAGGGCCGCGCGGCCCGACAAAAGACCGCGCCCGGGCGGGCGCGGCTGGCTCGACAGGCCGCCCCGGCGCTCACTCGGCCGCCTGCAGCAGGCCCGCGCCGGCGCCGATCGCCGCGATGACCTCATCGGTCGACTGGACGTCGCCGAAGAGGGCCAGGATGTTGCCGAGCGTCGCGTTGTGCTCCTCGTCGGTGCGGCAGGCATTGGCGTCGGACACGAAGACGACCTTGTAGTTCAGCATCATCGCGTCGCGCGCGGTCGACTCGCAGCAGACATTGGTGGCGGTGCCGACGATGATCAGCGTGTCGACGCCCCGCTCCTGCAGTTGCGCGTGAAGCGTCGACGAGCCCTCGACGAAGGCGCCGAAGCGCTGCTTCTCGACCGCCCAATCCCCGGGCAGAACCTCCAGCTCCGGATAGATCGCATGGCCGAAGCTGCCGCGCGCGAAGGCGGCGATCATGCGCTGCTTGAAGTCGCCCTTGGTGAAGTTGTCGAACCAGACGCACCAGTCGGCCTGCGTCTCCTCCGTGATCGTGTTCTGGATGTAGACGACGAGGCCGCCAGCGGCCCTGAGCGCCTGCCCGATCCGGTTGACGTTGGGCACGATCTCGCGGGCAAAGGGGATTTCGGCCGGCTGGCCCGGCGCCATGAAGCCGTTCTGGAGATCGACCACGATGAGCGCGGTGCGGGCCGGGTCGAGCGTCTCGAACAGCCTGACCTTGCCACGCCGCTCGACGACGCGCTGGAGAACGTAATCCGGGATCGCGATGGTGTGCATGGGACGCTCCTGATCGACGGGATGAGGGTCGTGCCGACTCCGGCCCCGCCTCGGGCCGCGCCGGCGATAACCCCAGCGCCGCAGCAAAGCCCATGCCAAGATCGATTGATTGTATTCAATGCAGCGCTGCCGTCAAAATGGACGCCTCACTCCGGCGAGAGGCGGAAGCGTCGAGACGAGCGGCTTCCGCGCCTAGGAAGCCGAGACAGAGCCGCCCCTTTATTGGGCTCTTGCGCGCTTCGTCCCCACCGGATCCCGCAGGCCAGCAGGCAAATCGCTGCCGCCTGCCCGCAGGGCGCCAAGCTTTATTGGATACAATGAGGCGAGAATGGCATGGCGGTTGCATCGACCGGGCCGACAAAAGCGGACCAGGGGACAGGGCGATGAGCGAGACGAGCGCGGCTGATCTGAAGCGCGAACTGGAGGCGCTGCTGCGGCGCGCCGAAGTGGCGGTCCCGGCGGACCGGATGGACGCCGTCCTGGCCGGCTATGGCGACCTCAAGCGCATGTGCGCGCTGCTGCGCCAGCCGCGCACGGCCGCCGCCGAGCCCTCCAACATTTTCTCCCTCGTCACCCTGATGAAGGGGGCCTGACATGTCCGCGACCTTGACCGCCAAACCGCTGCACGAACTCTCCATCGCCGAGGCCGGCGCCGCCCTGCGTGCGGGCGAGGTGACGGCGACCGCGCTCGCGCAGGACGCCCTGGCACGGATCGCCGCGCTGGACGGCGCCCTGAACAGCTTCATCACCGTCACCGCCGAACGGGCGCTCGCCGATGCTGATGCCGCCGACGCCGCCTTCAAGGCGGGCATCGACGCCGGCCCGATGCAGGGCGTGCCCTATGCGCTGAAGGACATCTACGACACGGCCGGCATTCGCACGACCTGCCACTCCAAGCTGCTGGTCGACAATGTGCCCGCCGCCGACTCCGTCGTGGCGGCGAAGCTCAAGGCCGGTGGCGGCGTGCTGCTCGGCAAGCTCTCGACGCATGAGTTCGCGCTGGGCGGCCCGAGCTTCGACCTGCCGTTTCCGCCGGCGCGCAATCCCTGGAACCCCGAGCACATTCCCGGTGGCTCGTCCTCGGGTTCCGGCGCGGCGGTGGCGGCGGGCCTGTGCCGCATGGCGATGGGGTCCGACACCGGCGGCTCGATCCGCGGGCCGGCCGCCTATTGCGGCACGGTCGGGCTGAAGCCGACCTATGGGCTGGTGTCGCGGCGCGGCGTCTTCCCGCTCTCCTACACGCTCGACCATTGCGGCCCGCTGAGCTGGACCGTCGAGGACACCGCGATCACCATGGAGGTCATCGCGGGCCACGACCCGCTGGACCCCGCCAGCGCCGATGTGCCCGCCCCTGACTTCCGCAGCGGGCTCGACGGCGATGTCAGCGGGCTGAAGATCGCGCTGCCGCGCCATTTCTTCGCGCAGGCCGAGGGCGTCTCGCCCGAGGTCGTCGCGGCGATCGACAACGCCGCCGCGCTGCTGACGAAGGCCGGCGCGATCGTCGAGGAGGTCACGATCCCCGATTACGAGCTGTTCAACGCGGTCGGGCGGGTGATCATGTTCTCGGAGGCCTTCGCCATCCACGAGAAGGACTATCGCGAGCGGCCGCTCGATTTCGGCCGGCTGACCTTCACCCGGATGATCCTGGGGGCGACGCTGAGCGCCGCCGATCTGACCCAGGCCTATCGCCTGCGCCGGGAGCTGGCGGTCGCGGTCAACCACCAGCTGCTCAAGCAGTACGACGCGATCCTCTGCGCCTCGGCGCTGGCGCCGGCCGCGCGCTTCGATAGCATGTCGGACGCCTTCCCCCCGAACTGGCCGATCCAGACCATGCCGTTCAACGTCACCGGCAACCCCGCCCTATCGATGCCGGCGGGGTTCTCGGCCTCGGGCCTGCCGCTTTCGGTGCAGATCGTCGGGCGGCCCTTCGACGAGGCGATGGTGCTGCGCATCGGGGCGCAGATCGAGAAGGCGCTGGCCCTGACGGGGCTGAGGCCGAAGACAGCCGCGCTCAGGCAAGCGGCATGAGGCGTCGGCGCGCCGACGGCCGCGCCCCGGTGCCCGCATGAGCGAGGATGATGCCGTGCGCGCCGTCGCTCCCGTCTGCGAGGAGGCGCCCCCGGATCGCGCACTGGAACCCTGTCCCGTCGAGGCCTCGGAGGACAGCCTCGCGGCGGCGGCCTCGATCCTCGCCGCCAGCGCCCTGCCGGCTGAAAGTTCGGCAGCTGGTGATGACGCTGATCCTCGCTCTGGTGGTCGGCCGCGCTTTGCCGCGGATCATGCACACCAGCCGGCCGGGGCTGCAGTTCCTGCGGGGGATGTTCTCGCTCGGCGCCATGCTCTGCGGCTTCACGGCACTGATCCATCTGCCGATGGCGGAGGCGACGGCGCTGGGCTTCGCGCAGGTGCTGTTCGTGACGCTGCTCGCCATCCTGATCCTGCGCGAGGTCGTCGACCGGCGGCGCTGGATCGCCCTGGCGGTGGGCTTCGCCGGGGTCTTCGTCATGCTCCGGCCGGGCGGCGAGGCGATGAGCGGTTATGCGCTGCTCGCCATCCTGGGTGCGCTGTTCGGGGCTGGCATCACCATTTCGGTGCGCGTGCTCGGCCAGTCCGAGCGCACCGAGACGATCCTGTTCTGGCAGGGCGCCGTGGTGCTGATCGCGCTCGGCGGGCCCGCCGTCTTCCTGTGGACGCCGCCGACGCCGGTCGAATGGGTGCTGATGATCGGGATCGGCGTCGTCGGCACCGCCGGGCAATGGCTCGTCACCCGCGCCTACCAGATGGGCGAGGCCTCGGCGCTGGCCCCGCTCGACTTCGTCCGCCTGCTGCTGGCGACGGTGAGCGGCTATCTCGTCTTCGCCGAGCTGCCCAATCTCGTCACCATCGTCGGCGCCGTCCTGGTCGCCGGCGGCACGATCTACACGATGCGCCACAATGCCGGCGCGCGCCGCCTGGCCGCCACGCCGCTGCCGGACAACCCGCCCGCCTGACACCATCTCCGCCCCTCTGACCCGGACGACGACGCATGACCCATCATCACCTGAAAGCCAGCGGCGCGACCTGCCATTGGGGCTTTTTTGACGCGGCGCTGAAGCCGAAGCTGGTGATCGCCAGCGGCGACACGGTTACCGTCGACACCGTGACCGGTGCTCCGGAAGTCCATCCCAAGCCGGGCAGCGGCTTCACCACCCCATCCGAGATCGACGATGTCCATGCCCATGCCGAGAAGACCCTGCCCGGCCATATCCTGACCGGGCCGATCGCGATCGAAGGCGCCCGGCCCGGCCATGTGCTGGAGGTGCGGATCGAGGACATCCAGCTCCGGCAGGACTGGGGCTACAACGTCATCCGCCCGCTCGCCGGCACGCTGCAGAGCGATTTCCACGCCACGCGGCTGCTGCACATCCCGCTCGACCTCAACGCCAAGATCGGCAAGCTGCCCTGGGGCCTGGAACTGGAACTCGCGCCCTTCTTCGGGGTGATGGGCACGGCGCCGCCGCCGGCCTGGGGCCGCGTGACCTCGATCGTGCCGCGCGCCTTCGGCGGCAATCTCGACAACAAGGAGATGGTCGCGGGCGCGACGATCTTCCTGCCGGTCTTCGTCGAGGGTGGGCTGTTCTCCTGCGGCGACGGCCATGCGGCGCAGGGCGACGGCGAGGTCTGCGTCACGGCGATCGAGACCGCGCTGCAGGGCCGCTTCACCTTCATCCTGCGCGAGGACCTCTCCTTCACCTATCCGCGGGCGGAGACGCCGACGCATTACCTGACCATGGGCATGGACCCCGATCTCGACCGCTGCGCCGAGATGGCGCTGCGCGACATGATCGTGCTGATCGGCGCGGTGGCGGGGCTGTCCCGCGAGGACGCCTACACGTTGTGCTCGATCGCCGCCGATCTGCGGGTGACGCAGACGGTCAACGGCTCCAAGGGCATCCACTGCATGCTCGCCAAGAAGCTGCTTGTTCCGAAGGCGGCCTGAGATGGATCTGCGTTTGAAGGGCAGGATCGCGCTGATCACCGGCGGCAGCCGCGGCATCGGCAAGGCCACCGCACTGCTGCTCGCCGGCGAAGGCGTCCGGCTCGCCATCGCCGCGCGCGGGGCGGACACGCTCGCCGCAACCGCGGCCGAGATCATGGCCATTGGCGGCGAGGTCCTCACCATCCAGGCGGATTTCCGCAGCCCCGCTGAATCGGCCCGGGCCGTGGCGGAGACCGTGGCGGCCTATGGCGGGCTCGACATCCTGATCGCCAATGCCGGCGGCAGCTTCGGCGAGCGGGAGCTGGCAACGTCCAGCGACGCCGACTGGGAGGAGACCTTCCGCTTCAATGTCGGCCATGCCGTTGCGGCGCTGCGCGAAGCGACAGCTGCGCTTACCCGCAGCGACATCGGCAATGCCGTCTTCGTTGCCTCGATCTCGGGCCGCGCGCCGGCCGCGCGCGGCGCGCAATATGCCGCCGCCAAGGCCGGGCTGATCCATGCCGCGCGCTCGCTCGCCTGGGAGCTGGGACCCCACGGCATCCGCGTCAACGCCGTCTCGCCGGGCTCGACGATCTTCCCCGGTGGTGGCTGGGAGAAGACCCGGGCCGAGCGCCCCGAGGATTTCGCCAAGTTCGAGGTTCTCGGCAAAGCAGGCGCCCGTCAGTCCTGTCGAGATATCAGCAGTTGCGGCACCGTCACTAGCCGGCACCCAGCAAGTACGTCAGGCGCAGCCTGTG
>NCCO01000050.1 GCA_002279705.1 Allobosea sp. 12-68-7
AATACGAGGTTTTGAAGAACACCCCCTGGTTCAAGGACGTCACCGTCTTCGCGCAATGGGCCAAGAGCTTCCGGGCGCCGACCGCCAACGAGCTCTATGGCCGGTTCGGCTCGCCGACGACCTATCTGCGCACCGGCAACCCGGATCTGCGCCCCGAGACCGGCAACGGCATCGATGTCGGCCTCCGCTTCGGCGACAAGGCCTTCGGCGGCTCGCTGACCTATTTCCACACCAACTACCGCAACTTCATCGAGCAGGTGCAGACCCAGGCGCCGGGCGTCGGCGGGCTCTACCCGCAGGGCGGCATCCAGAGCTTCCGCAACATTACGCGGGCCGAGATCCAGGGCTTCGAGGCGAACCTGCAATACGCCTTCGCCCCGAACTGGCTGGTGCGCGGCTCCTTCGCCTACACCCGCGGCCAGAACAAGGACGACAACACCTTCCTCAACTCGATCCCGCCGATGCAGGGCATCGTCGCCGTCGCCTACGGCACGGAGCGCTGGGGGGCCGAGGTCTCGACCAAGCTCGCCGCCGCCCGCAATGACGTCGCCGCCACCACCGGCGCGACCCAGGGCTTCAAGGCGCCGGGCTATGCGATCTTCAACGCCACCGCCTGGTGGAAGCCGATGCCGCAGATCGCCGACCTCGAACTCCAGATCGGTGTCTACAACATCTTCGACCGCACCTACTGGGACGCGGTCAACGTGCCCACCGGCGTCCTCGCCCAGGCCCGCGACTACTACAGCGAGCCCGGCCGCACCGTGAAGGCCACGATGAAGGTCCAGTTCTGACGCTGCTTCCTCTCCCCTCCGGGGGAGAAGGGTCGCTACTCCCCCTCGCCCGCCTTCGGCGCCTGCCGCCGCCGCGGCCCCTCGGTCAGCGACTTGAACACGCCGCGCAGCGTCCGCGCCTCCTGCTCGGTCATCGCCAGGCGATGCAGGATGTCGCGCAGATTGGCGGTCATGATCTGCTTCTTGCCGGGTGGGAAGAAGCCGCAGATGTCCAGTTCGGCCTCGACATAGTCGAACATCGACAACACCGTCGCGCGTGTCGCCGGCGGCGAGAGATGGGTCTCGCGGAAGGGCGGCTCGCCGCCGGTCGCCTTGAACCACTCATAGCCGACGAGCAGCACCGCCTGGGCGAGGTTGAGCGAGGCGAAGGCGGGGTTGACCGGGAAGGTCAGGATGGCGTCGGCAAAGGAGATCTCCTCGTTCGTCAGCCCGATCCGCTCGCGCCCGAACAGGATGCCGACGCGCTCAGTGCTCGCGATCCGCTCCGCCACCGGCGCCATCGCCTCGGCCGGCGTGACGACGCGCTTCATCTGGCCGCGCTCGCGGGCGGTGGTGGCCAGCACGAAGTTCAGATCCGCGATCGCCTCGGCCGCGGTCGGGAAGAGCCGGGCGTTCTCCAGGATATGCGTCGCGCCCGAGGCCGCCGAGGTCGCGCCCTTCTTCAGACCGCCGCCGCTCGGCCAGCCGTCGCGCGGCGCCACCAGCCGCATCTCGGTCAGGCCGAAATTCGCCATGGCCCGCGCGCACATGCCGATATTCTCGGCCATCTGCGGCTCGACCAGAATGATGACCGGGGCCGGGGCCGTGGCAGGGGGGCGCGTGCGGTCGGTGCCGGAACCGGTCATGTTTTCAGGTCTCGTCAACCCCGCCGAGCGCGGGAGCGACCGGGGAATCGCCCCAAGGAGGCACGGGGTCAAGCCTCAACCGTCATGCTCGCCCTTGTGGCGAGCATCCACGTCTCGAACACCGCCCTCGCCGCGAGAAGACGTGGATGGTCGGGACGAGCCCGACCATGACGGCTCAGCCCTCAGCCCGCCGCCGCCTCGACCGCCCGCAGCACCCGCAGCGTGTTGCCGCCGGCGAGCTTTTCGAGATCGCCTTCCGACCAGCCGCGCCGGATCAGCTCCGCCACCAGCGCCGGAAAGACGCTGGTGTCTTCCAGCCCGTCGGGGTTGATCCAGCCGAAGAAATCCGAGCCGATGCCGACATGGTCGTGGCCGATGCGCTGGCTGAGATAGTCGAGATGGTCGCAATACTGCGCCAGCGTCGCCTTTGGCCGCGGGCCGGCCTTGGCGGCGATCTCGGCCTCGGCCTTCTCGTGGTCGAGCCCGTCCGGGGTCTTGCCGAACTGGTCCTTGGCCGGGCGGTGCCAGTCGCGCGAGGCCTGGCTGATGAAGTCCGGCACGAAGGTCGCCATCACCACGCCGCCATTGTCCGCGACCCGGTCGAGCACATCGTCGGGCACATTGCGCGGATGGTCGCAGAGCGAGAACGCGTTGGAATGCGACCAGACCACCGGCGCCCGCGTCACGTCCAGCGTGTCATGCATCACCTTGGGCGAGACATGGGCGAGGTCGACGACCATGCCGAGTGTGTTCATCCGGCCGATCACCGCCTTGCCGAAACCCGTCAGCCCGTTATGGCGCGGCATGTCGGTGGCGGAATCGCACCAGTCATGGCTGTCGTTGTGGCACAGCGTCATCAGGCGGACGCCGAGGTCGAAATAAGCGTCGAGCGCGTCGATCTCGCCGTCGAGCGCCGTGCCGTTCTCGATCGTCATGAACAGCGCGATGCGCCCCTCGGCCTTCGCCGCCATGACGTCGGCGGCGCTCAGCCCGGGGCGGAAGACATCGGCATGGCGCTTCAGGATGTCGCGCATCAGCGCGATCTGCGCGAGCGCGAAGCCCGCCGGCTTGGGGTGCTTGGGCGGGACATAGGCCGCGAAGAACTGCGCTGCGAGCTTGCCGGCCTGCATCCGCGGGATGTCGGTGTCGCCCTGCTCGTGGATTTTCGTCAGGTCGTAGAGGCCGACATCGCCCTTCGCCGTGCGGTCGAGCCGGATGACGTAAGGAAGGTCGTTATGCCCGTCGATCAGCGGCGCGCGGTCGAGCAGCGCGAGCGCGGCGGCATGGGCATTGTCCTGGACGGGCGGTTTGGCGAGGGCCATGGCACTACCTTCAGTCGGAATCGAACAGGCGGGATCGTGGCAGGTCGCAAGCGCCCGCGCGAGGCCGCCGCGCGCAGGGGCGTTATGTATGAGGACACCCGCCCAACCCTCCCCGTCATCCTGGGCGACCGCAGGTCGACCGGGATCCATCGGAGGCCGCGGCGCCCTCCGATGGATCCCGGCCTTCGCTGCGCGAAGTCCAGGATGACGCACGATTGAAGCTGGAGGTGGCGGGAGGCAGGCACCGCCCGCCGCTGCGCGTTTGACAAATGCCGCCGTAGATGGTTCTAAGCCGGCGTCGCGCGGGCCCAAAAGGCCCGCGTGGCTTTTTCCGCACCCGTGATCCGCTCTCTTCGGAAGCCGGATCTGTCGCTCCCGCCCCATGCGGGAGAGCAGGAGGGCGCGGTCCTCAACTCGCGAACTCACGAGGACACGCGATATGTCGAAGCGCCATGAGGCGAAATACAAGATTGACCGCCGTCTCGGTCAGAACATCTGGGGCCGCCCGAAGTCCCCGGTCAACCGCCGCGAATACGGCCCCGGCCAGCACGGCCAGCGCCGCAAGGGCAAGCCGTCCGACTTCGGCACGCAGCTGCGCGCCAAGCAGAAGCTGAAGGGCTATTACGGCTCGATCTCCGAGAAGCAGTTCCGCCGCTACTACGCCGAGGCGATCCGCCTCAAGGGCGACTCGGGCGAGAACCTGATCGGCCTGCTCGAGCGCCGCCTGGACGCCGTGATCTACCGCGCCAAGTTCGTGCCGACGGTCTTCGCCGCCCGTCAGTTCGTCAACCACGGCCACATCACGGTCAACGGCAAGCGCGTCAACATCGCTTCCTACCAGGTCAAGCCGGGTGACGTGATCGCGGTCAAGGAGAGCTCCCGCCAGCTCGCCATCGTCATCGAGTCGGCCGGTCTCGCCGAGCGCGACGTGCCGGATTATCTCGACACCGACCACGGCAAGTCGACCGCCACCTTCACCCGCACGCCGACGCTGACGGACGTGCCCTATGCGGTGCAGATGGAACCGAACCTGGTCATCGAGTTCTACTCGCGCTGATCGAACGGAGGCGGGCCGCAAGGCCCGTTTGCCGGAGCATTTGGGGGGATGGCGAGCGCTCGCCGTCCCCTTTTTCGTTGTCGGGCCTCATCGATCGTCCCGCGGGATCGCCCGCCACCGTCGTCCCACCCTCCCCGTCATTCCGGACAAGCCGCGGAAGCGGCGCAGATCCGGAATCCATCATAGGGCGCCGAGCCCTCCGATGGATTCCGGGCCTTCGCTGCGCTCGCCCGGAATGACGGCGAGGGTGATCGTCCTCGGAACCGCCGCTCACTCGAGGATAGCCAAACCCCACCCCGCCAGTCCATGGTTGGAACAACTCCAACCTGAGGCGGTCCCCGCATGCTCCTGCTGATTCTCGGCCTTGTGCTGTTCCTCGGCATGCACACCGTCACGATGAAGCGCGATTTTCGCGCAAGGCTGATCGAGCGGTTCGGCGCGGGCGGCTACCGGGGGCTGTATTCGGCCGTCTCCCTCATCGGCTTCTTGCTGCTGATCTATGGCTACGGGCTCCAGCGCGCGGCCGGCTACACGGTCGTCTGGGACCCGCCGGTCTGGACGCGGCATCTGGCGCTCCTGCTCAACCTGCCGATCTTCATCCTGCTGGCGATCGGCCGGCGGCCCTCCTGGCTCCTGTCGCGCGTCAAGCACCCGATGCTGCTGGCGGTGAAGATCTGGGCCACCGCCCATCTCCTCGCCAATGGCGATCTCGGCAGCCTGCTCCTGTTCGGCGGCTTCCTCGCCTGGGCGGTGATGGCGCGCATCTCGGTCAAGCGCCGGCCGGAGGAGATCGCCCGCGCCGCCGCCATGACCGATGTCGCCTTCGGCCGCCGCGACGTCATCGCGATCGCCGCGGGGCTCGTGCTCTATGTCGTCTTCGCGCTCTGGCTCCACCCGCTGCTGATCGGCGTGCCGGTCATCGGCCGCGGCTGAGGCGACAGGCCGCCCGGCGCGGCCCGCGCCTCACAGATGCGAGCCGACCTCGTCGCGGAACCAGTAGCAGCCCAGTCCCAGGCAGCCGATCAGGATCGACAGCGCATAGGGGCCAAAGAGGCTCGCAACGAAAACGAGGCCGATGAAGCCCCGCATTCCCCAGATCGTCCATGGTGTCTTCATGGCTCAAACCTTGTTTCCGGATCCCTGCCAAAACGTAAACGGAAACACATGAATCCAAGTTGAACAGACAGGGTAAATCACCGTTTTGTCTTTTTTCCCAACGCGTTAGGGGTTGAGGCGGATTTGTGGCGACGCCTTCGAAAAGCCGCTTGCGGCCGTCTGCCGCAGGGGTAACCCTAGGCGTCCCACAAACGGGAATCAGCGACGATGACGAAGACCCTCCTGGCCGCCCTCGCCCTCACCTGCATGACCGGCTTCGCCCAGGCCCAAAGCTGCGCCATCCAGGCCAGCGACAAGAAGCTGGCCGGCGCCGCCAAGACCAGCTTCCTGACCAAATGCGAGAAGGACGCCACCGCCGCCTGCGACAAGCAGGCCGCCGACCGGAAGCTCGCCGGCGCGGCCAAGACGAGCTTCACCAAGAAATGCGTCACCGATTCGGTCGGCAGCTGAGCCCGGCGCCAGCCCATGAAAAAGGGGCGGCTCTCGCGAGCCGCCCCGGATCTCTGCATCAAAGACGGGATCAGCCGCGACGATCGCCGTCATCGCCACGCTCCCAGCGCGGCCCGCGCTCGCCGTCATGGTGACCGCGGCCGCCGCGATAGCCGTCCATCCGGTCGTCCATGCCGCCATGCATGCGCTGATGCATCGCCCGCATCATGCCGCGGCCCTCGGCCATGGCCTCGCGCACGGCGCGGCGCGCCACCGTCTTCTGCTCGTCGCTGAGCGTGGTCCAGAGCGGGCGCACGGCGTCGGCCAGTTCCTTGGAGCGCGCGGCGCGCTCGCCCTGGCGGCCCGACATCATGTCGAGCCTCTCCATCAGATCGGCGTCGCGGAAGGTCTCGCGCTGCTCGCGCATCGCCGACCAGCCGGAGCGGCGCTCCTCGGCGCGCTTCCTGATCACGCCCTCCACCGTGTCGAACAGCGCGACCTGCTCCGGCTTCAGCTTCATGTCGGTGCGCAGCTGGGCGAGCCGCTCGTTCAGGCGCTCCTGCATGCGCTCGGCACGCTGTTCGCGGCCTTGGCCACGGCGCTGCTCGCGGCCCTCATGGCGCTCGCTGCGCTCATGGCGCGGACCGTCGCGCTCGCTGCCGGCGGACGGCGCCGGCGCCGGCGCCGGCTGAGCGACGGCGAAGCCCGCGACCAGTGCGGCGATGGAGGAAACGGCGATCAGGGCGAAGGGTTTCATGACGAATCTCCTGGGTGTGGGGCGGAGGCCACAGCTGGGTGGTGGGTGGAGGGAACGGTCGCTGTGCGGGTCGCGGAAGGCCGGGTCTCGATGACAGTCACCATGCGCCGACCGCACTGTCCTTGCGATGGCGCAATCATGAACTCTCGGTAATGTAACGCGCCGGCCTCCCCGGCGTTCCCCGATCCTGCGGCCTACCCCCGAGCCACCGATGCGCAATCTCATCACGGATGTCCGCGGCCTCCTCGTCGGCCAGGCGCATGATCCCGGCGCCGCCACAGGCGTCACTGTCGCCCTGTTCGAGCGCCCGACGGTGGCCTCCGTCGCCATCCTCGGCGGCGCGCCCGGCGTGCGCGAGACCGCGCTCCTCGAGCCGGAGATGACGGTCGAGCATGTCGATGCGATCGTGCTCTCGGGCGGCTCGGCCTGGGGGCTCGCGGCGGCCGATGGCGTGATGGCGCATCTGGCGAGCGAGGGCCGCGGCTTTCCCATCGGCCCGCTGCATGTCCCGATCGTCCCGCAGGCGATCCTGTTCGACCTGCTCAACGGCGGCGACAAGCCCTGGACCAAGGGCGGGCTGGAAGCGCCCTATCGCCGGCTGGGCGCGCAGGCCGCCGCCAGCGCCGCCGCCGATTTCGCCCTGGGCACGGCCGGCGCCGGCTATGGCGCCACCACCGCCCATCTCAAGGGCGGGCTCGGCTCCGCCAGCGCCCGCGCCGCCACGGGTCAGATCGTGGGCGCGCTCGTCGCGGTCAATGCGGTCGGCACGGCGACGATCGGCGACGGCCCGCATTTCTGGGCGGCGCCCTATGAGAGCGACAGTGAATTCGGCGGGCGCGGCTGGCCGGCCGGCGTCCAGGCGCAGGATCTCGGCCTGCGCTTCAAGGGCGGGACGGGCCAGAACACCACGATCGCTCTGGTCGCGACCGACGCGGTCCTGACCAAGGCACAGTGCAAGCGCCTCGCGCTCGCCGCCCATGACGGGCTGGCGCGGGCGCTACGACCCTCCCATGGCGCGCTCGACGGCGACCTCGTCTTCGCCGCCGCCACCGGCCACAGCGGCGCGCCCTCGGACGCCTTCGCGCTGACCGAACTCTGCGCCACCGCCGCCGATGTCCTGGCGCGGGCCGTGGCGCGCGGCGTCCATGCCGCCACCGCCCTGCCCTTCGCGGGCGCGCTACCGGCCTGGCGCGACCGTTTCGGAGGCTGACCGCGCGCCGCCGCCATGCTAGAGGCGCGACCATGTCGACCGATGAATTCCTCGCCCGCTTCGGTGCCGCCGGCCAGCGCCAGCCCGATCCCGTCGCCGCCGCGCAGAAGGCGATGCGCAACGCCCTGCCGAGCCGCTTCTACGAGCACGCCGCCGTGCTCGAGCGCGACGGGCTCTTCCATGTCGCGCTCGACGGCCGCATCGCCCGCACCCCGGCCCGCAACCCGCTGGCGGTGGCCTCCCGCCCCGTCGCCGAGGCACTCGCCGCCGAATGGGACGCGCCGAGCGACAGGATCGATCCCGCCCGCATGCCGCTGACCCGCCTGGTCAATTCGGCGCTGGACGGCGTCGCCGACCAGCACGAGGCCGTGCGCGCCGAGATCGTGCGCTATGCCGGCTCCGACGCGCTCTGCTACCGCGCCGGCGAGCCGCAGGAACTCGTCGCCCTGCAGGACAAGATCTGGGAGCCGATCCGCCACGCGGTCGAGGCCAGGATCGGTGCCCGTTTCATCCTCGCGCAGGGCATTGTTTTCGCAGAGCAGCCGCCGACCACGCTCGACGCCGTCGCGCGCCATGTCGCCGCCATCCCCGCCCCCGTCGCGCTGGCGGGCGCCCACAATGTCATGACGCTGACCGGCTCGACCCTGCTGATGCTGGCGCTCCATTTCGGGCTGCGCGACGCCGACGCGATCTGGGCCGCCGCCCATTGCGACGAGGATTACCAGATCGGCATCTGGGGCCAGGACGAGGACGCCGCCGAGCGCCGCGCCATCCGCCGGACGGAGTATGACGCGGCGGTGCGGCTGCTGACGCAGGGGTGACGAAGAACCACACGAGCCGAGTGAGCCTCAGCCCTCCATCGGCGTCAGCTTGCTCAGGTCGCGAGCGCCATCGACGATACGCACGATCTGAGCGCCATCTGCCGTCAGGCGGTAAAGCACGAGCCAGCGCTCGGCGACGAGTGCCCGCGCGCCCTCCCCGATCTCGTCGCGGCTCGGGCCGGCTTCTGGAAACCGTTCGAGGATGCTGACGCGTTCGATCATGCGGTCCAGAAACGCCTCGGCAGCGCCGACGCTGTCACGCGCAATCCAGAGCCATATCGCCTGAAGATCGTCCTCGGCCTGCTGCGACCATGTGATCGCGCCCATGCGTTACGCCTTCTGCGACAAACGCCGATGCGCCTCCCGGCGAAAACGGTCCTTGTCGAAGGCGCCGATATCGGGGGCGGCGAGGCCCTCGCGCCAGGCCTGCTGCAGCCAGGCCCGCTTCTCCGCTTCGGTCCGGTTCTGCCGGTCCAGGGACGCGAGCGCGTCGCGGACGACCTCCGTGGCCGAGGCATAGTCGCCGGTTTCGACGCGAGCCTCGATCATGCGAACGAGGTCTTCGGGCAAGGACAGGGTCTGATTCATCGGCGCCCTCGCAACGCGATCGGTGAGATTCAGAAGGCTATCATGGTCGATGCCTCCGGCGAAGGCAGCCGCCTTGCACGACCAACAGATGATGGACTCGCGTCCCACGCCCGCTTAATCCGGATGTCGACAGGCATTTCGTCGGCTCCAGGGCGTCCCTCATGAAAGACATTCTCGAACAGCTCGAAGACCGTCGCGAGGGTGCCCGCCAGGGCGGCGGCGCCAAGCGCATCGCGGCGCAGCACGGCAAGGGCAAGCTGACCGCCCGCGAGCGCATCGAACTCCTGCTCGACAGGGACTCCTTCGAGGAGTTCGACATGTTCGTGCAGCATCGCTGCGTCGATTTCGGCATGGAGAAGGCCGAGAAGATCCCCGGCGACGGCGTCGTCACCGGCTGGGGCACGGTCAATGGCCGCACCGTCTTCGTCTTCTCCAAGGACTTCACCGTCTTCGGCGGCTCGCTCTCCGAGACCCACGCCCAGAAGATCGTCAAGATCCAGGACATGGCGCTGAAGATGCGCGCGCCCATCGTCGGCCTGTTCGACGCCGGCGGCGCCCGCATCCAGGAGGGCGTGGCGGCGCTCGGCGGCTATGGCGAGGTCTTCAAACGCAATGTCGCGGCATCCGGCGTCATCCCGCAGATTTCCGTCATCATGGGCCCCTGCGCCGGCGGCGACGTCTACTCGCCCGCGATGACGGACTTCATCTTCATGGTCCGCGACACCTCCTACATGTTCGTCACCGGCCCCGATGTGGTGAAGACCGTCACCAACGAGACCGTCACCTCCGAGGAACTGGGCGGCGCCAAGGTCCACACCAGCAAATCCTCGGTCGCCGACGGCGCCTTCGAGAACGATGTCGAGGCGCTGCTGCAGGTGCGCCGCCTGCTCGATTTCCTGCCCGCCAACAACACGGCGGGCGTGCCGGAATGGCCGAGCTTCGACGTGCCCGACCGCGTCGATATGAGCCTCGACACGCTGGTGCCCGATAATCCCAACAAGCCCTACGACATCAAGGAGCTGATCCTCAAAGTCCTCGACGAGGGCGATTTCTTCGAAATTCAAGGCGCTTACGCCGGCAACATCGTCACCGGCTTCGGCCGCATCGAGGGCCGCACCGTGGGTGTCGTCGCCAACCAGCCGATGGTGCTGGCCGGCGTGCTCGACTCCGACGCCAGCCGCAAGGCGGCCCGCTTCGTGCGCTATTGCGACGCCTTCGAGATCCCGATCGTCACCTTCGTCGACGTGCCCGGCTTCCTGCCGGGCACCGCGCAGGAATATGGCGGCCTGATCAAGCACGGCGCCAAGCTGCTCTATGCCTACAGCGAATGCACCGTGCCGCTGGTCACCGTGATCACCCGCAAGGCCTTCGGTGGCGCCTATGACGTGATGGCCTCCAAGCATATCGGCGCCGACGTCAACTACGCCTGGCCGACCGCCCAGATCGCGGTGATGGGCGCCAAGGGCGCCGTCGAGATCATCTTCCGGGGCGGCGAGCCTGAGACCATCGCGCGCCAGACCAAGGAGTATGAGGACCGCTTCATGTCGCCCTTCGTGGCGGCCGAGCGCGGCTATGTCGACGAGGTCATCCTGCCGCATTCGACACGGCGCCGGATCGCGCGGGCGCTGGCCATGCTCAGAACCAAGAGCGTCGAGCGGCCCTGGCGGAAGCACGACAACATTCCGTTGTGAGCCCTGCGCCGGTCGGCCGCAGTGGCCTCAACGCACCGGCCGGTTCTGCGCGGTCGGGGTGGTCGATTGCGAGGACAGCGCGCTTGAGAGAAGCGCCGCCGCGCCCGCCAGCCCATCGCCGCCGCTGGTCACGACCGTGTTCGGCACGAGCTTGCCGACGAGACTGACCAACTCGGGCTTCTTCTCGAGCGTGGCCAGCACTTTCTCCAGCGCCTGCAGATAGGCGACGCGATCCTGCCCGAGCACGTTGGCCTGGGCGTTCTGGCCTTTGGCCAATTCCTCAAGGTAGCCGCGCTCGGCCTGGCCGAGAAGCTGGCGTTCCTTCTGGCGCTGCTCGGCCACCTGCACGCCGATCTGGGCCGCGACGAATTCGCGCTGCTGGTCGGCCCGGGCGCGCGCCGCCTCGGTGTCGAGCCTGACTTTCTGCGCCTCGGTCTCACGAGTATAGGCGCGCGAGAGCTGCTCGGCGAGTTGCTCGCGCAGGCGCGAAACCAGCAATTCGGGCGGGATCGAAGGCTCGCCCATGCGAACTTCCTTGATCTCGATGCCGGCCTTGCGACCCTCGACGCGAATCTGCTGCTCGATCGTGCTTTCGAGCGCGTCGCGGTTGTCGATCAGGTCGAGCACGCGCGTCGGGCGGGTCTGGAATTGACCGGCAAGCTCGCCAGCCGCATTGCGGACCGGCACGCGGATCGAGGAGCCGGCGACGTTTCGGACGATCGAGCGGATCGTCGGGGTCAGGATGCGGTCCTCGATCTGCTCGAGCCCGCCGACGCCACCTACCACCAGCGGCGCATTTTCCGGCGGAACCTGAACGACCACGCGCAACTCGACCGGAATGTCCCATCCTTCGATCTTGACGAAGATCGCCTGATCGGCGGCCTCTTTCGGGGTCGGTTGCTCGACGAAGCGCTCGACCTGTCGAATCCGGCCCTGATCGTCGACCGAGAGATCGATGATGCGCTTGCGGAATCCGCCCTTGTATTCCCAGGTCTGTACGCGGGTATCGACCTGGGTCATCTCGTAGGCCTGATGGTTGAGGTAATAGGCACCCGGCAACAACACACTGCGCCAGATGCCAACGCAGCCTGCGGGCACAACGGGAACGACGATGGCGTCGGAACTGTCCGCCGTCTGGGCCTTTTCCTCGCGGCAGGCGACGCCGGGCGCGGCGACATTCGACTTGATCACCCCGACGAAGCCGGCCGGCACCACGCTGGCGACAGTGCGAGTGTTGATCTCCACATCGAACAGATAGCGGTTGAGCCGGTAGATGCCGGGCTTCAGTACGGTTTCCTGGGCGCCTCGAAACCCGCCCGACGTCAGGAAGGTGCGCCCGTCCAGCATTTTTTCAATCCGGTCGTCCGGGATCGCCGGCGCCATGAAGGTGCCGGTCGGCGTCGCCATGCCGTCATTGGCCACAAGTCGCCCATAGGAGCCGTTGGGCACGGTGACGACGTCGAATTGCTCGACCTGATGCAGCACGTTCACGAAGGGGATGAAGTGGAAGCCGGGACCGAGGATATCGGCCTGAGGCCCCTTCTCGCCATTCACGGCGATGATCTTGCCGGTGGGCAGGTCGCCGCCGCCATAGATGCGCTTGAGATGTCCCGCCTGGTTCGGGCCGACCACCACATATGAGGTCGACGCGAACAGGAAGACCGCGACGAGAGCGGCCAGTCCCGCCCCCGCGCCGAGCGTGGTGCCACGTTTCAGTGCCGGCGCGGCGCCTGGCGTGATCGTAGCGTCTGGATCGCCGCGCCGCGCAAGGACCGCAAGAACGACAGCCGCCAGGAGAGCCACAAGTGTCAGAATGAGAATCAGCATGGCATCCTGGCTTTCATCCTGACATTGCGCTCATCGACGGAACGGAGGATGGCAGTGGCCGTCAAGCAGATTCGCGCTGAGTGGCGGGGACGCCGAACATCGCGGTGAATCAATTCGCACGCATGACACCTGCCAACTATTCGTCTAATGCGACGCCGGGTCTCCAACCACGTCAACGATGCTCTTCAACTCCTTCGCCTTCCTCCTCGCCTTCCTGCCGCTGGCGCTCGGTCTGCACTGGCTGGTCGAGCGTTTCGCGCCGGTCTGGCGGCTGCCGCTGCTGTTGGTGCTGTCGCTGGCCTTCTACGCCTATTGGGACTGGCGCTTCCTGCCGCTGCTGATGGCCTCGATCCTGGTCAACTGGCTGGTCGCGGAGGGCTTCCAGAAGACCCGCTCGGGCGCGCTGATCACGGCGGCGATCGTCGCCAACCTGCTCGTGCTGGCGCTGTTCAAGTACTTCAACTTCTTCGGCGATCTCGCTGCGATGATTCCGGGTTTGCCGGCGCCGAAGCTCGATCTGGCGCTCCCGCTCGGCATCTCGTTCTTCACCTTCCACCACGTCATGTACCTGACCGATCTGCGCCGCGGCCAGGCACCGCGCTACGATCTGGTCCGCTACGGGCTCTACATCGCCTTCTTCCCGCAGGTGCTGGCGGGGCCGCTGGTGCGCTGGCGCGAGATCATGCACCAGTTCGACGAGCGCCCCTATCAGCGGCCCGACGCCGCCGAGCGCTGCGGGCGCGGGCTTCTGCTGCTCACCGCCGGCCTCGCCAAGAAGGTGCTGATCGGCGATCCGCTGGCCGAATACGCCAACCCGGTCTTCGCCGCGGCAGCCGCCGGCCAGGTCGTCTCGGTCGCGGAAGCCTGGCAGGCGACGCTCGCCTTCACCTTCCAGATCTATTTCGACTTCTCCGGCTATACCGACATGGCGCTGGGGCTCGCTTTGCTGCTCGGCATCGTGCTGCCGCCGAATTTCGAGGCGCCCTATCGCGCGGCGAGCATCCAGGATTTCTGGCGCCGCTGGCACATGACGCTGTCGCGCTTTCTGCGCGACTATCTCTACATCGCGCTCGGTGGCTCGCGGCACGGCCTGCCCACCCAGGTCTGGGCGCTGTTTGCGACGATGGCGCTGGGTGGGCTCTGGCACGGCGCCGGCCTGACCTTCGTCGCCTGGGGCGCGGCGCACGGCCTGGCCCTCATCGTCGCGCTCTTGTGGCGCCGCGCCGGCTGGCCCATGCCGGTCCTGCTCGGCTGGCTCCTGACCTTCGTCTTCGTCGCGCTCTGCTGGGTTCTGTTCCGGGCGACCAGCTTCGAGGCGGCTCTGGCGATCTACAAGGGGCTGTTCGGCCTCGCCCCGCTCGGCACAGGCTTCAAATGGCGGGCGCTGCTGCCGGCGGCCGCCTTCGCGATCATCGGCCCGACCGCCTGGGCGCTGGTCCACCGGCTCCCGCCGGCACGCTGGCTCGCGCTGGCAGCGGGTGTGCTGTTCGTCCTCATCCTCTTCAAGATCGGCGAAGACGCCAATTATGAGTTCATCTACTTCCAGTTCTGAGGCGGTTGGCCGTCCGGGCGCCAGGGCGGCGAACGCGGCGCGCTGGGCCGGCTTCGTGCGCGGCTTCGCCGTCACGGCCGCCACGGTGCTGGTGGGCACGCTGGCCCTCGCCTGGCTGATCGATCCCTACGACACCGGCAACACGCCGCTCTCGCTGCGCGAGGGCGTGCGGCCTCAGGGCCCGCGCACCGCCGCCGCCAGCCGGGGCCGCGACCCCGCCTTCCAGGCTGCGATCTTCGGCAATTCCCATGTCCAGCTGCTCTCGCCCGATCGGCTGCTGGCGGCGTCCGGCATCCCCTTCGTCTCGCTGATCGCACCGGCTTCGGGCCCCAAGGAGGGACTGGTCCTGATCGACTGGTTCCTGCGCCACCGTCGCGAGCCGGCGCGCGCCGTCGTCGTCGGCATCGACGATCTCTGGTGCACGGCCGACCCGGCGATGCCCAACGCCAAGCCCTTCCCGTTCTGGCTCTACAGCCGCGACCGTGCCGACTATCTCGTCGGCCTGCTGCGCTTCGACGTGCTGGAGGAGGTGCAGCGCCGCGTCGGCGATCTCCTGACCGGGCGCGGTGAGCGGGCCCGGCCGGACGGCTACTGGGACTACGAACCCACCTATATCGGCATGGGCTATGACCGCGATCCCGGCAAGCGGGCCGCCCTCGAGCAGCCGGGCCCCTCCGGAGGCGGCAATGCCAGCGGCCCCTGGCCTGCCGTACAGGCTCTCGAGGCCCTGATGCAGGCGACGCCCGGCACGCCGCTGATCCTCCTGCGCCCGCCGGTCTATCGCAGCCTGTTGCCGGTGCCGGGCAGCGCCGACGCCGCCGCCGAAGCCGGCTGCCGCGGCGCCTTCGCCGCGCTCGCCGCACGCAGGCCCCTCACCGCACTGATCGACTGGCGCCGCGACCGGCCCGAGCTTCACGATCCGAATCAGTTCTTCGACCGCAGCCACTACCGCCAGACGATCGCCCGGCTGGTCGAGGCCGAGATCACCGCCGCCTTGACGGCGATGCGCTGAGGCGAGGTGCCCCCCGGCGGCTCCGGTGGCCTCCCGGCGGGCGAAACCGGTCTGTCGCGCCGGCCCGGACACGCCCCGGTGAAGAACGCGCGAGCGGCTGCCAATCCGATTGTGAGCGCCCCCCGGCATCGCTATAAGGGCGCCAAATCGGCGGCCCTCCCACGGCAATGTCGGTGGGCGCCGGGGAACGACAACCAGAGAGTGCGCCTATGTCGAAGCAGATCATCCTCGACGCGGACTACAAGCCCAGCGACGACGAACCGTTCATGAACGACCGGCAGCGCGAGTATTTCCGGGGCAAGCTGATGGCCTGGAAGGACGAGATCCTGAAGGAAGCCCGCGAGACCCTGGTGACGCTGCAGAGCGAGAGCGAGAACCACCCCGACATCGCCGACAGGGCCTCGTCCGAAACCGACCGCGCCATCGAGCTGCGCGCCCGCGACCGCCAGCGCAAGCTGATCGCCAAGATCGACGCCGCCATCGCCCGCATCGACGACAACACCTATGGCTATTGCGAGGAGACCGGCGAGCCGATCTCGCTGAAGCGGCTGGAGGCCCGGCCGATCGCGACGCTCTCGCTCGAAGCCCAGGAACGCCACGAGCGCAACGAGCGCGTCTTCCGCGACGATTGAGGCCGCCGCTTCGCGCAGCACCGCCGAGCCCCGCCCGTCAGGAGCGGAGCTTTTTTGGGTCGAGGAATCGCGCTAGCCGAGTTCGGTGAACGACCATCGGGTCTCGGCGACCGACATGTCGATGAAGGCGCGGACCTTGGCCGAGAGCAGGCGCTGCGTCGGATAGACGATCTGGATCGGCGACGGCGGCCGCTCATGCTCCGCCAGCAGGATCCTCAGCGCGCCCCGGCGGATCGCCTCCGCCGCCTGATAGGCCAGCACCAGCGTCAGCCCGCCGCCGTCGATGGCGTGCTGGACGGCGCTCTCCGCCGCGTTGGTGACGAAGCTCGGCACGAAGCCGACCCTCTGCCGCTGTCCCTCCCGCTCGAAGACCCACTCATGCGTGGTGTTGAAGCCGGAGAAATGGATGCAGCGATGGCCGGCGATGGCGGCCGGCGAGAGCGGCATGCCGTGCCGCTCCAGATAGGACGGCGCCGCCACCAGCACCCGGCGCGTCTCGCCGAGCCGGCGTGACCGGAGCGTCGAATCGCCGAGATGGCCGATGCGGATGGCGAGGTCGATGCCGTCCTCGACCAGGTTGACGACCCGGTCGCCCAGCCGCAGCTCGCCCTGCACCGCCGGATGGCGCGACAGATAGGACGAGAGCAGCGGGCCGACATGGACGCGCCCGAAGGCGAGCGGCGCCGCCACCACCAGCCGGCCCGACGGCGCCGTGCGCGCCGCCTGCAAGGAGGCGTCGGCCTCGTCGAGATCGGCCAGGATGCGCCGGGCCAGGGGCAGATAGCGCTCGCCCTCGTCCGTCAGCGTCACCGACCGCGTCGTGCGCTGCAGCAGGCGGCTGCCCAGCCGCTCCTCGAGCGCGGCGACCAGCCGCGTCACGGCCGAGGGCGAGAGCCCGAGATGGCGCGCCGCCGGCGCGAAGCCCTTCGCCTCGGCCACCCTGACGAAGGCCTGCAGGGTGGCGAAGCGATCCATGGCATTGCTCCGATCCGCGCAACAATGAACTGTCGATCTGACAGATTATCGTCACCGGACATCATTGTCATGGTCCGCCCCGGGGCAAGCCATTCCGGCTCGCCCGGGAGACCCAGGACCATGACCGACAGGAGCCTATCGAGTGACGTCGCCTTCACCCCGGCGGTGAAGGCCCTGCAACAGCGCAAGGGATCGCGCGGCGGCTATCGCAGAATGGAGGAGACGGGTGGCTGGGAGACGACGGTGACGTTCCTGGCCGAGCGCGACAGCGTCTTCCTGGCCACCGCCAGCGCCGACGGGCAGCCCTATATCCAGCATCGCGGCGGCGCGGCCGGCTTCCTGCGCGTGATCGACGAGCGCACGCTGGGCTTCGCCGACTTCCGCGGCAACCGGCAATATGTCAGCCTCGGCAATCTCTCCGAGAATCCGAAGGCCTATCTCTTCCTGATCGACTATGCCCGCCGGCAGCGCATCAAGATCTGGGGCACGGCCCGCGTCGTCGAGGACGATCCGGCCCTGATCGAGCGCCTGCGGCCGGAGGGCTATGCCGGCACGCCCGAGCAGGCGATCCTGTTCGAGATCGCGGCCTGGGACGCCAACTGCCCGCAGCACATCCCGCAACTGATCGCCGCGAAGGACGTCGCGGCGGCGCTGGCGGAACGCGACCGGCGGATCCTCGTGCTCGAGGCCGAACTCGCCAGGGCCCGGGCCATGGCCTGAACCGGCTCTCCCTGGGGCTCGGCGGCTGTGCCGGCGATGTCCGCGGCGTGCTGGTGCCCGTGGCCAATCCCGCCCCCGATTCCAGCCGCGTCACCATGCTGGTCGCCACCACCCGCGCGCCCGACCCGGATGCCGGGCTTTTGTTCTCGGGCGAGCGCGGCGCGCCGACCTTCGCCGAGATCACCGTCTCGCTGCCCGCCGAAGGCCGCCGCAAGGTCGGCGAGGTTCAGTGGCCCAAGGCCCTGCCCGGCAATCCGGAGACCGATTTCGTCACGCTCAAGGTCGAGAAGCTCGACCAGAAGGCCGCCGTCTCCCGCTTCAACAAGGCGGTGCAGAAAGTGCCCAAGCGCCGCGTCATGGTCTTCATCCACGGCTTCAACAACCGCTTCGAGGATGCCGTCTACCGCTTCGCCCAGATCGTCCACGATTCGAAGGCGCAGGTCGTGCCGATCCTGTTCACCTGGCCCTCGCGCGGCTCGGTCTTCGCCTATGGCTATGACCGCGAGAGCGGCAACTACTCGCGCCGCGCGCTGGAGAACCTGTTCCAGGCGCTGGCGCGCGACCCCGCCGTGGGCGAGGTCTCGGTGCTCGCCCATTCGATGGGCAACTGGGTGACGATGGAGGCCCTGCGCGAGATGTCGATCCGCAACGGCACGATCTCGCCCAAGATCGCCAATGTCATGCTCGCGGCGCCCGATGTCGATGTCGACGTCTTCCGCACCCAGATCACCGACATGGAAGGCCGCCGCCCGAAATTCACCCTCTTCGTCTCGCAGGACGACCGGGCGCTGGCGGCCTCGCGCCGGGTCTGGGGCAGCAAGGCGCGCCTGGGCGCGATCGATCCCGATGCCGAGCCCTGGCGCTCGCAGCTGGAGAAGGCCGGGATCACCGTGCTCAACCTGACCTCGCTGCGCTCCGGCGACCGGCTCAACCACGGCAAGTTCGCCGAGAGCCCCGAGGTGGTGAAGCTAATCGGCACGCGGCTGAT
>NCCO01000051.1 GCA_002279705.1 Allobosea sp. 12-68-7
GGACTTCGCCGCGAGCCCGTGATCGCCGCGGACGTGAGGCCTCACGCAAAGTCCATTCGCACTTAAGCGCCATTGCCGCCACTGGCCGCGCCGCTTATCCGTTGCAGAAGAGCGGGCGGTACCCGCCGTCGCACCGAGGGACGCCATGGCCGCACCAGACCAGACCGACCGCCGCTGCATCGGCCGCTTCGACTATGTCGTGATCGGCGCGGGCTCGGCCGGCTGCGTCGTCGCCAACCGGCTGTCGCGCAACCGCAAGACACGGGTGCTGGTGCTGGAGGCCGGCGGGCGCGACGACTGGATCTGGTTCCACATCCCGGTCGGCTATCTCTTCGCCATCGGCAATCCGCGCGCCGACTGGCTGTTCAAGACGGAGGCGCAGCCGGGCCTCGGCGGCCGATCGCTGGCCTATCCCCGCGGCAAGGTCGTGGGCGGCTCCTCGGCGATCAACGCCATGGTCTATATGCGCGGCCAGGCCGCCGATTATGATGGCTGGCGCCAGCTCGGGCTCTCCGGCTGGGGCTGGGACGACGTTCTGCCCTATTTCCTAGAGCATGAGGACCATGTCGGTCCGGGCGAGAGCGGGGTCCACCGCAGCGGCGGGGAATGGCGCGTCGAGCATCCGCGCGTGCGCTGGGCGATCCTCGACGCCATCCGCGAGGCGGCGGCCGAGGCCGGCATCGCCAAGATCGACGACTTCAACACCGGCGACAACGAGGGCTCCTCCTATTTCCAGGTCAACCAGCGGCGCGGCCGGCGGCTGAGCGCCTTCAACGCCTTCCTGCGGCCGGTGCTCGACGCCCGGGAGGACAATCTGCGGCTGGAGATCAAGGTGCTCGTCGAGCGCGTCGTGATCGAGGACGGCCGCGCGACGGCGGTCGAGTTCAGCCATGGCGGCGAGAAGCTGCGGGCCGAGATCTCGGGCGAAGTCGTGCTCTCGGCCGGCGCGATCGGCTCACCGGCGCTGCTCGAGCGCTCAGGGATCGGCGACGGGGCGCGGCTGCAGGGCCTGGGCATCGTGACGGTGGCGGACCTGCCGGGCGTCGGCGAGAACCTGCAGGACCATCTGCAGATCCGCCCCGTCTACAAGGTCGAGGGCGTGCGGACCCTCAACAGCGACTACGCCAAGATCTGGCGCCGGCCGCTGATGGCGCTGCAATATGCTGCGCTGCGCAGCGGGCCGCTGACGATGGCGCCCTCGCAGGTCGGCGCCTTCGCCAGATCCTCGCCCGAACAGGCCACCGCCAATCTGCAGTATCATTTCCAGCCGCTCTCGCTGGATTCCTGGGGCTCGGGGCTGCATCCCTTCGACGCCTTCACCGCCAGCGTCTGCAATCTGCGCCCGACCAGCCGCGGCCATGTCCATATCGCGACGCCCCACGCCGAGGACGCGCCCGCGATCTCGCCGAACTATCTCGACACGCAAGCCGACCGGCAGGTCGCGATCGACGCGATGAAGCTGACGCGCCGCATCGTCGGGCAGGCGCCGCTGGCGCGCTTCCGGCCGCAGGAGCATCTGCCGGGCCCGGCGGCGACGAGCGACGAGGATTTGCTCGACGCTTCGGCCCGGCTCGGCACCACGATCTTCCACCCGGTCGGAACCGCGAAGATGGGCCGCCCCGACGATGCCCGCGCCGTGCTCGACGAGCGACTGCGGGTGCGTGGCGTCGCGGGCCTGCGCGTCATCGACGCCTCCGTCATGCCCGCGATCACCTCCGGCAACACCGCCAACCCGACGATGATGATCGCCGAGAAGGGCGCGGCGATGATGCTGGAGGACGCGAAGGCGGGGTAAAAAGGGCTTGTCATGCCCGCTGGCCTCGTCGTCATTCCGGACAAGCCGCGAAGCGGCGCAGCTCCGGAATGACGAAAGGTTCCGAAGGCGCTGGTCAGACCACCTGATTGCGCAACGCCGTCTCGCCGCGCGCGAGCCGGGCGAGGTTGTCCACGAGGAGATCGACCACATTGGTCTCGTAGGCGCGGGTCTCGCCGGCGCTGTGGGGCGTGACGATGACGTTTGTCATCGCCCAGAGCGGTGAGGCCGCCGCCAGCGGCTCCTCGACGAAGGTGTCGAGGCCCGCGCCCGCGATTCGCCCTTTCGACAGCTCCACGACCAAAGCCTTCTCATCGACGACCTTGCCGCGGGCGACATTGATCAGCAGCGCGCCGGGCTTCATCGCGGCGAGTGCCGCAGCGTCGATCAGGTTCTCGGTCTCCGGCGTCAGCGGGCAGGTCAGCGCGACGATGTCGGCCTGCGCCAGCACCTCATGCAGCTGGTCGGGCCGGACGATGGCCTCGATGTCGGGATGCGGCTCCGGGCTGCGACGCACGCCGATGACGCGCAGGCCGAAGGCGGCTGCCAGCGTCGCCAGCCGCAGGCCGATGCGGCCGAGCCCGACGATCACCAGCGTCTTGCCGCCGAGCTCGTCCTCGCGCCGGGCGCGGTCGCCGATCATCGGGCGCCAGGTCGCGGCGGTCTGGTTGTCACGGGCGAGGTGGATCTGGCGGGTCAGGCCGAGGATCAGCGCCATGGCGTGCTCCGAGACCGCGCGCTCATTCGCTCCCTGGGCGCTCGCAAGCCGAATGCCGGCGGCAGCGAAGGCAGCCCTGTCGTACTGGTCGGTGCCGGCGCTGACCGACTGGACGAAGCGCAGCTTCGGACAGGACGCGATCAGCTCGTTGCGCCAGAGCCCGGAGACCACGACGACATCGGCCTCCGGCGCCCGCGCCTTCAGCTCGTCGAGCGAGCGGACCTCGAAGCTCTTGGCGGCATGCCCGCGCGTCGCGAATTCGGCCTGCAACTGATAGGCGGCATGGGCGAAACAGATGGTCAGGTCGCTGGCAGGCGGCAGGGCGGGCATGGTGCGTTCCTTGGGGCGAGGCAAATTCGGGCAGGTTCGGCGATCAAACTAGCGAGCGGCTTCGGATCTGTCCCAGCGCGCGACGCATGCGGGCTTTACGATGCCAGCGAAGGCGGGACGAAGGACGCCAGCGCCGCTTCCAGCCGCGCCCAGCCTGGCGCATCGCCCGGCAATCCGAAGCGCAACCGGGTCGGATCGGCCTGGAATCGTCGCACATAGAGCCCGCGGAAACCGAGATGGGCGAAGAGGGCCGGCGCCTCGGGCGTCGCGAGCAGCCGGAACAGGGCTGTGCCGCCAACGACCTCGCCCAGCGGCGCCAGCAGTGCATCGAGCCTCGCGGCGTCGGCGGCGCGCGCGGCGCCGGCCCGCGCCAGCCATTCGGCATCGGCGAGCGCCTGCGCGCCGATCGAGAGTGCAGGACCCGCCACGGCCCAGGGACCCATCGCCTCGCGCAGCGCCGACACCAGATCCGCCTCGCCAATGGCGAAGCCGAGCCTGACGCCGGCCAGGCCATAGGTCTTGCCGAAGGAGCGCAGCACGAGGGTCGCGGGCGGCAGGGCCGGGACCAGGCTCGCCTCGGGCGCGAAGTCGCAGAAGGCCTCGTCGACGATCAGCAGCCCGCCACGGGCGGCACAGTGCGCCGCGAGCGCCGTGAGGTCCGACAGCGACAGCAGGCGCCCATCCGGGTTGTTGGGGTTCACGATCACCACCGTCGCGGCATCGTCGGCCTGGGCCAACATGTCTGCCTCGACGACCGTCGCACCCAACTTCCGCCAGGCCAGCGCATGCTCGGCATAGGTCGGCCCCAGAACGGCGACGGGTCCCGTATCGACCAGATCCGGGACGACCCGCGGCAGCAGATCGATCAGGATCTGCGTGCCGGGCGCGGCGACGATCGCAGCGTCAGACCTGACGCGATAGGCGTTTCGCGCCACCGTCAGCAGCGCCGCCTCGTCATCGGCGGCGGGCAGGCGCTGCCAGAGGCTTAACGGCAGCGCGGGAAGCGGATAGGGGATCGGGTTGATCCCGGTGGAGAGATCGATCCAGGGCTCGGGCGCTGCCGGAAACAGCGCCCGAGCCCGGCCGAGATCGCCGCCATGCCAGATGCCCCCGGTCCCCGTCGCTTTGCCCATGGCTTTGTCTGATCTCTGGCCCGACACACTGTTTCTGCTGCTGGCCGCGCTCGCGATCGAGGCCGCGTTCGGCTATCCGCAGCGCTTGTATGCGCGGATCGGCCATCCCGTCACCTGGATTGGCGCGCTGATCGCCGGGCTCGATCGCCGGCTGAACCGGGAGGCGGCCAGCTTCGCCGCCCGGAAGGCGGCGGGCGTGGCCGCGCTCCTCGTCCTGCTCGCGGTGAGCCTGGCCGGGGCGCTGGCGCTGACCGCCCTGGGCCGACAGCTGGGGCCGGCGGGGCTTCTGCCGCTGGCGCTGCTCGCCTCGACGCTGCTGGCGCAGCGCAGCCTGCACGAGCATGTCGCGGCCGTCGCCCACGGGCTGGAGACGGGGGGGCTCGCGGAGGGGCGCGAGGCGGTGTCGATGATCGTCGGCCGCAACCCCGACAGCCTCGACGAGGCCGGCGTTTCGCGCGCCGCGATCGAGAGCCTGTCGGAGAACTTTTCCGACGGGGTGGTGGCGCCGGCCTTCTGGCTCGGGGTCGCCGGCCTGCCGGGCATCATCATGTACAAAGCAATCAACACCGCCGATTCGATGATCGGCCACAGGACGCCGCGCCATCTCGCCTTCGGCTGGGCCTCGGCCCGGCTCGACGACCTCGTCAACCTGCCGGCCTCGCGGCTGACCGCGCTGCTGATCGTGGCGGCCGCGGCGCTCGACCGCGACGCCGATGCGGCGGGCGCCTGGCGGGCCGTGCGCCGCGATGCGCGCCGCCACCGCTCGCCCAATGCCGGCTGGCCGGAGGCGGCGATGGCGGGCGCGCTGGGCCTGCGCCTGGCGGGGCCGCGCATCTATGGCGACGTCATCGTCGAGGATGGCTGGATGGGCGACGGCCGGGCGCAGGCGACCGCGGCCGACATCCGGCGGGGTTTGCGGCTGTATCGGCAGGCTTGCGGGTTGTTGTGGGGGGTGGCGGGATGCGGCGCGCTGATCGCGCTGGTGCTGTCGCGGGGGTGAGCAGGCTGGCTTACCGCTGGCCGCTGATTGCGCTAAAATGGTCCTGAAGCCGGATGGGAAGGCGATCATGGGCACGCATGTGACGATCGACGATGACGTCGTCCGCGCCGCCGAGAAGCTGGCGCGGGAGCAGGACCGCACGGTCGGGGAGGTCATCTCCGATCTGGCCCGGCGCGCCCTGCCAACGCAGCCGGAGATCGTTTATCCTGAAGGGTTCCCACTGCTGCCGAAGCGCCCCGGCGTTGTGGTGACCCTCGATTTCGTTAATGCGCTTCGTGACGAAGACCCGTGACGTCTCTTCTCGACGTCAACGCGCTCATCGCGTTAGTCGACGCGAGCCATAAGGATCACGCGGCTGCTCATCGGTGGTTCGCAAACACAAGCCGCTGGGCAACATGCCCAATCGTCGAAAATGGGATGGTTCGGATCATCGCTCATCCTCGCTATCCAATGCCTGAGGTTGCTGGGCACCCGGCGCGGGCGGCAGAACTGTTGAAACGCCTTCAAGCGATGCGGGGCCATGAATTCTGGCAAGATGATTTTTCGCTGGTCGCAGAACCGTCTGTCGATCTCCTTGCCATCGGCAAATCTAGCGACCTGACCGATACTTACCTCTTAGCTCTCGCCGTCCGACACGGCGGATCGCTTGCAACATTCGATCGTCGGCTCCGCACAGTGGCCGTCCGTGGCGGCGCCGACGCGCTTCACCTCATCCCCACCGCCTGACCGCCCTCAAAACTCGATCCCCTGCTGCGCCTTCACGCCGGCGGTGAAATGGTGCTTCACCAGCGTCATCTCGGTCACGAGGTCGGCGGCCTCGATCAGCGCCGGCTTGGCGTTGCGGCCGGTGACGACGATGTGGAGATCGGGACGGCGGGCCTGCAGCGTGGCGACGACCTCAGCGAGCGGCAGGTAGTCGTAGCGCAGCGCGATGTTGAGCTCGTCCAGCACGATCAGCCGGATGCTCTGATCGGCCATCAGTTCTTTGACCTTGTCGAAGGCGCGGGTCGCGGCGGCGATGTCGCGGGCCTTGTCCTGCGTCTCCCAGGTGAAGCCCTCGCCCATGGTGTGCCAGGAGACCTGCTCGCCAAAGGCGTCGAGCGCGCGGCGCTCGCCGGTCTCCCAGGCGCCCTTGATGAACTGCACCACGCCGACGCGCCAGCCATGGCCGAGCGCGCGCAGCATCAACCCGAGGGCCGCCGTCGACTTGCCCTTGCCGGGGCCGGTGTTGACGATCAGCAGGCCCTTCTCGACCGTTTTGGAAGCGACTTCCGCATCCTGCAGCGCCTTGCGCTTTGCCATCTTCGCCTTGTAGCGGGCGGCCTCGTCCGTCTCGTTCGTCATCGTCGTTCTCACGCCACGGGCCTGTTCACGCCACCTGCATCGGCAGACCGGCGACCATGAAGACCACGCGGCCGGCCCTTGCCGCAATCGCCTGATGCAGCCGGCCGGCCTCGTCGCGGAAGCGCCGCGCCAGCGCATTGTCGGGCACGATGCCGAGGCCGACCTCGTTGGAGACGAGGACGACCGGCGCGATCGCCCGTGCGCAGGCCTCGATCAGGGCGCTTCCGGCGGCGGCGGTGTCCTGCTCGGCCAGGATCAGGTTGGTCAGCCACAGCGTCAGGCAGTCGACCAGCACCGGGCGGCCCTCGGGAAGTCCGAGAATCGCCCCGGGCAGGTCGAGCGGCGCGTCGAGCGTGATCCAGTCCGCAGGCCGGCGGGCGCGATGCTCGGCGATGCGCGCGGTCATCTCGTCATCCCAGGCCTGGGCGGTCGCGATGTAGGCCCAAGGGCCCGGCAGCGCCTCGATCAGCGCTTCGGCATGACGGCTCTTGCCCGAGCGGGCGCCGCCGAGGACGAGGGTGAGGTGGGGCAGCAACATCAGGTTCGACCCGTCATGAAGTTCGTCATTGCGAGCGCAGCGAAGCAATCCAGGTGTAGGCGCGCGCCTTTCTGGATTGCTTCGCTGCGCTCGCAATGACGGCGGAAAGGCTTCGTCTGTCCATGCGGTCCATTGCACAGCCTCGCGCACATGGCTAATGATCGTCGCCGACGGTGCCTCCGCGAGGAGGTGAAAAGGGAACGCGGTGCGATGCCGCGGCTGCCCCCGCAACTGTAAGCGGCGAGTTTCGCGCCATCGGCCACTGGGAGCGATCCCGGGAAGGCGGCGTGGAATGACCAGACCCGCGAGCCAGGAGACCTGCCGTCGACAGTGTTCCTATGGGCCCATCGGACGGGGTGTTCCGACGGCGGCTGTGTTTGCGTGGCGATGGTCACGCGGCTCCGTCCTTGGGAACGTTGGCCGGTCGCAAGACCGGCCGCCTTCTGACGGAGACCGGAACCATGACGCTGCGCCACCGCCTGACCCTCGCCTTCACCGCCCTGCTCTGCAGCCCGGCGCTCGCCCACCACCCAATGGGCGGCAGCACGCCTTCGACACTGACCGAAGGGCTGCTGTCGGGCCTGGGCCACCCCATTCTCGGCCTCGATCACCTCGCCGCGCTGGTCGCGGTCGGCCTCGTCGCCTCGCGCTATGCCTCGGGCGCGCTGCTGCTGCCCGTGCTCTGGATCGCCGGCATGGGACTTGGCGCCTTCGCCCATATGAACAGCTTCGACTTGCCGGCCGGCGAGATGCTGGTGGCGGGCAGCCTCGTGCTGATCGGCGCCATCGGCGTGCTCAAGCCTTCGCTGCCGCTGCCGGCCCTGGCCGCGCTCTTCGTGGCCGCCGGCTTCGCCCATGGCCATGCCCTCGCTGAATCGATCATCGGCGCCGACACCGCCGTGGTCGGCGCCTATCTCCTCGGCCTCGTCGCGGTCCAGGCTGCGGTCACGGTCGGCACGATCCTGCTGGTGCGGCAGCTATTCTCGCCGGAGACCGGCCTGACGCTGCCGGTTCGCGCGGCGGCCGCCGCGATGGGCTGCATCGGTCTCGTCTTCCTGATCGCCGCCCTGCCCGCGACGGCCTGACGCCGGCCCGGTCATGAGCACGCAACTGCAGCAGCCGCGCCCGGAAACGGGCACGGCGCCCGTCCGCATCCTCGTCTGCGCGACCTGTCGCGCCGCCGGGGGCGACCCCGACGCGCCCCGTCCCGGGGCCCTTCTCGCCGCCGGCCTTCGCGACGCGCTCGACCCCACGCTCGATGCCGCAGTCAGCGTCGAGACGGTGGAGTGCCTCTCCGTCTGCAAGCGCCCCTGCACGGTGGCGCTCAGCGGCGAGGGCCGCTGGACCTATGTCTATGGCGATCTCGACCCTGCATCGGGCGCAAGGGCGTGGTCGCGCGCCTTCCTCCCCTCCCGATCGCGGGTTCCCGATGAATTCCCTCTCGAAAACGCCCTGCACCATCATCACCGGCTTCCTCGGCGCCGGAAAGACGACGCTGGTTCGCCATCTGCTCGAGAACGCCGAAGGCAAGAGGCTTGCCGTTCTCGTCAACGAGTTCGGCGATCTCGGCTTCGATGGCGAATTCCTCAAGGGCTGCGGCATTTCCAGCTGCACCGAGGAGGACGTCGTCGAGCTCCCCAATGGCTGCATCTGCTGCACGGTGGCGGATGATTTCGTGCCGGCGCTGGAAAAGCTCCTGAACCGGGCCGACCCGCCGCAGCACATTCTGATTGAGACCTCGGGGCTGGCTCTGCCCAAGCCGCTGGTCCAGGCCTTCAACTGGCCGGCGATCCGCGCCCGCGTCACGGTCGATGGCGTGATCGCGGTGGTCGACGGGCCGGCGGTGGCCGAAGGCCAGTTCGCCGACGACCCCGAGGCGCTCGCCGCCCAGCGCGCGCAGGACGCCTCCGTCGACCATGACAACCCGCTGGAGGAGGTGTTCGAGGACCAGATTCTCTGCGCCGACCTGATCCTGCTCAACAAGAGCGATCTGATCGACGAGGCCACGCGCGAGCGGGTGAAGGGCGAGATCGCCGCGCATCTGCCGAAGGCGATCAAGATCGTCGAGACCCGCCATGGCACGATCGATCCGGCGCTGATCCTCGGCCTCAGCGCCGCTGCGGAGGCCGACCTCGCCTCGCGCCCCTCGCATCACGGCGATGGCGAGGACCATGAGCATGACGATTTCGATTCGGTCGCGCTGGCGCTGCCGGAAGGCCTCGCGCCCGGGCTCAAGGGCTTCGACGTGAAGGCGGTGGAGGCTGCGCTCGCCGGCGCCTGAGCGCGCCCCGTTCCCGAAAGACAGGCATGCATCTGCTCCCGACCAGCGAGATCAGGCTCGACGACGGCGAGGACGCCGTCGATCTCGCCCTGCCGCCGGGGGATGTCGTCGTCCTGTCCTTCGCCGACAGCGACCTGTCGGCGCTGGCGGCGGCGGCAATTGACTGCGATCTCACCGTCCGCCTCGCCTCGCTGCGGCGGCTGCAGCACCCGCTCTCGGTCGATCTCCTGATCGAGAAGACGGTGGCCAGGAGCCGTTTCGTCCTGGTGCGCTGCCTCGGAGGGCTGGATTACTGGCGCTACGGCATCGAGCAGCTCAGCGAGACCTGCCGGCGCGAGGGTATCGCACTGGCGGTGCTGCCCGGCGACGATCGCGACGACGCGCGGCTGGCGGGCTACGGCACCGTGCCGCCGGCTTGCGCCCGCGCCATCCTGGGCTATTTCCATGCCGGCGGCGGGGCCGAGAACATGCGGCACCTGCTGGCGATGGCGGCGGGGTATCTCGGCCACGACCGGCCGCCCTCCGGCCTTGCGCCTCTGGCCCTCCCGCCGCTGTTCGCGCTGGGCGCCAACGCCGCGCCGACGCCCTGGCGCGAAGCGCTCGCCGCCCTGCCCGACCGGTCCTTCGTGCCGATCCTGGTCTATCGCTCGGCGGTCAGCGCCGGCGACACGGGCGCGGGCGAGGCGCTGGCGGCGGCACTCGCCGCGCGCGGACTCGCCCCGCTGATCCTGGCCCTGACCAGCCTGAAAGACCCGTCCGTCATCGCCGACCTCGCGGCGCTGATCGCGACCCGGCGGCCGGCGGCCTTCGTCACCACCACCGCCTTTTCGGCCCGAGAGGGCGCCGATTTCGTGCTCGACGCCGCCGGTTGCCCCTTGTTTCAGGCGATGCCGGTCGGCAGCGCGCGCGACGCCTGGGCGGCCTCGGCCCGGGGGCTCTCGGCGGCCGACCTCGCCATGCAGGTGGCGCTGCCGGAATTCGACGGGCGGCTGGGCACCATCCCCGTCGCCTTCAAGGCCGAGATTACCGACCCCGAAACCGGTTTGATGACGCGGCGGCTCGTACCCGATCCGGACGGCGTCGCCGCGCTCGCGGATCTTGCCAGCAGCTGGATCGCGCTGGCGTCGAAGCCGTTCGCCGCGCGACGGCTGGCGCTGGTGATGTCGGATTATCCCGCGCGCGGCGGGCGGGCGGGATTCGCGGTCGGGCTCGACACGCCGGCAAGCGTCGGGGTGATCCGGGGGCTGTTGACGGAGGCGGGGTACGACATCCCATCCCGTCATTGCGAGCGCAGCGAAGCAATCCAGGGGGACGTCGAGCGAGACGGTTCTGGATTGCTTCGCTGCGCTCGCAATGACGGCCAAGCCCTCATGACCGCCCTCACCACCGGGCCGGCTGATCTCATCCTCCCGCTCGATGCTTACAGGGCCTGGCTCGCGACGATCCCCATAGAGGCCCGCGACGCCCTCCTCGCCGCCCATGGCGCGCCCGAGGCTGACCCTGCCTGCACGGACGGCGCCTTCCGCTTCCGCGCCGTCCACGGCGGCCCCCTCACCATCGCGCTGCAGCCGCCGCGCGACGCGACGCCCGACCGGAAGGCCCGCTATCACGACCCCGATGCGCCGCCGGGCCATGGCTATCTCGCCTTCTACCGCGCGCTGCGCGAGACGGCCGGCATCGACGCGCTGATCCATTTGGGCACCCATGGCACGACCGAATGGCTGCCGGGCAAGGCGGTGGCGCTGTCGTCCTCCTGCTGGCCGCGGCTGGTCACGCAGGGGCTGCCGGTGGTCTATCCTTATGTGGTCGACGACCCCGGCGAGGCCGCGCCGGCCAAGCGGCGGCTCTCGGCGGTGACGCTCGGCCATCTGCCGCCGCCTCTGGCGGAGATCGGGGCCTCGGGCGAGACCGCCCTGCTGCGCGACCTCGTCGAGGAGTTCAGCCAGGCACAGGTGCTCGATCCGCGCCGGGCCGACATCGTCGCGAGCGAAATCCGGGCGCGAGCGCAGGCGAGCGGGCTGGCGGAATCCTGCGGCGTGACGCCCGACCTGCCGATGAGCGAGGCGCTGACGCGGCTCGACGCGCATCTCTGCGACATCGCCGAACTGCCCTTCCGCGATGGCTTGCATGTCTTCGGCCAGTCGGCGCGCGATCCCGTCTCCGCAAAGGCCGAGCGCGAGGGCCTGCTGCGCGCGCTCGACGGGCGCTTCGTGCCGCCCGGGCCCGCCGGCTCGCCGCATCGCGGCCGGCCCGACGTACTGCCGACCGGGCGCAATCTCTCGACGCTGGACCCGCGTGCGATCCCGACGCGGGCCGCGGCGCGGCTGGGCGCGCTGGCGGCGCAGGCCGTGATCGCGCGACACCTGCAGGATGAGGGCGAGCCGCCGCGCCGGATCGTGATGGATCTCTGGGCCTCGCCGACGCTGCGCTCGGGCGGCGAGGACATCGCCCATGCGCTGGCGCTGATGGGCGCGGCCCCGCTCTGGGACGATGCCTCGACGCGGGTCACGGGCTTCGCGATCACGCCGCTGCCCAGGCTCGCGCATCCGCGCATCGACGTCACCGTTCGCATCTCCGGCGCCTTCCGCGACACGTTTCCGCAGCAAGTGGCGCTGCTCGACGCCGCCGCGCGCGCCGTCGCGTTGCTGGACGAGCCCGACGAGTGGAACGAGCCCGCCGCCGCGCGCCGTCGCGGCGAGGCCGGGGCGCGGGTGTTCGGGGCGGCGCCGGGCCGCTATGGCGCGGCCGTCGCCGACCGGGCGCTGGACGGCGACTGGTCGAGCCGCGACGACCTTGGCGCGACCTATCTCGCCGCCTCCAGCCATGCCTATGGCGGCCCGGAAGGGGCAGCCCAGGCCGATGACAGCTTCTCCGCCCGAATCCGCATGGCCGACGCCTTCGTCCATGTCAGCGACACCGCCGGGCGCGATATCCTCGAAGCCTCCAGTGCCGCCGACGTCATTGGCGGGCTCGCGGCCGCGGCGCAGTCGCTCGGGGCCGCACCGGCGCTCTACAGCCTCGATTCCTCCAACCCCGAGGCGCCGAAGGCGCGAACAGTCGCCGAGGACATCGCCCGCATCGTCCATGGCCGGCTGACGCATCCGCGCTGGATCGCCTCCCATCTCGCCCATGGCTGGCGCGGGGCGGCGGAACTGGCGGAAGCGGTGGACACGCTCTTCGTCTTCGCCGCCAGCACGGATGCGGTTTCCGACGGGCTGTTCGACGCGGTGTTCCAGGCCTGGTGCGCCGATGCCGCTGTCTGGAGCGCGATCGAGGCCGCGAATGCCCCGGCCGCCGAAGCGATTCGCTCCCGGCTGGCGGAAGCGGCGCGACGGGGGCTGTGGACGAGCCGACGCAATTCGGTGGGGGCGTTTCTGGCGGGCACGCCCACGACGCGGGAGGCGGCGGAATGAACGCCTCCTCCCCCGAAGCCCTGCGACGCGGCTGGTGCCCGAGCACGCTCAAACCCATGGAGACCGGCGATGGCTGGCTGGTGCGGCTGCATCCGCCCGGCGCCTGGCTGACGCCGGCGCAGCTGCGGCGCATCGCGGCGCTGGCGGGCCAGCACGGCAGCGGGCTGGTCGAGATCTCGGCGCGCGGCAACATGCAATTGCGCGGGGTGACGGCGCAGAGCCATCCGGAGCTGGTCGCGACGCTGCTGGCGGAGCGGCTGGTCGACGAGCATGAGGGCGACGGGCCGCAAAGGCTGACGCTGGTCTCGCCGCTATCGAATCCCCCCCGTCATTGCGAGGAGCGAAGCGACGAAGCAATCCACGGGGCAGCGCTCGACGGCCGCCTGGATTGCTTCGCTTCGCTCGCAATGACGCGTTCAAGCGTCAAGCCTCCATCCTCGCCCGCCGGTCCCGGCGACCTGATCGACGCTCTCGCCCTCGCGGCCGAAATCGAGGCGCGCGGGCGGGAGGTCGTCGGGCTGCCTGCCAAGTTCGCCGTCGTCATCGATGGCGGCGGTGAATCGTCGCTCGAGGCCTTCGCTGGCGATCTCCGCATGGTCGCGACTGCGCCGGGGCGTGTGGTGATCGCGCTGGCCGACCGGTTCTGGTTCGGCCCCCTCGCGGAAAGCGAGGCCGGAGCCGCCGTCGCCCAGACCATGGCCCGCTTCGCCGCGCGACGGGCGCAGGCGCCCGACGTCCTCCGCCGCATGGACGATCTCGGGGCCGCAGAGCTGGCGGCGCTTTGCGATTGGCCTGCCACAGAGCCTCCACCTCCGCGCCCCGCGCCGCGGCGGGCCGGGCTGTTTGCGCTCGGCGATCACCATGCCGCGCTGGTCGGCCTGCCTTTCGGCCGCGCGGAGGCCGCGACGCTCGACCGTCTCGCCCGGGCGGCCGAAACGCGGGGTTGTCCGGAGATCCGCCTCTCGCCCTGGCGCGGGATTGCCTTCCGCGGGCTGTCGCAGCCCGATGCGATGGTCCTGCTCGACGGCGCGGCGGCGGATGGCCTGATCATCCGTGACGACGACCCGCGCCTGTCGGTGCAGGCCTGCGCCGGCGCGCCCGCCTGCAGCCGGGCGGAGGCTCCGGCGATGACGGATGCGGCGCCGCTCTCGCAGGCGCTGGAGCCGCTCCTTGCGGAGGGGCGGACCTTGCATGTCTCGGGCTGCGTCAAATCCTGCGCGCGGCCCGCCGCCAGCGATCTCACGCTGGTCGGAGAGGGCGGGCGCTACCGCATCGTCATCGGCGGCAGCGCGCGGGACAGCGCCGTCGCCACCCTTGACCTTTCCGCCCTGCTGACGCGATTGCAGCCCGGACAGGACCTTCATGCCCGCCTGATCGCGGCGGGCCGGCTTCCAGGACCGACAGCGTGACGACGGGTTACGACTATATCCGCGATGGCGGGGCGATCTATGAGCGCTCCTTCGCGATCATCCGGGCGGAAGCCGATCTCTCGCGCTTTGCCGGCCGGGCCGCCCATGTCGTGGTGCGGATGATCCATGCCTGCGGCATGACCGATTTGCCTGACGATGTGGAGATGTCGCCCGATTTCGCGGGTGCCGCCGAGGCCGCGCTGAAGGCCGGCGCGCCGATCCTCTGCGACGCCAAGATGGTCGCCCATGGCGTGACGCCATCGCGCCTGCCGGCACGCAATCCAGTGATATGCAGGCTCGATGATCCGCGCACCGCACCGCTCGCGGCCGAGATGGGCACGACGCGCTCAGCCGCCGCCATGGAGCTGTGGCGGCCGCATCTGGCGGGCGCGCTCGTCGTCATCGGCAATGCACCGACCTCGCTGTTCCGGCTGCTGGAGATGCTCGATGCCGGCGCGCCGAAGCCCGCAGCCGTGATCGGCATTCCCGTCGGCTTCGTCGGCGCGGCGGAATCGAAGCAGGCGCTGGCGCAGGACGGGCGCGTGCCGTTCCTGGTGGTACATGGGCGGCGCGGCGGCTCTGCGATGGCGGCAGCCGCCGTCAACGCGCTGGCGCAAGAGAAGGAGTGAGCCGGTGAGCCTCCAACCGGCGACTACTCTGCTGTTCGGCGTGGGCCTGGGCCCCGGCGACCCGGACTACATGACCGTGCGCGCCCGCGACATCATTATGAGCGCCGACCGGCTGGTGCATTTCTGCAAGCGCGGCCGGCGCGGCCATGCCCGCATCACCGCCGATGCCGTCGTCGGGCCCGATGCCGTGCGCGAGATCGCGCTCGCCTTTCCGGTGACGATCGAGGTCCCGGTCGAGGACGAGGGCTATAGCGGCCCGATCGCGCAGTTCTACGACGAATCCGCGGCGCTGCTCGCCGCCGAGATGGAGGCCGGGCGCAGCGTCGCGGTGCTCTGCGACGGCGATCCGTTCTTCTACGGCTCCTTCATGCATCTCTGGCGGCGGCTTTCGCATCGCTTCCCGACCGAGGTGGTGCCGGGCGTCACCGGCATGGCCGGTGCCTGGACGCGCGCCAACGCCCCGATCACCTGGGGCGACGACATCCTGACCGTGCTGCCCGGCACACTGCCCGAGGCAGAGCTGGTCCGACGCCTCGCCGACACGGACGCCGCCGTGATCATGAAGCTCGGCCGCAACCTGCCCAAGGTGCGCCGCGCGCTGGTGGCAAGCGGCCTGATCGGGCGGGCGATCTATGTCGAGCGGGCGACGATGGCCGGACAGGCGATCATCCGCCTCAGCGAGCGCGACGACGCAGAGGCACCGTATTTCTCGATGGTGCTGGTCCCCGGCGAGGGGCGGCGGCTGTGAGTGAGCGTACCGCCCATCCGGACGCACCGGAACCTCCGCCGTCATCCCGGCCCGAGCGCAGCGCAGCGCCGGGATCCATCGTAGAGCGCGAGGCCTCCGATGGATCCCGGAGCAGCGCGGCTTCGCCGCTTGTCCGGGATGACGGCGCGGAGAGGGACAAGGCAGAGCCCCTCACGGCTCCCTGCACAGGCTCCCTGACCGTCGTCGGCCTCGGTCCCGGCCCGGCGCAGTTGCTGACGCCGGCCGCGCAGGCGGCGATCGACGCCGCCAGCGACCTGATCGGCTACGGGCCCTATCTCGACCGCATCCCCGCGCGCGACGGCCAGACGAAGCACGCCTCCGACAACCGCGTCGAGATCGACCGCGCCACCCACGCGCTGCGGCTGGCGGTGGCAGGCCGGACCGTCGCGGTCGTCTCCGGCGGCGACCCCGGCGTCTTCGCCATGGCGGCAGCCGTGTTCGAGGCGCTGGAGGCAGGCGAGCCGGCCTGGCTGTCCCTGCCGATCGCGATCGAGCCCGGCATCACCGCGATGCTGGCGGCGGCGGCGAAGGCCGGCGCGCCGCTGGGCGGCGACTTCTGCGCGATCTCGCTCTCGGACAATCTCAAGCCCTGGGAGGTCGTGACCGCGCGGCTCGATGCCGTGCTGGCCGCCGATCTGGTGATCTGCCTCTACAACCCGATCTCGAACGCGCGGCCCTGGCAGCTCCGAGCGGCGCTGGACCTGGCCGCCCGCCATCGCCACGCGCAGACGCCGGTGATCTTCGCCCGCGCCGTCGGGCGGCCCGACGAGGCCCTGCGCATCCTGACACTGGCGGAAGCGATCGAAGCGGCGGAGACCGCCGACATGGCGACGCTGGTGATGATCGGGGCTTCGAGCACGCGGCTGATCGCGCGGCCCGGCGACGCCGCGCCTTATGTCTATACGCCACGCTCGGTGACGAAGAGCTGCTCCGTGGCGAAGAGTCCTTGCGCCACCAGCCAGGGCAGGACCTGATCGACATGGGCGACGGTCTCGACATCGGGCTTGGGCGGGCGAGCGACCATGATCACCGGCAGGCCGAGCCGGCGCGCGGCGACGAGCTTGCCCGCCGTGGCGTCGCCGCCGGAGTTCTTGCTGACGAGCAGCTCGATGCGCTTCTCGCGCATCAGCGCCTCCTCGTCCTGCGCGCGGAAGGGGCCGCGCTGCTGGATGACCTCCACATGCGGCACCGGCAGACGATCACCGATCGGCTCGATGGCACGCACGAGGTAATGGTGCTGCGGCGCCTCCGCGAAGACCGGCAAATCGAGCCGGCCGATCGTCAGGAAGACACGGCGGGGCGCTTCGCCCAGCGCGGCGGCCGCGGCCTCCATGTCGGGCACATCGCGCCAGTCATCGCCCGCTTCCGGATTCCAGGCTGCCCGGCGGATGGCGAGCAGCGGCACGCCTTCGGCCTTGCAGGCATGCTCGGCATTGACGGGCATGATCGCCGCGAAGGGATGCGTCGCGTCGATGACGGCGATGATGCTCTCGTCGCGCAGATACTGCCTGAGGCCCTCGACGCCGCCGAAGCCGCCGACGCGCACGGGGAGATTGACGGGCCGGGGGTCGACGGTGTGGCCCGCCAGCGAGATGATGGCGCGGATCTCGGGCGCCTGCTCGGCCAGATGCTGGTCGAGCGCCGCCGCTTCGCCGGTTCCACCCAGAATGAGCACGGTCATGTCCCCAGTTACGCTTGAAACCGAGAGTCTGTCGAGCCGCGAGGCTGCGCCGGCCGCCGCGCGCTCGCGCGAAGACGCGGCGCGTCCCCTTCCCCCCGCTTGCGGTGGGGAAGGGTTAGAGATGGCGGGGCGCAAAGCCGGAACGCCATCCTCGATCGTCTCGCCGAGCGGCTCTGCCCCCCACCCCAACCCTCCCCACCGCAAGCGGGGGGAGGGAGAATTGGACGTCGCAGCCGACGTTTCCCGAGTGCAGGACGTTCACACACCCCCGTCCTGGCTGTCCTTGATCGGGCTGGGCGAGGACGGCCCGGCCGGGCTTTCGCCACAGGCGAAGGCCGCGCTGGCGGAGGCCGAGATCGTCTTCGGCGGCGAGCGCCATATCGCGCTGGTCGGCTCGGTGCCCGGCGAACTTCGGCCCTGGCCGCAGCCCTTCCGCAACGCTTTGCCGCAGATCCTGGCGGAGCGCGGCCGCAAGGTCTGCGTGCTCGCGACCAGCGACCCGTTCCACTACGGCATCGGCAACAGCCTGAGCCGGGCCATCCCGGCGCAGGCTGGTCTCGCTGCATGGCCGCACGCTGTTTCGGATCGTGCCGCATCTGCAGCCGCAGGCGCGCATCCTCGCTCTGTCCTGGGACGAGACGACGCCGCAGGCGGTGGCGGAGCTGCTCACCGCGCGCGGCATGGGGGCGAGCCGCCTCACGGTGCTGGAATCGCTGGGCGGCCCCCATGAGCGGGTTCGCGAGACCCGCGCCGACGCCTTTGCCTTCGACGATATCGTGCCGCTCAACATGATCGCGGTGGCTGTCGATGCGGGCCGGAATGCGCGCGTGCTGCCGCTCGCGCCTGGCCTGGACGAGGAGTGGTTCGCCCATGACGGGCAGATCACCAAATCCGAGGTCCGCGCCATCACGATTTCCGCACTCGCCCCGCGGGCGGGCGAGCTGCTCTGGGATGTCGGGGCCGGTTCGGGCTCCGTCGGCATCGAATGGTGCCAGCGCCACCCGCGCAATGCGGCTATCGCCTTCGAGTCCAAGGCGGAGCGAATCGAGCGGATCGCCCGCAACAGCCTCGAACTGGGTGGGTTTTCGGTGACGGTGACGGGCGAGGCACCGGCGGGCTTTGCCGGCCAGCCCGCGCCCGACGCCGTGTTCATCGGCGGCGCGCTGACGGTCGAGGGGCTGTTCGAGGGTGCCTGGGCGGCGCTGAAGCCCGGCGGGCGCCTCGTCGCCAACGTCGTGACGCTGGAGGGCGAGGCGAAGCTTGCGGCGCTGCATGCGCTGCATGGCGGCTCGCTGCGGCGCATCGCGATCGACCGCCTCGTCCCCGTCGGCGGCAAACATGGCTGGCGCCCGGCGATGCCGGTGACGCAGTGGCGGGTCGAGAAGCCGTGACCGGCCGTCTCGTCGTCGGGCTGGGCCTGCGCGCCGGCACCCCTGAGGCCGACATCCTCGCCTGCCTCGACGAGGCGCTGGCGCTCGCAGGCCTTTCGGGCGAGGCGACGCCGCGTCTGGCGACGCTGGCGAGCCGGATGGCCGAGCCCGGGCTCGCGGCCGCCGCCGCCAGCCGGGCCGCCGAACTGGTCGGCGTGCCCGACGAGGCGCTGAAGGGTTTCGAGGCCCATTGCGCGACGCGCTCGACGCGGATCGCCTCGCTCTATGGCGTCGGCTCGGTCGCGGAAGCCGCCGCGCTCGCGGCCGCCGGGCCGGGCGGGACGCTGCTGCAGCCGCGCATCGCCACCGCCCGCGTCACCTGCGCGCTGGCGCGGTCATCAACATGAAGCGCTCGGCATGACCATCCATTTCATCGGCGCCGGCCCCGGTGCGCCCGATCTCATCACGCTGCGCGGCCGCGACCTGATCGCGTCCTGCCCGGTCTGCCTCTATGCGGGCTCGCTGATCCCCAAGGCGATGCTCGACTGGTGTCCGCCGGGCGCGCGCATCGTCGACACCGCCCCGCTCGATCTCGACGCGATCATCACCGAGATGCAGGCGGCCCACGCGGCCGGGCAGGACGTGGCGCGACTGCATTCCGGCGATCTCTCGATCTGGAGTGCGACCGGCGAGCAGATGCGCCGGCTCGATGCGCTCGCCATCCCCTACAGCGTGACGCCGGGCGTGCCGGCCTTCGCGGCCGCCGCCGCGACGCTCAAACGAGAGCTGACACTGCCGGGGCTGGCGCAGTCGCTGGTGCTGACGCGGACCTCGGGCCGGGCCTCGGCCATGCCGGAGCGGGAGCGGCTCGCCACCTTCGCCACGTCCGGCGCGACGCTGGCGATCCATCTCTCGATCCATGTCGTCGAGCAGGTGGTGGCGGAGCTGACGCCCTTCTATGGCGAGGCCTGTCCGGTCGCGATCGTGTTCCGCGCCTCCTGGCCTGACGAGCGCGTGCTGCGCGGGTCGCTTTCCACGATCGCGGCGCAGGTGCGCGCGTTCGGGCTGGCGCGCACCGCGCTGATCCTGGTCGGCCCGGCGCTGGCGGCCGAGGATTTCAGCGAGAGCGCGCTGTACTCGACGGGCTATGACCGCCGCTTCCGGCCGGGGGGCGGGGTATGATGGTGGATCAAGGCGCGACGCGATCCCCTTCCCCCCGCTTGCGGTGGAGAAGGGTTAGGGATGGGGGGGCGCAACGCCAAAGCTCCATCCTCAATCGTATCACCGAGCGGCACTGCCCCCCACACCAGCCCTCCCCACCGCAAGCGGGGGGAGGGAGCGGGCGCGACGCTTCAGGAGCCCGTCGATGACCGCACCCGGCCTGATCATCGCCGCGCCGCGCTCCGGCTCGGGCAAGACCACGATCACGCTCGGGCTGCAGCGCGCGCTGACGCGGCGCGGGCTCGTGGTGCGCGGGCTGAAATGCGGGCCTGATTATATCGACCCGGCCTTCCATGCCGCTGCGACCGGGGCGCCGAGCGCCAATCTCGATTCCTTCGCCATGCCCGACGCGCTGCTGCGCGCGATCGCCGGCGATGCGGCCGATGGCGCCGACCTCGTCATCTCGGAGGGCTCGATGGGGCTGTTCGACGCCGTGCCGGGGCCGCAGGGTCACACCGGCGCGAGCGCCGACATCGCCGCGCTGCTGGGCTGGCCGATCGTGCTGGTGATCGACGTCTCCGGTCAGGCGCAGTCGGCGGCGGCCATCGCGCTCGGCTGCATGCATTACGACCCGCGCATCACCATCGCGGGCGTGATCCTCAACAAGGTCGCCAGCGAGCGTCATCGCCGGCTGGTGGCGCAGGGCATGGAGACAATCGGCCTGCCCGTGCTCGGCGCGCTGCCGCGCGAGGCCAGCCTGATCCTGCCCGAGCGCCATCTCGGGCTCGTGCAGGCCGGAGAGACCGCCGATCTCGAGGCGCGGCTCGAGGCACTCGCCGATGCTGTGGGGGCGGCGGTCGATCTCGACGCCGTCAGGGCGGTCGCCCAAACGACTCGTTTGCCGGCGTCTCCGATGGCGATCCCGCGCCTGCCGGCGCCCGGCCGGCGTATTGCGATCGCGCGCGATGCCGCCTTCAGCTTCGTCTATCCGCATGTCGAGGCCGGCTGGCGGGCGGCGGGCGCCGTGCTGGTGCCGTTCTCGCCGCTGGCGGACGAGCCGCCGCCCGGGGATTGCGATGCCTGCTGGCTGCCGGGCGGCTATCCGGAGCTTCATGCCGGCACGATCGCCGGCGCCAGCCGTTTTCTCGGCGGCCTGCGCGCCTTTGCCGAGACCCGGCCGGTGCATGGCGAGTGCGGCGGCTACATGGTGCTGGGGCGCACCCTGATCGATGCGGACGGGCTCTCCCACGCCATGGCCGGGCTGCTCTCGGTCGAGACCTCCTTCGCGAAGCGGAAGATGAATCTCGGCTATCGCCGCGCCATCCTCGAGGCCGACGCGCCGCTCGGCGCGGCCGGCGACGCGCTGACCGGCCATGAGTTCCACTACGCGACGATCGTCACCCAGGCATGGCTCGGCGCCGACCCCCGCCGGCAGCCGGCGTGGCCATGTCACAGGCTCGTTCTTTCACGCGATCGCGGTGGCGGGGTGAGCGTGATGTCACGCCCATTCTCCCACAGCCCTCATCCTGAGGAGCCGCGCAGCGGCGTCTCGAAGGATGTTCCAGAAGGCTCCCGCGCAAGCTGGAGCATCCTTCGAGACGCGCTGCTGCGCAGCGCTCCTCAGGATGAGGGCTGAGGGGGATGGCCAATTCCCCTCCCCGCTTCGACGAGGCCTTCGCCGCCCAGTTCGCCGAACTCCTGGCCTGGCGGCGCGATGTCCGGCGCTTCAGGCGCGACGCCTTGCCCGACGGGCTGGTCGAGCGGCTGCTGGCGCAGACGGAGCTGTCGCCCTCGGTCGGCCATTCGCAGCCCTGGCGCTGGGTTCGCGTGACCGATCCCACGCAGCGCGACGCGGCGCAAGACAGCTTCGGACGCTGCAATGCCGATGCGCTGGCCGATTATGAGGGTGAGCGGGCGCGGCTCTATGCGACCCTGAAGCTCGAAGGGATGCGCGAGGCGCCCGAGCAGATCGCGGTGTTCTGCGACCATGGCACGGCGCAGGGCCATGGCCTCGGCCGCAAGACGATGCCGGAAATGCTCGACTATTCGGTGGTGGCCGCGATCACGCAGTTCTGGCTGGCGGCACGGGTTCAGGGCGTCGGCGTCGGCTGGGTCTCGATCCTCGAGCCGGAGGTGGTGCGGGAGGCCCTGGGCGCGCCGCCCGAATGGAAGCTGATCGCCTGGCTCTGCGTCGGCTGGCCGGAGGCGCAGAGCGAGGTGCCCGAGTTGGTCAAGGCTGGGTGGGAGCCCGGACGGCCGCCCACGCGCGCCGGAACGAGGTGACGATGCGCAGATTGCTGATCATCGGGATCGGCGCCGGCGACCCGGACCAGATGACGGTCCAGGCAATCGCGGCGCTCAACCGGGCGGATGTGATCTTCCTGCCCGACAAGGGGCAGGAGAAGGCGGCCCTGCGCCATCTGCGCGAGGCGATCTGCGCGCGCTTCATCGAGAAGCCCTGGCGCAGCGTGACGATGGAAACGCCGCGCCGCGCCGAGGCCGGTGACGATTATCGCGGCGTCGTCGACGACTGGCACGCCCGCATCGCCGCATCCTACGAGGCCCTGTTCCGGCAGGAGCTGGCGGAGGGAGAGACCGGCGCGCTCCTCGTCTGGGGCGATCCCGCGCTCTATGACAGCACGCTGCGCATCGTCGCGCGCGTCCGCGACCGTGGCCTGCCGCTGGACTGGGAGGTCATCCCCGGCATCAGCAGCGTCCAGGCGCTCGCCGCCCGTCATCGCATCCCCCTCAACCGCATCGGCGAGCCCGTGCTGATCACCACCGGCCGCAAGCTGGCGGAGGGCCTGCCGCTGGCGCCGGACGGCGTCGTCGTCATGCTCGACGGCGAACAGGCCTTCGCGAAGATCGCGCCCGAGGGGCTGGAGATCTTCTGGGGCGCCTATCTCGGCACGCCCGACGAGATCCTGATCGCCGGCCCGCTCGCCGAGGTCGCCGACACGATCGCGCGCATCCGCGCCGAGGCCCGTGCCCGCCATGGCTGGATCATGGACATCTATCTGCTGCGGCGGTGCGATTGAAGCGACGGCCGGTTGGGCAAGCCGCATCCCCTTCCACCCGCTTGCGGTGGGGAAGGGTTAGGGATGGGGGGCCGCAAAGCCGGAGCGCTGTCCTTGATCGTCTTGCCGAGCGGCACTGCCCCCCACCCCAACCCTCCCCACCGCAAGCGGGGGGAGGGAGATCGTCGCCATCCTTCAGTACCGGCCGGAGCTTGCCCCGCGCCGCGCGGCCATGCCAGATGCCGGCATCGACTGCGGGACGCGCCATGCCTTCGACCAGACGCGACAGGGCCGCCGGACAGGGCGCCGAGCGGGATGTCCTCGATCTCGGCGGCTATGTTCCCTATTTCCTGACGGCGATCTCCAACACCTGGTCGCGCAGCTCGTCGCGGCTCTATCTGGAGCGCTTCGGCATCGGCGTCACCGAGTGGCGGGTGATGTCGCAGCTCGCGATCGAGCCCGGCATCCCGGCGCAGCGGATCTGCGAGGTCATCGCGCTCGACAAGGGCGCCGTCAGCCGCAGCGCCGCGGCGCTGGTGGCGGCCGGCCATGTCGCGGAGCGGCCCGACAGGCGCGACGCCCGCCGCCAGCTCCTCGAACTCACGGCCAGCGGCTACGGCCTGCATGATCGGCTGATCGCGCTCGCGACCGCGCGCGAGCAGCTGATGCTCGAGGGCTTCAGCCCGCAGGAGCGCGCGCAGCTCCTCGATTTCCTGCGCCGGATGCAGGCGCGGCTGCCGGCCCTGCGCGAGTTCGCCCCGCCACCCGGCGAGGGCGGCTAGCTCACCAGCGGCGATAGCCGTAGCCGAAGCCATAGCCGCCATAGAAGCCGCCGAAATCCTGGTAGACATAGGTGCGCCGCACCGCCGCCCGCTCGACGTCGATCGTCTGCATGCATTGCGCGAAGGCGTCCGTGCCCTGCCGGAAGCCGTAGCCACGACACTGCTCCATATCGAGCGCGCGGCGCTCCTCGAGCGTCATGCAGCCGCTGGCGGTCAGCGCCAGGGCGAGGGCGGCGAGCGGCGCGATCTTCATGTCCGGCATCCTTCGGTCGGCACGATCCAGGCCAAAATGGCCCCCACCAGAAAAGGCCGCAAATGAGTCGAGATTGCGAAAGGCTTCAGGCGTAGCGGCGCGCGGCTGCACCATGGGCGCGCCTGATCGCGGCGAGGTCGAGGCCCGGGATCGCCCCATCAACCACGCGCCAGCGCCCGGCGACCATGACGCGGTCGGCCCGGTGCGCGCCGCACAGCACCAGAGCCGCGACCGGGTCATGCGCGCCGGAGAAGCGCAGCTCGTCCAGCCGGTAGAGCGCGAGATCGGCCTGGAAGCCCGGCGCGATCGTGCCGATGTCGGAGCGGCCGAGGCAGCGCGCCGAGCCTTGCGTCGCCCAGCGGATGACGTCGCGGGCGGTCACGGCGGCAGCGCTCTCATAGCGCAGCCGGTTGATCAGCAGGGCGTGGCGCAGCTCCTCCATCAGGTTCGAGCCGTCATTGGAGGCCGAGCCGTCGACGCCGAGCCCGAGCGGCGCTCCGGCCGCCTCCAGTTCGCGCGTGCGGCAGAAGCCGGAGGCGAGCACGCCGTTCGAGGTCGGGCAGTGGCAGACACCAACCCCGGCCCGGCCCAGCCGGTCGCATTCCTCGCAGGAGAAATGCACGCCATGCGCCAGCCAGGTCTTCGGCCGCATCCAGCCGGTCTCCTCGAGCAGGTCGAGCGGGCGCTTGCCGTAGACCTGGAGGCAATAGGCGTCCTCGTCCCTGGTCTCGGCGAGATGGGTGTGCAGCGGCGCATCGAAACGCGCCGCCAATTCCGCCGATTTCGCCATCAGGGAGGGCGTCACCGAAAAGGGCGAGCAGGGTGCCAGCGCGATCTGGATCATGCTGCCGGGCGCGGGATCATGGAACAGCCGCAGCACGCGCTCGCTGTCGGCGAGGATCGTGTCCTCGTCCTGCACCACGGTGTCGGGCGGCAGCCCGCCATCCTTCTGCGACAGGTTCATCGAGCCACGCGAGATCGTGGCGCGGATGCCGAGCGCGCGCGCCTCCTCCACCGCGATGTCGACCGCGTCCTCCAGCCCCGGCGGGTACAGATAGTGATGGTCGGCCGCCGTGGTGCAGCCCGACAACAGCAGCTCCGCCAGCGCCGCCCGTACGGCGAGGCGCAGATCCTCAGGCGTCAGCCGCGCCCAGAGCGGGTAGAGCGCGGTGAGCCAGGGAAACAATTCACGGTCGATCGCGGCCGGATGGGCGCGCGTCAGCGTCTGGTAGAAGTGGTGATGGGTGTTGATCAGGCCGGGCAGGACGACATGCTCGGAGGCATCGAACACCCCATCCACCGGCGCGGCTGGCGTGGCCCCCGCCGCGACAAGCTCGGCGATGACGCCCCCCTCGACCACGACACCGCACGAGGCGTTCTCGGCGACGATGCCGAGCGGGTTCCTGATCCAGAGGCGCATGGGAATTCCGGCAGGTTGGCGAAGTCGTGAGCGACACTGCCGCCGCGACCGGGCGAGGTAAAGCGTCGCGCCTCAATCCCAGGGCTGGTCGACCTTGCAGCGATAGCCGACGAAGCACTGCGGATTGTCGCGGCTCGGCACGAAGGCGGGCTCGAGGAACTCTCCATGCGCGCAGAAGCGGCGGTCCCGCACGAAGCGGTCATAGGTGAAGCCGCCGGTGCCGAGCACGATCGCGCCGTTTGCCGCGACGCTCTGGCGGTTGGCGGCGCAGCTGCGGTCGGGGGTGGAGGGACGCGATTGCGCCAGCGCGGGCGCGGCTGCGAGCAGGAGCAGCAGGGACAGGGTCAGGTGCTTCATGGGGGCCTCCGGCCGGTTCGGGGCATCGTTGCCCACTCTAACACGGCCGGCGGCGTCGCGTTCCAGTGGACGGGACGAGCCACGGGCGCCGGCCACGCAGGGGCGAGGCCAGCCCGTGCGCCTTGACGGCGGGGCGCTCATCCGCCATCGCTCCCGCGTTTTCCCCAGACGCACGCCGGAGCCACGCCATGTCGCTGACCGATCTCGCCGCCACCATCGACGCCGCCTGGGAGGCCCGGGCCGAGATCGGCCTCAACACCAAGGGCGCGGTGCGCGAGGCGGTCGAGCAGGCGATCGAGATGTTGGACGCCGGCACCGCTCGCGTGGCCGAGAAGCAGGGCACGGAGTGGGTCGTCCACCAGTGGCTGAAGAAGGCGGTGCTGCTCTCCTTCCGCCTGACCGACAACATGATCATCGCCAACGGCCCCGGCGACGCCGTGTTCTGGGACAAGGTTCCCTCCAAGTTCGCCGGCTGGGGCGAGAACCGCTTCCGCGCCGCGGGCTTCCGCGTCGTGCCGCCGGCGGCTGCGCGCAAGGGCTCGTTCCTGGCGCCCAACGTCGTGCTGATGCCCTCCTTCGTCAACATCGGCGCCTATGTCGACTCCGGCACCATGGTCGACACCTGGGCGACCGTCGGCTCCTGCGCCCAGATCGGCAAGAACGTGCATCTCTCGGGCGGTGTCGGCATCGGCGGCGTGCTCGAGCCGCTGCAGGCCAATCCGACCATCATCGAGGACAACTGCTTCATCGGCGCCCGCTCAGAGGTCGTCGAGGGCGTCATCGTCGGCGAGGGCTCGGTGCTCTCGATGGGCGTCTTCATCTCGGCCTCGACCAAGATCGTCGACCGCGCCACCGGCCAGATCCACATCGGCAAGGTGCCGCCCTATTCGGTCGTGGTGCCGGGTTCCCTGCCGGGCAAGCCCTTCCCGGACGGCACGCCGGGCCCCTCGCTCTCCTGCGCCGTCATCGTCAAGACGGTCGACGCCCAGACACGCTCGAAGACCGGCATCAACGAGCTGCTGCGGGATTGATCGACTGCCTCCTCGTCGTTGCGAGGAGGCAAAGCCGACGAAGCAATCCAGAGCGGCCGCGCGCTTCAGTCTGGATTGCTTCGCTACGCTCGCAATGACGGGTTGCCCTCACCCCAACAGTTTCATCCGCCCGCGGCCGGCGCCGCCGCACTCACCCCCGCCAGCGCGTCGCGCAGGGCCTGCTCGCGGGTGTGGTCGAGCGAGGTCTTCAGCACCGTGCCGCCGGTGCCCTTGATCGCTTCCAGCACCTTGTCGCCGGTGACGCGCTGGACCAGCACGAACAGCGCCGCATTGCCAGGCTGCAGGCTGCCGGCGAGATCCTTCATGAAGGCGTCGTTGACGCCGTAGTCGGTCAACGCCCCGCCGAGCGCGCCCGAGGCGGCGCCGAGGGCCGCGCCGGCCAGCGGCATCAGGAAGATCGCGCCGATCAGCAGGCCCCAGAAGGAGCCCGAGGCCGCGCCCATGGCGGTGGTGTTGAGCAGCTGGTTCAGCTTCACCTTGCCGCCCTCCTGCATCACCGCGATGGCGGCGTCGCCGATCTCGATCAGATATTCCTTCTGCAGCGCAAAGAGCTTCTGGCGCATCTCCTCGGCGCGGGCTTCGGTCGGGTAGACGATGACGACGAGATCGGACATGGGGCTCTCCTGCCGCGGATGGGGTCGCAGACTAGACCGCGGTTCTTGACGGGTCTGTGGCGAGGCTAGCCGAAAGCGGAGGGCCCGGCGCGATCTGAATCAATCGACCGCCCGCGCCTTGGCGGCCTGGACCGCGCCGCTGCGCAGCGGCAGTTCCTCCATCCGCAGCAGGAAGCCGAGCGCGCAGGCGAAGCCGAGGCAGGTCGCGGCGAAGACATACTGGAACAGCCGCACCATGGTGTCGCGATCGACGCCGTCGAGCCGGATGGACTCATGCGACAGGCCCGGCCCGGCGCCGCCGATGCCGCCGAGCACGATGGCCCCGAAGATCGCCACGATCAGCGCCCCGCCGATCTGGCGGAAGAAGTTCGCCGCCCCCGTCGCGGTGCCCAGCTGATGCGGCAGGACCGCGTTCTGGATCGAGACGGTCGCGACCGGCAGCATCGTGCCGAGCCCGAGGCTGATCAGCGCGAGCAGCGCACAGAAGGGCACGAGCGGCATCCGCCCGGCCTGCCAGGCCAGCAGCGCCACCCCGACCAGCGCGACGCTGAGCCCGATCACCGGCACGCGCTTGTAATGCGTCAGTCGCGTCATCGCCCGACCCGACAGGGTCGCGCCCATGACCGTGCCCACCGTCAGCGGCAGCAGGCCGAGCCCCGAGGAGGCGGCACTCAGACCCATCACGCTCTCGAAATAGATCGGCAGGTAGATCGTCAGGCCGATGAAGGTGCCCATGCCGAATCCGGCCGCGATCGTGCCCATCCGCACCACCTTGTTGGCGAGGATGTCGAGCGGGATCAGCGGCTCCTGCGCGGTGCGCAACCGCCAGGCGAAGGCGAGCCAGAGCAGGAGCGACAGCGCCACCAGCCCGCCGATGGGTGCGGACGCCCAGGGGTAATGGGTGCCGCCCCAAGAGAGCGCCAGCAGCAGCGTCATCGTCGCGCTGGTGATCAGCACGGCGCCGAGCAAATCGAGCCTGTGGGGCCGCTCGTGTCGCGGCAGCCGCTTCAGCGCCGAGCTCGTCATCGCATAGGCGGCCGCGCCCAGCGGCAGGTTGATCCAGAAGATCACCGACCAGTGCAGCCGTTCCGCGATGACGCCGCCCAGCACGGGTCCGAGCAGCGAGGACGCCATGAAGACGGAGGCGATATAGACCTGGTAGCGCCCGCGCTCCTTGGGCGAGACCATGTCGGCGACGATGGTCTGCGCCAGCGCGATCAACCCGCCGCCGCCGAGGCCCTGGACGAAGCGCGCCAGCACCAGGAGCCAGAGCGAGGGCGCCAGCGCGCAGGCGAGCGAGCCCGCCATGAACACGGCGATGCCGCTGAGCAGCACGACGCGCCGGCCATGGATGTCGGCGAGCTTGCCGTAGAGCGGTGTCACCGCGGTCGAGGCCAGGAGATAGGCCGTCACCACCCAGGGCAGATGGGTGACGTCGCCGAGCTCACGCCCGATCGTCGGCATCGCGGTGGCGACGATGGTCTGGTCGAGCGCCGCCAGGAACATGGCGAGCATGATGCCGAACAGGATGCTGCGGATGTCCTCATGCCGCATCGGCGCCTGCGTGGCCGCCGCCTGATGCGCCGGGGGGTCGACCCGCTGATCCATGAAGTGCCGTGCCTGCCCGTGCGTCTGAAGGGGGCGCCAGTTTAGGTGGCGGCCCGGCCATGCACCAGAGGCGGGGCTAGCGGAGCCGGTCTGGCGGCCATGCGCTGCGGCATGACACCGAAGCGGGACCGCCCGGTCTTATTTCCGCCGCGACCTTACAATCTCAGGTCGGCTTCCCCATGTCGGATTCACGGTCGACGCGAGTAGCCGCCTTTGCGGCTGCTGCCATTCGTCACGGCCGGCCTCGAGACAAGACCCTATTCGGCCGCGCTTCCCGTCGGGAGGCGAGGAGTGCTGTCGCGCATCGGTTGCCGGAGCGCGACCGAGGCGTGGGCCGTCACGCGCGCCATCGTTCTGATCCTCTTCGCTCCCGCTTCAAGGACACACACGTTGATCGCTTATCTGGTTCTGGTCCACCGGTATCCCGCGCAGTTCAAGCGCATGTTCAAGTCGATCTACGATCCCGCCAATAACTATCTGATCCATGTCGACAAGAATTCCGGGCCCGAGCTCGAAGCCGATATCCGGCGCTACCTGCGCGGCTTTCCCAACAGTGCCATCCTGACCAGCCATCACGCCCGCTGGGGCGGATACAGCCTCGTCGATGCCGAGTTGCGCGGCATGGCGCAGCTGCTGGAAATGGGCGCCGACTGGGAGTTCTTCGTCAATCTCAGTGGCCAGGACTACCCGCTCAAGAGCCAGGACGAGATCGCCACTTTCCTGAAGCGCAACCGCGGCAAGGAGTTCATCAAGGTCCTCGACCAGCGCAAGGCGCGGCCCGAGACGATGACGCGGGTCAGCCGCTATGTCGTCGAGTTCGAGAAGCGCATCGTCCGGACACCCTTCCCGCGCGCCTTCATGGCCGGCGTCTCGCCCTATATCGGCAATCAGTGGATGATCGTGAGCCGGCGCTTCTGCGAGTTCGTCTGCCACGACCCGGAAGCAGAGCGCTACAAGGCCTTCTACCGCAACACCTTCATTGCCGACGAGGGCTTCTTCCAGACGGTGATGATGAACACGGCCGAGCATGGCGAGGTCGTCAGCGACGATCTGCGCATGATCGACTGGGTCCCGGACGGCGACATCAAGCTGCGTCCGCGCACCTATCTCGCATCCGACGCGCCGGAGCTTCTGGCGAGCCCGTGCCTCTTCGCCCGCAAGTTCGACGCGACGGTCGACGACGCGGTCCTCGGCCTCCTCGACGAGCGTCTGCGCGCCGATGAACGGCCGCCCACCCCCGCGCGCCGGCCGTCGCCCGTTCCGGTCCACGTCTCGGTGCCGGTCTCCCAGGCCGCGTTCCTGGCGTCCTGAGCCGCAGCCGAAAGCAGAAAGTCGATCATGGCACTGAATTTTCCCAATCCCGTCCGCAGCTTCGATCCCGGCCGCTCCTGCGTCAGCTTCTGGGGCTCCGACGCCTCGCTCGAGATCGCCTTCCAGATCGAGATCGACGCGCTGCGCCGGCTCGGCGCCGAGCCGGGCGAGGCCCAGATGCTGGCGACCTTCGACAGCCATCGCGACGCCATCCTGAGCGCGGCCGCAGCGGCCTATGGCCGCCACAAGGGCAGCTATCACCGGCTCACCGTGGCCGACATCGTCGGGAAGGGCTGACGACATGGCGCGTCCCCCCTACAAGCTCGGCGATCTGGTCCAGCTCACCGCCGGCTTCCACAACCAGGTCCGGCCCGGCCCCTTCGAGATCACGCGGCTGATGCCGCCGCGCGACAACAAGGAGGAGCAGTACCGCGTCCGCGGCCCCGACGGCCTCGAGCGCGCGGTGGGCCATCACGAGATCGAGGAGGAGATCCCGCTTCCGGGCGGGGCTTCGGGTTAGGCAGGGAGCGCCCCGGCGTCATTCTCGGGCGACGCGAAGCGACGACCCGAGAATCTCCTGCCGGAGATGCGCCGGAGCCTTCTCGTCGCGAGATGCTCGGGTCGAGCCCGAGCATGACGCTGGCAACCGGGAAGCTTATCCCCGGCGCACGGACCCATGCCTATTCTCCCCTCGCTCTCCCCGACCGAGGGGGCTTCGCGAGGCGTCGTGTGGCCGGGGAGAGGCGGTGTCCATGGGGGAGGGCCGTCGCGGGCTCGACGCCATGGAGGGACCGTCGTCGTTCGGGCCGAACAGGCAGGCCCCGTCCTTTGCCGGACTTAAAACACGACGCCGGGACCATCAGACAACTGCGCGCGGGGCGAGGTGGCGGCTGTTGGCGCTGCTTCGACACGACACTCGACATCGACATCGGCACGCAGCCGTCGACTGCGACGCCACCATCGTCCCGCGCATCCCCTTGGATTCGCTTCAAGACCCGAAAACCTCGCGGCAGAGAGCCGGCCGGGGCTTTCGGTGCTATGATGACCTGCAACCGGAGGAGGCTCATGCCCCTGCTCAGCGCCAGCGACTCGACCCTCGTCCTGATCGACTTCCAGGCCCGGCTGATGCCGGCGATCCATGAGGGACCGGCCCTCGTCGCCCATGCGCAGAGGCTGGTCGCGGCGGCCGGCCTGCTCGGTGTGCCGATCGTGATGACCGAGCAGAACCCGGCGGGGCTGGGGGGCACGGTGCCGGAGCTGGCCGGCGCCGGGCCGGTGATCGCCAAGACGAGCTTCGACGCGTGTGCGGAGGGAGCCTTCCTCGAGGCGCTGGCGGGCGACGGGCAGATCGTGCTCTGCGGCTGCGAGGCGCATGTCTGCCTCGGCCAGACCGCGCTCACCCTGCTCGCCCATCGCCGCCGCGTCGCCGTGGTGCAGGACGCCAGCGGATCGCGCCGCCCGGAGTCGAAGGACGCCGCCATGGCCCGCCTCGCGCGCCACGGCGCCGAGATCGTCACCACCGAGATGGTGATCTTCGAATGGCTGCGTGACGCCGGGCATCCCCGCTTCCGCGAGGCGCTGAAGTTGGTGAAGTAGGGCGGACTGGCGGAGAAAAACACAAACCTGCCGTCATTCCGGCCGCAGCGAAGCGGAGCGCCGGAATCCATCGCAAAGCTCCGGTGGCCTTCGATGGATCCCAGGGCAAGCCCGGGATGACGGCGAGATTGCGATCAGCGTCCGCCCTAGAGCGGCTTCCGGATCCATTTCGAGATCACGCCGACGAGGCCCTCGCGGAAGGTCATGACGCAGATCACGAAGATCACGCCCTGCACCACCGTGACCCAGGCGCCCAGCCCGGCGAGGTAGTTCTGCATGGAGACGATGACGATCGCGCCCGCGATCGGCCCGAAGACGGTGCCGAGCCCGCCGACCAGCGTCATCAGCACGACCTCGCCCGACATCGACCAGTGCACGTCGGTCAGCGACGCCAGCTGGAAGACGATCGCCTTGGTCGAGCCGGCGAGCCCCGCCAGGCTGGCCGAGAGCACGAAGACGGCGAGCTTGTACTGGTTGGCGCGGTAGCCGAGCGAGATCGCGCGCGGCTCGTTGTCCCGGATCGCCTTGCAGACCTGCCCGAAGGGCGAGTGGATGATTCGGTAGATCGCCAGCAGCCCGGCCATGAAGATCGCCGCGACGAGCCAGTACAGCGTGCGGTCGTCGGCGAGGTTGATCAGCCCGAAGAGATGGCCGCGCGGCACCGCCTGGATGCCGTCCTCGCCGCCGGTGAAACGCGGCGTCTGCAGCGAGAAGAAATACACCATCTGCGCCAGGGCCAGCGTGATCATGGCGAAATAGATGCCCTGCCGCCGGATCGCCAGCGCGCCGAAGACGAGGCCGAGCCCGCCCGAGACGGCCGTGCCGAGCAGGATCGCCAGTTCCGGCGTCAGGCCCCAGTTCTTGGCAGTGAAGGCGCAGACATAGCTCGCCATGCCGAAATAGGCGGCGTGGCCGAAGGAGAGCAGGCCGCCATAGCCGAGCAGCAGATTGAAGGCGAGCGCGAACAGCGCGAAGCACAGGACCTTCATGACGAAGACCGGATAGGCCACGAAGGGGGCGATCACGAGGGCGATCGCGATGCCGATCATGATGGCGCGGTGCAGGCGCAGCGTGCCCTTGTCGGCCTCGCCCGGCAGGGCGGCGGCGGGGGCTTCGGTGGCGGCGATGTCGGCCATGGTCAAATCCTCCACCCGTCATTGCGAGCGTAGCGAAGCAATCCAGGAGTCGTGGCGCAGGAAGCTGGATTGCTTCGCTGCGCTCGCAATGACGAGAACCTCATCACGCGGCCCGTCCGAACAGGCCCGCCGGGCGCACCAGCAGCACCAGCACCATGATGATGAAGATCACCGTCGCCGAGGCCTCCGGATAGAAGACCTTGGTCAGGCCCTCGACCAGTCCGAGCGAGAAACCGGTGACGATGGCGCCCAGGATCGAGCCCATGCCGCCGATCACGACGACGGCGAAGACGACGATGATGAGGTCGGCGCCCATGTTCGGGTTGACCGAGTAGATCGGCGCCGCCAGCACGCCGGCGAAGCCCGCCAGCGCCACGCCGAAGCCATAGGTCAGCGTCACCAGCAGCGGCACGTTGATGCCGAAGGCCTGGGTCAGGGTCGGATTCTCGGTCGCGGCGCGCAAATAGGCGCCGAGCCTGGTCTTCTCGATCAGGAACCAGGTCGCGAGGCAGACCACGAGCGAGGCGACGACGACCCAGCCGCGGTACCAGGGCAGGAACATGAAGCCGAGATTGACGCCCCCGCGCAGCTCGGCGGGGATCTGGTAGGGCAGGCCGGACGAACCGAATTCGTTGCGGAACAGGCCCTGGATGATCAGCGCGAGGCCGAAGGTCAGCAGCAACCCGTAGAGATGGTCGACATGCGCGATGCGCTTGAGCAGCAGCCGCTCGATCGCAATGCCCGTCGCGCCGACCACCAGCGGCGCCAGCAGCAGCGCCACCCAGTAGTTGATGCCGAGATAGTTCAGGCACATCCAGGCGACGAAGGCGCCCATCATGTACTGCGCGCCATGGGTGAAGTTGATGATGTTGAGCAGCCCGAAGATCACCGCCAGTCCGAGGCTAAGGATGGCGTAGAACGAGCCGTTGATCAGGCCGAGAAGGACCTGGCCGAACAGCGCCTGGGGCGGGACACCGAGAAGTTCGAACATGCGGGGCTCAGATCATCTGGACAGTAGGTGTCATGCGTTTTCGCCGTCATCCTGGATGCAGCGAAGCTGCGATCCGGGATCCATCCTAGGGCCGGGAGCTCTACGATGGATCCCGGGACGACCTTCGGTCGCCCCAGGATGACGCCGCGAGAAGCGTCAGCCGCTCACTTCTTGACGAGCGGGCACTCGCTCTCGGCGAGCGGGCGGAAAGCCTGCGCCGCCGGCAGCACCGAGACCTGCTTGTAGTAGTCCCACGGCCCCTTCGACTCGGCGGGCTTCTTGACCTCGAACAGATACATGTCGTGCATCTTGCGGCCGTCGACGCGCACCGAACCCTTGCCGAAGAGCGGGTCGTCGGTCGGCATTTCCTTCATCTTGGCCATCACCGCCGCCGAGTCCTTCGACTTCGCCGCCTCGACCGCCTTGAGATAGTGCAGCATGCCCGAATAGACGCCGGCCTGGACCATGGTCGGCTTCTTGCCGCCATTGGCCTTGGCGAAACGGTCGGCCCAGGCCCGGGTCTGGTCGTTGGTGTCCCAGTAGAAGGACTCCGTCAGCACCAGCCCCTGCGCCGTGGCGAGGCCGAGCGAATGCACGTCGGTGAGGAAGACGAGCAGCCCCGCCAGCTTCTGGCCGCCGGCGACGATGCCGAATTCGCCCGCCTGCTTGATCGAGTTGATGGTGTCGCCACCGGCATTGGCGAGCCCGATCACCTTGGCCTTCGAGGCCTGGGCCTGCAGCAGGAAGGAGGAGAAGTCCGTGCCCGGGAAGGGGGTGCGGACCGCGCCGACGACCTTGCCGCCGTTCTTGGTGACGATCGCCGCGGTGTCGCGCTCCAGCGCATGGCCGAAGGCGTAGTCTGCGGTGAGGAAGTACCAGCTGTCGCCGCCGGCCTTGACCATGGCGCCGCCGGTGCCCTGGGCGAGCGCATAGGTGTCATAGGTCCAGTGCACCGTGTTGGGCGAGCAGGCCTTGCCGGTCAGGTCGGAGGAGGCCGCGCCGGAGTTGATGTGGATCTTGTTCTTCTCGCGGGTGATCTGGTTGACCGCCAGCGCCACCGAGGAGGTCGGCACGTCCAAGATCAGGTCGACGCCGTCCTGGTCGTACCAGGTGCGGGCGATGGTCGAGCCGACGTCCGGCTTGTTCTGGTGGTCGGCCGAGACGATCTCGACCTTGATGCCCTTCTCGGCCGCCTTGAAGTCCTCGACCGCCATGCGGGCGGCGATCACCGAGCCCTCGCCCGAGAGGTCGGCATAGAGGCCGGAGCGGTCGTTGAGGACGCCGGCCTTGATGCTGATCTGCTGGGCCAGCGCGGGCGCCGCCATCAGGGCGGCGAAGGCGGTCGTGGTCAGAAATGTCTTGAGCTTCATGATGTCTCTCTCCCTAAGATTGGCGTCATTTTCGACGTGATGTCCGATATGGATCGGATTGGGGGCCTTCGAATCCGCCAGGCGGCGGGTTCAGACCCCGAGATAGCCGTGCAGCTTGTCGATATTGGCGTCGAGCTGGTCGTTCTCGATCATATCGATCACCTTGCCCTGTTCGACGACATAATGCCGATCGGCCACCGTCGCCGCGAAGCGGAAGTTCTGCTCGACCAGGATGATCGTGTAGCCCTGCTGCTTGAGCTTACGAATGGTCGCGCCGATCTGGTCGATGATGACCGGGGCAAGTCCTTCGGTCGGCTCGTCGAGCAGGAGGAAATGCGCGCCGGTGCGCAGGATGCGCCCGATCGCCAGCATCTGCTGCTCGCCGCCCGAGAGCTTGGTGCCCTGGCTCTTCAGGCGCTCCTTGATGTTGGGGAAGAGCGTGAAGATCTCGTCGAGCGAGAGGCCGCCGGGCCGCACGCGCGGCGGCAGCATCAGGTTCTCCTCGACGCTGAGCGAGGCGTAGATGCCGCGCTCCTCGGGCACATAGCCGAGGCCGAGCCGCGCGATCGCCCGCGAGGGCAGCCCGATCGTCTCCGTGCCTTCCAGCACGACCGAGCCCTTGCGCTTGCCGATGACGCCCATGATCGATTTCAGCGTCGTCGTCTTGCCGGCGCCGTTGCGGCCGAGCAGCGTCACCACCTCGCCCTGGGCGACGTCGAAATCGATGCCGTGCAGCACATGGGATTCGCCGTACCAGGCCTCGAGCCCGCGCACCTTCAGCATCGGCACCGCCGTGGTGGCGACGGGGGACCTCGCGGCCTCAGTGAGCATGGCCGACTCCCGAACCGATATAGGCCTCGACCACGCGCGGATCCTTCGAGACCTCGGCATAGTCGCCCTCGGCCAGAACCTGCCCGCGCGCCAGCACGGTGATCCGGTCGGACAGCGAGGCGACGACGGAGAGATTGTGCTCGACCATCAGGATGGTGCGGTTCTGCGAGACCTTGCGGATCAGCGCCTCGATGCGCTCGACATCCTCGCGGCCCATGCCGGCCATCGGCTCGTCGAGCAGCATCATTTCGGGATCGAGCGCCAGGGTGGTGGCGATCTCGAGCGCGCGCTTGCGCCCATAGGAGAGTTCGACGGCCGGCAGTTCGGCGAAGGCCGAGAGGCCGACGGCCTCGACGAGGCGCAGCGCCTCTTCGTCGAGCGGCTTCAGAACCTCTTCCGAGCGCCAGAAATCGAAGGAATCGCCGCGCTTGCGCTGCAGCGCAATCCGGACATTCGCCTTGACGCTGAGCTGCGGGAACACGGCCGAGATCTGGAAGGAGCGCACCAGCCCGAGGCGCGCGATCTCGGCGGGTTTCTCGCGGGTGATGTCGCGTCCGTTGTAGACGATCGATCCCTTGGTCGGCGCCAGAAATTTGGTCAGCAGGTTGAAACAGGTCGTCTTGCCGGCGCCATTGGGCCCGATCAACGCATGGATCGTCCCGCGTTTGACCTTGAGGTCCACGCCGTTGACGGCCGAGAACCCGCCGAACTCCTTCGTCAAACCCGTAGTGGTGAGAATGATATCCTCAGCCATGCGCAACGCTTGCCGTCGTCATCTTGGTCTTTCTTGTTCTGGGCCGTCTCCCTTGTGGATCATGCTGCACCGCGCTCGGCGCATGAGTCAACGCCGCGCGCGCGGCCATACGGCCTTGTGAAACGCGGCTCATCCCCTCGTCGTCGAGCGGCCACCCCCGGCCGGAACGGGGTTGCGCACCCCGTACGTTCATCCAAATGGAGGACGCGCCGGGTTGCGCCCGCACGCTAACCCAAACTGTCGCGCGCGTTTGAACCTGGACCGCCGCCGCCGCGACGAAGACAGCAAGGGCAGTCTGAAACCCGGTTTGCGCCGGTGGCTTTTTCGAGTAATGTTTCGGGCTGTTTCCTGGCGATCCCGAGGCCGCTCCATGGCGGCACCCCGCTTCGCGCTTCCGCCGGCGCCGGAGCGGAACTCCCTGGTAGTGGCGGACCGACAAGGGAGGTTACCGTGAGCTTCGCGACCTTGGGTTCGACGATCTCGGCCCGCTTCGCCATCCTTGGCGGCCTGCTTGGGCGCGCCTTCGCAGCCATGACGCTCGGCCTCGCAACCCTGCTCTTGGCGCTGCCGGCACAGGCCGTGCCCGAGCGTCGCGTCGCGCTCGTCATCGGCAACAGCGCCTACACGGCGGTGCCGCGCCTCGCCAACCCACAGCGCGACGCCAGCGCGATCTCGGCCGCGCTGAAGCGCCTCGGTTTCGAGGTCGTCGAGGGCTACGACCTGCGCATGGACGAGATGACCGGGATCGTCCGCGAATTCGCCCAGAAGCTCGACGGCGCCAAGGCCGGCGTCGTCTACTATGCCGGGCACGGCATCGCGGTGGGCGACGAGAACTATCTCATCCCCGTCGACGCCTCGCTGAAGTCCGAGGCCGACCTCGACTTCCGCGCCGTCAACGTGCAGCTCATCCTGCGCCAGATGCAGCGCGACGAGCGCGTCAACGTCCTCATCCTCGACGCCTGCCGCGACAACCCCTTCACGACGCAGCTCGCCGCCCGGTCGCGCTCGGTCTCTCGCGGCCTGACCGCGATCGAGACGCAGTCGGCTTCCGGCATCCTGATCGCCTTCGCCACCGATCCGCGCGCCACCGCGCTCGACGGGG
>NCCO01000246.1 GCA_002279705.1 Allobosea sp. 12-68-7
CGCGATCCTCAGGCGGTCGGGATTCTCCGCCACGACCTCGCGGGTCGATCGGCCGATGGACCCGGTCGCTCCGAGAAGCGTGACGGTGCGAAGCATGCGCTGATCCGCGTCAGAGATGGGACAGAAACAGAACGAAGCCGGCGAAGACGAGCACCGCCCAGTAGCCATCGAGCCGGTCGAGGAAACCGCCATGGCCGGGGATGAGCCGACTCGAATCCTTGGCGCCGAAACGGCGCTTCAGCGCCGATTCGAACAGATCGCCCATTTGGCTGAAGAGCGAACCCGCCAGGGACCCTGCGATGACGAGCCCTGCCCCCACGATCTGCTGGGCAGCGGGCGTGAACGCCCAGACGGCATAGCCGCAGAGTGTGCCCACCAGCGCCCCGCCGATCGCACCCGACCAGGTCTTGCCGGGGCTGACGCTCGGCATCAGCTTCGGCCCGCCGAGCCTGCGGCCGGTGAAATAGGCGGCGATGTCGGTGAACCAGACGACGGCGAAGCTCCAGATCACCAGCGAAAGGCCGATCTCCGGCTCCGAACGCAGCGCCGGGGCGACGAGCGCGAAGGCCAGCGCATAGGCGATGCCGCAGAGCTCCAGCGGCAGCCGCCCGCGCATGCGCGGGGTCAGTACGGCGCCCATGAGAGCCGCCAGCGCCGCGACGCCGGCCAGCGCCGGCTGGCTCACCGGTGCGAACCCCAGCAGCAGGCCGGCCAGCACGACGCCGATCGCGGCGGCGACAGCATGGTCGCGGGTGGCGGCGATCGACAGCCATTCATAGGCGACAAGACCGGCGACCAGGGTCCAGATGATCCGGAACGGCCAGCCGCCCCAGGCGGTCGCGAGCAGGACGACGGCGGCCAGGACCAGGGCCGAGACGATCCGCAGCCGCAATTCGCCCTGGCCGGATCGAGGCTGTCCGGCGGCGGGACTGGTCATGCCGCGCCCACTGACCGGTCGACGCCTTCGGAGACGCCGCCGAAGCGGCGCTCGCGCCGGCCGTACTCGGCGAGGGCCTCCTCGAAGGCGGCACGGTCGAAATCGGGCCAGAGCACCGGCAGGAAGACGAACTCGGCATAGGCCGCCTGCCAGAGCAGGAAGTTCGAGATCCGCGTCTCGCCGGAGGTGCGGATCACCAGCTCGGGATCGGGCAGATCGGCCGTGTCGAGACGCGAGCCGAGCATGGCCTCGTCGATGGCAGCCGGATCGATCCGGCCCGCCGCGGCATCGGCCGCCAGCCGGCGCGTCGCCCGGACAATCTCGTCACGCGCGCCGTAGTTGAAGGCGACGACCAGCGTCATCGCGGTGTTGTCGCGCGTCAGCGTCTCCGCATGCTCGACCAGGCGGCGCAGATCGGGGCTGAGATCGTCACGGCCGCCGATGATGCGGACCCGCACGCCGGCGGCATGGAGTTCGCCCAAATCCTTCTCGACGAAACGCTTGAGCAGGCCGAGCAGGAACGAGACCTCGGTCGCCGGGCGGCGCCAGTTCTCGGTGGAGAAGCTGTAGAGGGTCAGGATCCTGACGCCGAGATCGCCGGCATTGCGGACCGCGGCGCGCAGCGCCTCGAGGCCGCGGCGATGCCCCTCCTGCCGGGGCAGACCACGCATCTGCGCCCAGCGCCCATTGCCGTCCATGATGATCGCGACATGGGCGGGCTGGGCGAAGTGTCCCGGGCGCTGGCCTGCTGACATTCTGGATATGCCTCGTTCGGTCTGCGCCGGGGAAACGGGCGCGTTCGCGCCGCGAGCGTCAGACGCTCAGGATTTCCTTCTCCTTGGCCGCCAGCGCCTGGTCGATCTCGGCGATATGCTGGTCGGTGACCTTCTGAACCTGGTCGGACTGGCGGGTCATGTCGTCCTTGGTGAAGGCGCCCTCCTTCTCGACCTTCTTGATCGTGTCGATGGCGTCGCGGCGGACATGGCGCACCGCGATCTTCGATTCCTCGGCGTATTTATGCGCGACCTTGACCATCTCCTTGCGGCGCTGCTCGTTCAGTTCGGGGATGCGGATGCGCAGGACCTGCCCTTCCGTCTGCGGGTTGAGGCCGAGATCGGATTCGCGAATCGCCTTCTCGACCGGGCCGACCATGCTGCGGTCCCAGACCTGGACGCTGAGCAGGCGGGCCTCGGGCACGCTGACCGTGGCGAGCTGGGAGAGAGGCTGGCGGGCGCCATAGGCCTCGACCTGGATCGGATCCAGCATGTTGGCCGAGGCACGGCCCGAGCGCAGGGAGGCGAGATCGCCCTTGAAGGACTGCAGCGCGCCCTGCATGCGGCGCTTCACGTCGGCGAGATCGAACGTCGTCTGGGGCATCGTCTTCTAGACCTTGAACTTGTGCACCGCGTCGAAGCGACGGCCGGCTTGGCGCCGGCTGCGATGCGAGATCGGTTGTGCGTTGCCGGGTGTTTCCACGGACCCGGCGCGACCATGGCGGGGGGGCCGGCCACGGTCAAGAACATCGTGACGCGAAGGGATTATGGCGTCACATAGGTCGCCCGGCCCTCCCCGCGCAGCACGGCCGCCAGCATGCCGGCCTCGGCGATCGAGAACACGACGATGGTCAGCCCCGCATCGCGCGCCAGGGCGAAGGCGGCGGTGTCCATCACCTTCAGGTCGCGGGAGATCGCCTCGGCATGGGTGAGCGTCTCGAAGCGGGTCGCGGCCGGGTCCTTCTTCGGGTCGGCCGAATAGACACCGTCGACCTGCGTGGCCTTGAGCAGATGGCTGCAGCCGAGCTCCGCCGCGCGCAGGGCGGCGCCTGTGTCGGTGGTGAAATAGGGGTTGCCGGTGCCGCCGCCGAGCACCACGACCTTGCCATTGGTGAGATGGTCGAGCGCACGCTTGCGGGCATAGCTCTCGCAGAGCGAGGGCATCGGAACGGCCGACATGGCACGCGCCGGGGCACCCGCGCTCTCGATCGCGTGTTCGAGGGCGAGCGCGTTCATCACCGTGCCGAGCATGCCGATCGAATCGGCACTGGTGCGGTCGAGCCCCTTGGTCAGCCCCTGGACGCCGCGGAAGAAATTGCCGCCGCCGACGACGATGGCGATCTCGACGCCCTCGCGCGAGGCATGGGCGATGTCGGCGGCGAGCGCCGTCAGCGTCGCGCCGTCGAGACCCGATCCGGCCTGTCCGGCCAGGGCTTCACCGGAGAGCTTCACGAGAACGCGCTGGGGCCGCATCGGATCGTCTCCGTCCTGCATCTGATGATCGCATGATCCGGCCGCAGACCGACAGGTCGTCCGCGCCGGATCGCGGAGGGCCTCGCCGCCGTCGGCGCCGGGAGCCTCCTCCTACAAAAAAGGCCGCGCTGGGGCGCGGCCTTGGTTTCGTCGGTTCCGAGCCCGATCAGCCCGTCGTGCCGCCGGCGGCGGCGACCTCGGCGGCGAAATCGGTCTCTTCCTTCTCGATGCCCTCGCCCAGCGCGTAACGGGCGAAGCCGGTCAGCTTCACCGGCGCGCCGACCTTGCCCTCGATCTCCTTGAGGACCTGGCCGACCGATTTGGCGCCGTCATGGATATAGGTCTGCTCGAGCAGGCAGTATTCCTTGGCGTAGCTCTTCAGCCCGCTCTCGGTGATCTTCTCGAGCACATGGGCCGGCTTGCCGGCGTTCTTCTCGGCCAGGATCGCCTTTTCGCGCTCCAGAACCTCGGGGGCGACCGAGGCGAGATCGAGAGCGACGGGGTTCGTCGCCGCGACATGCATGGCGAGCTGACAGCCGAGAAGCCGATCTTGCCGAGGCCGTCGGCGACCGCGCCGTGGACATAGGTGCCGATCACGCCGGCCGAGACCTTGAGCTGCGCGACGCGCCGCAGGTTCATGTTCTCGCCAATGGTGGCGATCGCGTTGGCGATGGCATCCTTGACCGTGCCGCCGCCCGGATAGTGATGGGCCAGCACCGCATCGGCGTCGCCGCCACGCTCCAGCGCGACATGGGCGATGCCATGCGCGAGACCCTGGAATTCCAGGTTGCGGGCGACGAAATCGGTTTCGGAATTCAGTTCGATCACGACGCCGCTGTGACCGGAAACCGCCACCGCGACCAGACCTTCAGCGGCGACGCGGTCAGCCTTTTTGGCGGCCTTGGCGAGGCCCTTGGTGCGCAGCCAGTCGATCGCAGCCTCGATGTCACCGTCGACGGCCGAGAGCGCGGTCTTGCAGTCCATCATGCCCGCGCCGGTCTT
>NCCO01000247.1 GCA_002279705.1 Allobosea sp. 12-68-7
GCTGGCGACGAATACAACGTATCACTTCCGCATCGTGGCCAAGACTTTGGAGACAAAGACATCTTTTCCTATCGTCCCTTATTCGCCCCAGTGCGTTTGCAGACACTGTTGCAGACCAACACGTGCGCGATGCAGCATGACCCAGCAATTGGTCGTCGTGATATTGAGTTCCTTACAGATCTCCTGGGTTTCCAACCCGCCGAGTTCACGCATACTGAAGGCGGCGGCGAGTTGCGGCGACGGAACTGATGGCTTAATCGCCGCTTCATGACCGACGAAGCCTCCAACCGCCCCGAAGCTCGCGCGCCGCGCGGGTTCGCCGACCGTCGCGGCCGCCGCACCGGGCGTGAGCAGGCCCGTGCCGACGGGCTCGACGAGGGCACCGCCGGGTTGTTCGAGCATCTGCGACAGTTGCGCCTGTCCCTGGCGAGGGAAGAGGGCGTCGCCGCCTACATCATCTTCACCGACCGCACGCTGATCGCGATGGCGAGGGCCCGGCCGGCGGGGCTGGAGGAGATGCGCGCGATCGAGGGCGTCGGCGAGCGCAAGCTGGCGCAGTATGGCGAGGCTTTTCTGGAGGCGATCGCCGGCTTCCACCCTTGATCCGGGCCGCCCTACGCGTGTACGCGCGCACACGCGTGAAAAAGCCGCACTCGGGCGCTATAGTCGCGCCAACGAATCAAGATCACTGCGGGCGCCGCGCGCCCGCCGAAGGACGACGACATGAGCGACGCTGCCCGCGACCTTGAAGACGCCGCTTACGGCGCCGATTCCATCAAGGTTCTCAAAGGCTTGGATGCGGTGCGCAAGCGCCCGGGCATGTATATCGGCGACACCGATGATGGCTCGGGCCTGCACCACATGGTCTACGAGGTCGTCGACAACGCCATCGACGAGGCGCTCGCCGGTCATGCCGATCTCGTCACGGTGACGCTGAACGCCGAAGGATCGGTCACCGTGACCGACAACGGCCGCGGTATCCCCACCAATATTCACTCCGAGGAAGGTATCTCGGCGGCTGAGGTCATCATGACCCAGCTCCATGCCGGCGGTAAGTTCGACCAGAATTCCTACAAGGTCTCTGGCGGCCTCCACGGCGTCGGCGTCTCCGTGGTGAACGCGCTCTCGGTTTCGCTGAAGCTGCGGATCTGGCGCGGCGGCAACGAGCATTTCATGGAGTTCCGCCATGGCGATGCGGTCGCGCCGCTCGCGGTCGTCGGGCCTGCCGGGGACAAGCGCGGCACGGAGGTGACCTTCACCCCGTCCCAAGACACCTTCACGATGATCGAGTTCGACTACAAGACGCTCGAACATCGCCTGCGCGAGCTCGCCTTCCTCAATTCCGGCGTCCGCATCGTGCTGACCGACGCGCGCCGCGCCGAGGTGGTGCGCGAGGAGCTGATGTATGAGGGCGGGGTCGAGGCCTTCGTGCGCTATCTCGACCGCGCCAAGACGCCGGTCGTCTCCGCCCCGATCATGCTGTCGGCGGAGAAGGACGGCATCACCGTCGACGTCGCGCTCTGGTGGAACGACAGCTACCACGAGAACGTGCTCTGCTTCACCAACAACATCCCGCAGCGCGACGGCGGCACCCACCTCGCCGGTTTCCGCGCCGCGCTGACGCGCCAGGTCACCGGCTATGCCGAAAGCTCCGGCATCTCCAAGAAGGAGAAGGTCTCGCTCACCGGCGACGATTGCCGCGAGGGGCTGACCGCGATCGTCTCGGTCAAGGTCCCAGATCCGAAGTTCTCCTCCCAGACCAAGGACAAGCTGGTCTCCTCCGAGGTGCGACCGGTCGTCGAGAACGTCGTCAACCAGGCGCTCGCGACCTGGCTCGAGGAAAACCCCAACGAGGCCAAGATCATCGTCGGCAAGGTCGCCGAGGCTGCGGCTGCCCGCGAGGCCGCCCGCAAGGCGCGCGACCTGACCCGCCGCAAGGGTGCGCTCGACATCGCCTCGCTGCCGGGCAAGCTGGCGGACTGCCAGGAGCGCGACCCGGCCAAGTCCGAACTCTTCATCGTCGAGGGTGACTCGGCCGGCGGCTCCGCCAAGCAGGGCCGCGCCCGCGAATATCAGGCCGTCCTGCCGCTGCGCGGCAAGATCCTCAACGTCGAGCGCGCGCGTTTCGACAAAATGCTCTCCTCCGACCAGGTCGGCACGCTGATCACCGCGCTCGGCGCCGGCATCGGTCGCGAGGAGTTCAACATCGAGAAGCTGCGCTACCACAAGATCATCATCATGACCGACGCGGACGTGGACGGCTCCCACATCCGCACCCTGCTACTGACCTTCTTCTACCGGCAGATGCCGGAGGTGATCGAGCGCGGCCATCTCTTCATCGCCCAGCCGCCGCTCTACAAGGCGGCCCGCGGCAAGAGCCATGTCTACCTCAAGGACGAGCGGGCCCTGGAGGACTACCTCGTCGAGACCGCGCTCGATGGCGCGGTCTTCAAGACCGGCATGGCCGGGGGCGGGAGCGTCGTCGAGCGTGGCGGTTCCGATCTGCGCGGGCTGATCGAGGAGGCGCGCGGCATCCGCCATACGCTCTCGCAGCTGCATTCGCGCTATGATCGAAGGGTCGTCGAGCAGATGGCGATCGCCGGCGCGCTGCGTCCGGTCTCCGCGGAGAACGAGGCGCAGGCCCAGGCCGCCGCGGCCAAGGTCGCCGCCCGGCTCGACGCGATCTCGGACGAACTTGAGCGGGGCTGGGAGGGCAAGGTCGCCGAGGGCGGCTTCCAGTTCTCGCGCATGGTGCGTGGCGTCAAGCAGGTCGCGACCGTCGATGCCGGCCTGCTCGCCAGTGCCGAGGCGCGCAAGCTCGATGCCGCGTCGGTCTCGCTCCAGGAGGCCTATTCGCGGCCCGGCGTGCTCAGCCGCAAGGGCGACGACCATGCCGTCAACGGGCCGACCGGGCTGTTCGAGGCCATCACCGCGATCGGCAAGAAGGGCGTCACGCTGCAGCGCTACAAAGGGCTGGGCGAGATGAACCCGGAACAGCTCTGGGAGACGACGCTGGATCGCGATGTCCGCTCGCTGCTGCGCGTCAAGAACGACCAGAACGACGAGGCCGACGATCTCTTCGTCAAGCTGATGGGCGATGTCGTCGAGCCGCGCCGCGAATTCATCCAGACCAACGCGCTGAACGCCACCGTCGATACCTGACGCCGGTTCCGGCGTCAGGTTGCTCCCCGTCGATCAGGCGGCGCGCCTTGCGCCGCCTTGCTGCGGGTAGCCGCGCGATGCGCCCGTGTCCGGCCCGGTCTTGAAGGCGGCGACGAGCTCGTTGAGCTGGCCGATCTTGCCCGAGAGCGAGCCGGCCGAGGCGGCGCTCTGTTCGGACAGCGCCGCGTTCTGCTGCGTCATCTCGTCGAGATGGGCCACCGCCTGACTCATCTCGTCGATGCCCGAGGCCTGCTCGTTCGAGGCGGCCGAGATCTCGGCGATCGTCGAGGCCACCTTCTTCGAGGCCGTGAGGATCTGCTCCAGCGCCTCGCCGGCCTGGCGGACGAGCTGGACGCCCTCGCCGACCTCGCTGTTCGACGACGAGATCAGCGCCGAGATGTCCTTGGCCGCCGCGCTCGAACGCTGGGCGAGCGTGCGGACCTCGGAGGCGACGACCGCGAAGCCCTTGCCGGCATCGCCCGCACGGGCGGCCTCGACGGCTGCGTTCAGCGCCAGAAGATTGGTCTGGAAGGCGATGTCGTCGATGACG
>NCCO01000052.1:0-16796 GCA_002279705.1 Allobosea sp. 12-68-7
GGCCCGATCCGCGCATGCCGCAGCCGACGGTGACCGAACCCGCAAGCCCTGAGGTGAAGCCGGCCTTGCCCCCCGTCGTGCAACCGACACAGCCCTCCCCGCCGCGCTCCGAGCCGCAGGCCGCCGTCGTCGCCCCGCCGCCGGTCGCGGCCCCGCCCCGGCCCGATCCGCGCATGCCGCAGCCGACCGTGACCGAGCCCGTGCGCCCGCCGGCGCCTGCGGCCGTGCCACCCACCGCGCAACCGCGCCCGGAGGCCCCGCCCGCCGCGACGGGGCGCAGCGACCCGGCCCAGGTCGCGGTCGCACAGCCACCCCGCCCGCCGATCGAACGCGTGCAGCGCTACATCGCGACCTATGACGGCGGCCCGTGCTTCTTCCTCTGGCCGACCGAGCTGACCGCGACGCGCGCGGTTCTGGAGGGCTTCGGCAACCGCACCGAACCCTTCGTCGCCTTCGACAGCGCCTTCAAGGCGGCGCAGGGCTTCGAGGCGCAGATCCATCTGCGGCCGATCACGGCGGCGCAATGCCCGATGGCGGATTTCCTGCGCGCGCTCGGCGACAACATCGACCGCACCCCGCGGCTCCAGATCAACGCCTTCAACATGAAGAGCGGCGAGGTGCTGAGCGGAACCATCGACAATGACGGCGGCCGCAATGTCGCCGTCGTGCTGATCGGAGACGACGGGCTCGTCTACAATCTCGGCAGCTATCTGCGCCGCGACGGGCGGCGCGCCACCTTCAACCTGAAGCTGGAATCGGCCGGGGGCGGGCCGCGGCCCCAGACCGTCCTGACCTTCGTCAGCACGGCACCGCTGCCGGCGCTGTCGGGCCCCAACCCCACCCCGTCGACGGATTTCTTCGCCAGCCTGAAGCAGGACGTCCTGCGCCAGGGCGAGCCGCTCGGGCTGGGCGTGCGCTATTTCCGGATCGAGTGAGCGATCGCCGATCCGCCTGCTCAGTCGGCCTCGCGGTAGAGCACGCCCCAGTCGTCCTGCCAGAGCCCCTGCGGGTCTGCGACAACGATCGGCGCCCGGATCTCGTTGGCGAGCCGCACCGCGGCGCGGAAGGCCTCGACCGGCGGCATCGGGTCGCTCAGAAAGTCGTTGACGAGATGCCCGCCCGCCAGTTCGGCCGGACAGGCGATCTGGCCATGGGTCTCGCCGTCTCCGGCGCTCAAACTGAGCGTGATCGCGTCCGGCTGCGGTTCGTCCACCTGCTCGAAACGGTTGGCCGCCATGATCCTGGTCTCCTCTGCGGTCCGGGCGGGCGGGATGCCACGCCCGTCTACTTTTTCGCGCGCTCGGCCTGCTGGGGCGCCGCGGGGCGCACCGTCTTGTAGCGGTCGAGCCTGAGCTTGATCATCTCGTTGAACTTGCGGTGGACTTCGGAGACCGACAGCGTCTTCGTCTCGCCGCCGGCATCCGCATAGAAGATCGGTCGATTCGCCTGGGCCGGCCGCGGCAGCAGTTCGGCCGCCTTGACGTCGGGCGTTTCCTCCATCGTCTCGATGAAGGTCTGGGCGGCGTCCGGCCCGAGGAAGTGGATCAGGTAGATCTCGCCGCCGGTGAGATGGCGGCCCATGGCCTTCTCCAGCCGCAGCGTGTCGCGCTTCAGCATCTCGCCGGCCAGCAGGGCCGAGAGATAGGGCTCGCGCCTGAGATCCAGGATGCGCTGGCGCTCGGCCGCATCGGCCACGACGAACTGGCGGCCATTGCGCCCGATCAGCTTCGCCTCCGCCGCCAGACCGTGCTTCGTCCCGAACTCGCTGACGACGCCGAGCCAGGTCTGCTCGATGAACTGGTAGAGGCCCGTGGCCGAGGACGTCTTGGCCTGAACAGAAGTCGAGAACGACGATTCCTTGTCCGCCACCGCCATCAGCAGCGTCGGATCCGCGCCCACCACCTTGCCGGCACGCACGATCGTCTCGACGAGATGCCGCCGGATCCGGATCGGCCCGAAGGTCAGCAACTGCTCGGGGTCGCCGCCGCTCGTGATCGGCGCCTGCGGAATTCGCGAGCGCGGGCCCGGCGCCGCCTGGCCCGCGGGCAGCTTCGGCGGCACGAGCAGGATGTTGGCCGGCGCCTGCGTCAGCGGCACGACCGGGATCTCCGGCGGGCCGTCCGCCTGCTCCTTGATCGCCGCCAGGCTGGGATCGGCCCTGAGCGCGAACTCGGTCGCCTCGCGCGCCGCCTCCAGATCGCTCTCGACCGAGGACAGGATCAGCGAGGGACGCGCCGCCGTCTGCAGCGCGGGCGCGCTGGCGATCACGACCGTCTCGGGATCGCGCGGCGCCTCCGGCTGCCGCAGCTTGACGAGCGCGACGCCGAACACCGACGCGGCGAGGCAGGCGATGCCGGCCGTCAGCGCGATCATCATCGCCCGACCGGAGCCTCCCGCGCCGGGCACAGGCGCCATGGCGGCACGGGGCGGCGCCGCGCCCTCCGCTCCGGCAGCGGTCGAAGTCGGCCCGGGCGGAACCGGGGCCGTCGGCGCCGCCTCGCCCGCCACGCGCCGGCGCAGCACCGCGAACCAGTCGGCCCCCTGAGCCTCCAGCGCCGCGAGGTCGCTCACCAGCCGCCGCGCGGTCAGCGCCGGCACGCCCGCCTCGCGCTCGACAGCGCCCGCTGTCGCCTTCGGGCCCTGCTCGACGCTGACCCTCAGCGCGAAGAACCAGAGCTGCAGGGGCGTGCGGCGGTTGTCGAGCGCGGTGCCGGCTCCGGGCTGGACCAGGTAGTTGCAATGCTCGCAGGCGAAGGCGCGCAGCTTGACCCGGGGCTGAAAATGGCTCGGACGGCCGCAGGCGGCGCAGCTCAGCTGCGGGCCGCCATGACGCGCGCGCATCAGTGCGTCGAGGCAGGCCTCCTCGGGAAACACGGCCTGGAACTGCTTGAAGCGTTCACCCATCGGCCATCACCCGGCCGGCCCTCCGCCTCGGCCGCAGCGCCGGCGAAAGGCCGCCGACCCATTCTGCCGCTGCGTCAGCATAAGCAACGGTGCGGGCGGCGACAATCGCCGTCGCGCCGCTCAAGGATCGAGCAGGCCGAGCCGCGCCACATCCTTCAGATGCATGGCCACCTGCTCCGCCGTCGCGCACCGCGGCACATCCGCGACCTCGGCTCCCGCGGCGTGGATTTCGTCGAGGAACGCGTTGAGATCGGCCAGCAGCATCTCGGGCGTCCGCGAACCGTCCAGCAGACTGACGAATTTGCGTCCGACGATCCCGTCCAGGGCCACTGTGCGATGGCGCAGATTGGCGACCTCCCGCGAGGTCTGCGCCTGCCAGCGCGCCACCACGCTGGCGCGCGGCCGCTCGGCCACCGCCGTCGTCAGCGGCGGCGGCTCCAGCTTGATGTCGAGCAGTCCGGCCTTGAAGATGGCGATCAGCGCTTCCTCGAGGCGGGCGACCTGCCCGGCCAGATCCGGCTCGAGCGCCGCGCCGACATCGGCCACCGCCTGGCTGACGAGCGTGTCGAAGGCGATGCTGCCCGGCCAGGCCTCGCTCAGGCGCCGCAGCGCCGCCTTGCACAGATGCAGATCGACGGAGAGCCGCACGCCACCCTCGAATTCGAACCGGTCGATGCCCGGCTTGGCCTCCTCGCCCTCGACCTCATCGACAAGCCACGCATGCGCGGCAACATGGTAGGGCGCGAGCGAACCGGGCCCGATGACGCGCCGCAGCGGGATTCCCTCGCGGCAGAGCAGCGTCTCGCGGAAGGCGCGGCCGATCAGCAGGTCGATCGTCTGTTCCCTCAACACCCCCTGCTCGACGGGAATGGCCGCGAGCATCGCCTGGGCCGGGCCCTTCGCCGCCGCGAACATGTTGGGAAAGGAGGCTTCGGCCAGAAACTGCAGACCATGCCGTTGCGCCGCGTCGAGCACCTCATGCAGCGCGAAGGCCCGCGCAATCGGGTTGAGATCGTCGTGGTAGAGGACATTGTCAGGCGTATCCGCCAACTGGGTCAGGCGCTGCCGTAGCGCCGCCCCGTGGAAGCTCTCGCCGCTGCTCGCCTCGGCGAAGGCCTCGAGCGCGGCGCGCGCCACGCGCACCCGCTCGGTCGGCTCGGTGATGTCGCGCGTGGCGTAGAGCATCACGTCGCGGGCGAGATCGCGCAGGCGGCAGCCCGGCAGCGCGTTGTAGCTGACATAGGCGATGCCCTGCGGCGCCAGCAATCCGCCGATGAGGGCCATGATCGCCTCGCGGACCGCATCCGGCACCCAGGAATAGACCCCATGGACGAGGATGTAGTCGAAGCTGCCGAGCTCCGGACCGACCGCGAGGATGTCACGATGGTGGAAGACGACATTTGCCAGGCCGATCTCCGCCGTCGCGCGCTTCGCCTCCGCGATCGCGCTGCCGCTGAGATCGATGCCGACGAAGCGGCTCTCGCGGTGCTGCGCGGCCATCGGGATCAGGTTGCCGCCGCGGCCGCAGCCCAGCTCCAGAACCCGCATCGCCTGCGAAGGCGCCGCCTGCATGCCGTGGAAATGCGCGATCGTCGCCAGCCTGGCCGGATGCGTCTGCTCGAAGGCGTGGCCTGGATAGGCGACCGCGTCATAGGGATTGGTCGTCATGTCGTTCATGCCCGCCGCCTGTTCCCGGACGCCGCCTTGCCGGGAGCCGCATCGGACCCCGGAAAGCGGCGAAGCGCCTCATCCATTCGAAGGAGCCGACGCCCGCCCGGACCTGGAAGGACCGGCTCGCCGGATGGAAGGCGCCGGCGGGCCTGGATCCGTGCGCTCAGCAGCCGATCACCTTGAACTCCACCCGCCGGTCGAGCGCGTCGCTCGCATCGTCCTTGCCGGTGCCGACCAGATTGTCGCGGAAGCCGCGCCCGCTCGCGATCATCCGGCTGCGTCCATCGGGCATTCCGGTCAGCAGCAGGTCCATGATGAACTGCGCCCGCAGCACCGAGAGCCGCTCGTTCAGGGATGGCGGCCCCGTGCGTGAGGTGTGGCCGACGATCTCGAGGCAGGCGTTCTTCTGGCGCACGCGCGTCGCGATCTGGCTCAGCCACATCGGATAGGGCTCGGTCGTCTGCGGATTGTCGATGAACTGCGTCGAGCCCGGCCGGAACAGCAGCCGGACCGACAGGTGTTCGGTGCTCAGCCCGTAATCGACGAGATCGCCGAAGGCATCGACCGCGTCGTCACGGCGTCCCAGCTTCGCATTGGCGAGGTAGGTGCCGACGCGCACGCGGTGCTGATCGCCGCCGGGCAGCTTGCGCGCCGTGCGGTAGAAGGCGAGCGCCTCGCGAAAGCGCTGCGCCTCATATTCGGCGATGCCGTCCTGGATCAGCGCATTCGCCGGCAGCCGGTCGACATAGGCCGGATCCAGCCGCCCGCCCATCGGCGTGCCCTGGCAGGTCTTCACATAGGCGTCGGTCGCCTGGTCCTTCGCCCAGACCGGGACGTCGCGGAAATAGGGTGTCGGCGTGACGTCGACATCGTCGGGCGTCGCCCGGGCCACGCCCTTAGCGACCACCGTGCGCGAGGCGAGATCGGCCAGGCTCAGGCAGATCCGGAACGCGTCGGGCGGGGCCTCGTTGCCGGCCTGGCTGATCGCCGTGAAGGTCCCCACGAGCACGACCGGATTGCGCGCCAGAACCTCGGGCGTGAAGGGCTGCACGACGAAGCGCGGATACGAGGTGCGGACGATCTCGACGAGCCTCTGCTGCATCGCGCGCGTCGCGGCCGATTGCGCCCCCGACGCGGCGTCGATCAGCGGGTCGATCACCAGTTCGACGCGGTCGCCGGTGATCGCAGCCTTGCCGAAGAGCTCGGTCGCGGCCCGCTGCAGCGCCTCGGGGAAGGGCACGGGCGTCGGCGCCGCAGGCTGGGCCCCGGCCGGAGCCGGAAGGACGGCCAGGGGCGCGATCGCCAGGACGATCCGCGCCAGCCGCAGCAGGGCGGCTCCACCGCGAGAGCGGGTGCGGACGGATGATGTCACCGGCACAGTTGCAGCTGCTCCTTGGCCTGCGCCGTCAGTTCGCCGAGCTGCGCCCGCAGCAGGATCTCGCTGCAGGTCGCGGCACTCGGCGGCGTCGCCGGGGCCCGGGCCGCCTGCGGCCGCGCACCCGGCACGACCGTGCTGGTGGCCGGCTCGGCCGCGGGGCGACCGTTCAGCGAGCGCTCCGGCCCCGAGGCCGTCGCCTCCCGCGAGAGGCTCGGCTGCGCCGGGGCCGACATGGTCAGCGTGCCCATCCGCGCCGCCATCGCCTGCTCCATCAGCAGCCGCTCATCGGCGAGCCGCTTCTTCTCGGTCTCGAGCGAGGCCAGCTCGCGGTCCCGCCGCGAAACCTCCGCGGCGAGGCGGTCGCGCTCGGCCTGTTCGCGCGCCGGCGGGATCGCGACCGGCCGCACCGTGCCCGAGGAGGGCGCCGGCGGTGTCCGCGCCGCGGCGCCGGGCGGCGGGGCGATCGTCAGCGAGGCCTCGGTCTGGCGCTTGGCGAGGTCGGTCGCCGCCTGCTGGCGAACCCGCTCGGCCCGCTCGACACGCTCCAGCAGGGCGCGCTCGCGCGCCGCGAAGTCGCGGGCGAGCTGGTCACGCTCCCGCGTCTCGTCGGCGCGGCGCTCGAGCAGGTCGAGCCGCGTGCGGGCGTCGATGGTGAAGAAGCTGGTCGGATAGCGGCGGATGAAGTCGTGATAGACCGCCGGGTCCTCGCTCGTCCGGATCCGCCCCCAGACGTCGCTGTCGGTCTCGGAGCGGTTCAGGTAGAAATCGCCGAGCAGCGACAGCGACAGCTCCGGGGTCTGGCGGCCGTTGGTGGCCTCGTAGACGCTCTTCTGGACGCGCCGGAACAGGGTCGCGACCTCGACGCCCGGCTGGTCGATCTCGCGCACCAGCGCGGCGGTGAAGGGGCTGTTGCGACCGGCTCCGTCGGCGGCGACGTCGTTGGCCTGCGTGGCATAGGCGATCACCATGCCCTGCGCCCGCGCGACGGGGGCAAGCCCGGTGCCGACGGCGAAGCTGCGCGTGCCCTGACGCTTGGCGAGCTGGGTCACGAACGGATTGTTGCGGCAGGCATCGAGCACCATGATCTTGACGCCGCGCGAGAAGTTCAGCGCCGTCACCACGTCGTTGAGCCGCGTCGTCTCGTACTGGACACCGATCTCGTCCTCGACACGCGCCTCCACCGGCACGAGATAGTTCTCGCCGTTGAACTGCAGTCCATGCCCGGCATAGTAGAACATTGCGGCATCGGCATCCTGCGCCAGGCGCGCGAACCGGGTCACCGCCTGGTCCATGCCGCGCTTGTCGAGATCGACGCCGTCCACCACCTCGAAGCCGACCTTGCGCAGCGCGGCCACCATGTCGCGCGCATCGTTCACCGTGTTGGGCAGGACGGGCGCGTTGGCATAGCTCGAATTGCCGATCACCAGCGCGACGCGGCGCTCCGTCGCCGCCGCTGGCAGCACCAGCAGCAGCAATGCGAGACCCATCAGCAGAGGCAGCCGGGCGATCGGGATCATGAGGTCCTTCCTCGATGCAACCTAGCGGAGCGGCCGCCGGAAATCCAGACGGCGACACCGTGCCACGCCATGATCAATGACACGCAAACCTTTGAGGAAAAGGCTATTTGGCTTGCCGGGTGAGGCGGCCGCTGGTAGCTTTTCAAGCGCTGGGGCGCGCAAGGGAGAACAGGGCCGGTGCACAGGGTTCGGCTCGGCGTCATGTCGGTGCTCCTGACGCTGGCCGTCGTCGCGACGGCATTCGTGCCCCCGGCTTCCGCCCAGGAGGCGGCCCGGCCGCGGAGCAAGGCCCCCGCCGATGCCCGGCTCGATTTCGTCGATATCGCCGATGGCGCGCGCCTGCCGGGCAAATTCGTGGTCCGATTCGCGCTTTCGGGCATGGAGGTCGCCCCCGCCGGCCTGCCGCAACCCAATGCCGGCCACCACCACATCCTGATCGACACCGAGCTGCCGCCGCTCGACCAGCCGATCCCGAGCGATTTCAACCACCTCCATCTCGGCAGCGGCCAGACCGAGATCGAGGTCGTGCTGCCGGCGGGCCGCCATACGCTGCAGTTGCTCTTCGCCGATCACGATCACGTGCCCCATGACCCTCCGGTAATGTCGCGCCGCATCACCGTCGAGGTCGGCGAGGAGCCGCAGGAGCAGGCGCGTGTCGCTGCGGCGCCCGGCGCCCGGGTCTTCTTCGTCGACCTGGTCGATGGGGCGACGATCCCGACCCGCTCGATCATCCGCTTCGGCGCGGAGGGTGTGGCGCTGTCGCCAGCCGGCACCAAGCATCCCAACGGCGGCCATCACCACCTGCTGATCAACACCGCGCTGCCGCCGCTCGACCATGAGATTCCGAGCGACTTCAACCATGTCCATTTCGGGCGCGGGCAGACCGAGGCCGAGATCACGCTGCCGCCGGGCGAGCATACGCTGCAACTGCTGCTGGGGGACCACGACCATGTCCCGCATGATCCCCCGCTGATGTCGCCGCGCATCCGGGTGCGCGTCGTCGAGGGCGAGCAGTTGGCCTCGGCGGCGCAGCCGGCAACCCGCCCGGACGGCAGGCCCGCCTTGACGCCCGCGCCGCCGGACGCGGCCGTCTATTTCATCTACCCGCGCGACGGCGACGTGATCTTCCCCAGCAGCACCGTCCGCTTCGGGCTGCGCAACATGGGCGTCGCGCCCGCCGGCGTCGCCAAGCCCAACACCGGGCACCACCACCTGATCATCAACGCGCCGACGCCACCGCTCGACGAGGCGATCCCCGCCGATCTCAACCACATCCATCTCGGCGGCGGACAGACCGAGCGACGCATCACCCTGCCCCGCGGCGAACACACGCTGCAGCTGATCTTTACCGACGAGAACCATGTGCCGCATGATCCGCCGATCCTGTCGGAGCGCATCCGGGTGACGGTGGCGCCCGGCGGGAAACGCCCGGAGAAGCGGCGATGACCCCCTGTCGCCGATCCCGCCTGAGCCTCGCCGCCCTGCTGGCCGCAGCCATGCCGCTGGTGGCGCTGGCCGCTGGCGCAAACCCCGCCCTCGCGCAGTCGGCCCCGGGCCGGCAGCCCGCGCCCAAGGGGGCGGAGGTCTATTTCCACTATCCCCTGGACGGGCTGCGGGTGCCCGAGCGCTTCACGGTCCGGATGGGGCTCAAGGCGATGGGCCTCGCCCCCGCGGGCACGGAATGGTCCAACACCGGCCATCACCATCTCTTGATCAACACGGACCCCGGTCCGCCCGACCAGCCCATTCCCGCCGACTACAACAACATCCATCTCGGCAACGGCCAGAGCGAAGTGGTGGTGACGCTGCCCAAGGGCCGCCACACCTTGCAGCTCCTGCTGGGAGACCATAACCACGTCCCGCATGATCCTCCCGTGATGTCGCGCAAGATCACGGTCTATGTGCGCTGAGGCGGCGCGATGCGGTTGGGAGGATCTGGGAGGGAAATGAGGAACGGCATGTCCTGGTTGCGCGGCCTGGCTCTGGCGGTCTGCGTCTCGCTGTTATCGGCCGCGCCGGGCTTGGCCCAGTCGGGCGAGCCGGAGGCCGCGCGCGTCGGCCTCGTCATCGGCAATGGCGCTTACCCGCTTTCACCCCTGGCCGGCGCCACCGCCGATGCCCGCACCGTGGCCCAGGCGCTGCGCGAGGGCGGCTTCGACGTCGTCACCGCCGAGGACGCCAGCGGCCCCGCGCTGCAGGACGCGATCGCCGCCTTCTCTGCGAGGCTGCGCCACGGCGCCCAGGCGGTGGTGTTCTATTCCGGCCATGCGGTGCAGCAGCGCGGACGCAACTTCCTCGTTCCGGTCGATATGCGGCTGCGCTCCCCGGCCGAGATCGGCCGCGCGGCGATCGATCTCGACCTGCTGCTCGACGCGCTGATCGTGGCGCGGCCGGCCAGCGCCCTCGTCGTCCTCGATGCCAGCCGCGACAATCCCTGGCAGGCCGATCTCGCCGGCCCGTCCAAGGGCCTGCTCGCCACCGACCGGATGGAGGCGATCAGCGTGATGTTCACCACGGCGCCGGGCCGCACCCAGGCCGATCGTGGCAACCCCGCCGTGGACGAGTGGGTCAAGGCGATCCGCACGCCCGGCCTCGACATGCAGGCCGCGCTCGCCCGCACCCGCGACGCCGTCGCCCGGCAGACCCGCCGCGCCCAGCAGATCTGGACCTCCTCCGAGCCGCCGGCCGGCCTCATCGTCACACCGGTGGCCCGCCCGGCGCAGATCGCCCAGACCAACCGCGCCGTCATCCCGCTGCCGCCGCCGGAATCCCCCGCGGCCCGGCAGGACGCCTATGAGCTCTCCTTCTGGGAATCGATCCGCTCCAGCGAGAACCCGGCCGAGTACCGCGCCTATCTCAACGCCTATCCGGATGGTCGCTTCGCCGCGCTCGCCCGCACCCGCGAGCAGCAGTTCGCGGCGCGGCAGAACGCCGCCGCCACGCCTCCCGCGCCGGCGCCCCAGCCGGCGCCGCCGACCGCCTCGGTGCGCGAGCCGCCGCGCGCCCCTGTCCCGCCGCCGGCCGCACCCACGGCCCGCACGCTGCGCGACTGCGACGACTGCCCCGAGCTCGTGGCGATCCGCCCCGGCAGCTTCGAGATGGGCGCCAACGAGCTCTACGAGTTCGAGAAGCCGGTCCACACGGTGACGATCCGCGACGGCTTCCATATGGGCGTGCGCGAGGTCACCTTCGACGAATGGGACGCCTGCGTCGACCAGGGCGGCTGCAGCCACCGCCCCAACGACCGTGGGCTGGGCCGCGGCAAGCGCCCGGTGACGGACATCCACTGGAACGACGCCAACGCCTATCTCGCCTGGCTCTCGACCCGCACCGGCAAACGCTACCGCCTGCCGAGCGAGGCGGAGTGGGAATATGCCGCGCGCGGCGGCACGACCACGACCTATCCCTGGGGCGCGACGCTGGTGAAGGAGCGCGCCAACTGCGTCGGCTGCAACGAACCGACGCGCCGGCAGGCGGTCGAGACCGGGCTGTTCCCGCCCAACGGCTTCGGGCTCTACGACATGGCCGGCAACGCGGCCGAATGGGTCGCCGATTGCTGGAGCGACAGCTACCGCGCCACCCCGCGCGACGGCAGCGCCTTCACCGCGCCGGGCTGCCGCGAGCGCGTGCTGCGCGGCGGTTCCTTCAACAACGATCCGCGCTATCTGCGCTCGGCCGCCCGCTTCAAATACGAGGCCGATGTGCGCTTCTTCACCAACGGCTTCCGGGTCGTCAGGGAGCCCTAGAAACGGCCTCCCGGAACCACAGGCGCAGCGGAATGGGCTGCTCGCCGCCGCAGGCGACGAAGCTGTGGCGCTCCTGCGAGATCGTGCCGGAGAAGCGGCAGGAGGCGCCCGCCAGCGTCATCTCGGCGCTGTAGCGCTGGCCGCGCAGGGTCAGGCGGATCTGGCCGCTCTTCTGCGGCGTCTCGCCCGGCCCGCAGACGGCGTTGTGCTTCATCAGCAGCGGGCCCGACAGGGAGGCTGCGCCCGACCGCCCCACCCGCTCCTCGGCGAGCGTCGCCGTCACGTCCCACTCGCCAAGATAGCCGAACTTTCCGACGAGGTCGCGCGCCGGGGCCTCGACCCCGAAACCGATCAGGCCCAGCACGGCCAGACAACCCCGGATCAAGCCCGTCACGCTCCTCTTGCCGGCGCGGAGCCTAGCATGGCGACGCGATGCGGCAAGGCTTGCGCATTGCAGCAGCGGCATCGGGCGGACAATGGAGGACAGCTGGAGCGGGTACCGGGAATCGAACCCGGGTATTCAGCTTGGAAGGCTGCTGCTCTACCATTGAGCTACACCCGCGCTGCCCTCGAAATTCCCCAGCGGCGGCCAGAAGTCAACCCGTTCCGAGCACGGGCCGCGCCGTTTGCGGCGTCGCACCGGGTGTCACGGCCGCCTCCCCGCGGAAATAGCCGAGCAGCCGCAGCGCGTTGAGCGTGACCAGAACGGTCCCGCCGGTATCGGCGAGGAGCGCGACCCACAGGCCCGTCGCGCCGATGATGGTGGTGACGAGGAACAGCGCCTTCAGGCCAAGCGCCAGCGCGATGTTCTGGCGGATATTGGCCATCGTCGCCCGCGCCAGCCCGATCAGCGCCGGCACGTCGCCGACGCGGTCACGCAGCAGCGCCGCATCGGCCGCCTCGATCGCGACGCGCGTGCCCGAGCCCATGGCGATGCCGACCTGCGCGCTGGCCAGCGCCGGCGCATCGTTGATGCCGTCGCCGACCATGGCGACGCGGCCGCGACGAGCAAGCCCGGCCACGGCCTTCGCCGTGTCGGCGGGCAGCATCCCGGCGGTAACCTCCACGCCGAGCGCCTCCCCGACCGCCGCCGATCGGAATCGGGTTGGGACTTGGGGCACTGGGCGCCATGAATCGCGAACCGCCCGGACCCTCGTTGCTGTAGCCATGAGAGGTTCAAGGGCTTTCTCGGCCCCGCTCAGGCCGCGGCCGCAGCCCGGCCATGCGCCGCGAGCGGCGGCCGGAAACCGCGCAGCCGCAGCGCATTGGCGACGACGCTGACGCTGGAGAGCGCCATGGCGAGCCCCGCCACCATCGGCGACATCAGGATGCCGAAGGCCGGGTAGAGCACCCCGGCCGCGACCGGGATCAGCACCGCATTGTAGCCGAAGGCCCAGAACAGGTTCTCGGCGATGTTGCGCAGCGTCGCCCGCGACAGCGCCACCGCATTCGCCACATTGCACAGATCGCCCGACATCAGCACGACATCGGCGCTTTCGATCGCGATGTCCGTGCCGGTCCCGATGGCGAGCCCGACATCGGCCTTCGCCAGCGCCGGCGCATCGTTGATCCCGTCGCCCACGAAGGCGACGCGGGCGCCCCCTGCCTGCAGCCGCTCGATCACCGCGACCTTGCCGGCCGGCAGCACCTCGGCCACGACCTCGTCGACCGGCAGGCCGCGCGCGATCGCCTCGGCGGTGCGCCGGTTGTCGCCGGTGATCATCACGATCCGCAGTCCCTGCGCCCGCAGCGCCTCGAGCGCCTCGCGGCTGGTCCTCTTGACCGGGTCGGAGACAGCGAGGATGGCGGCGAGCCGCCCGTCGACCGCGGCATAGAGCGGCGACTTGCCCTCCCCGCCAAGCCGCGCCGCCGTGGCGGCGAACGGAGACAAGTCGATGCCCACCCGGGCCAGCAGCCGGTCGGCCCCGACCAGCAGCGCCCGCCCCTCGACGGTGGCCGTGACGCCATAGCCGGGCTCGGCTGCGAAGGCCGCGGGCTCGGCGAGCACGAGACCGCCCTGGCGGGCCGCCGCGACGATTGCCTGCGCGATCGGGTGCTCCGAGCGCGTCTCCACCGCTGCGACCAACCGCAGGACCTCGTCACGCGCGAAGCCCTGGGTGACCTCGACATCGGTCAGCTCGGGCTTACCACGCGTGATCGTGCCGGTCTTGTCGAGCGCGACGACCGTCACGTCGCGCAGGGCCTGCAGTGCCTCGCCGCGCCGGAACAGCACGCCCATCTGCGCCGCCTTGCCGGTGCCGACCATGATCGAGGTCGGCGTCGCCAGCCCCATCGCGCAGGGACAGGCGATGATCAGCACCGCGACCGCATTGACGATCGCCAGCGACAGAGCCGGGCTCGGCCCGAAGATCAGCCAGACCCCGAAGGTCAAGAGCGCAGCGGCCATGACGGCCGGCACGAACCACATCGTCACCTTGTCGACCAGCGCCTGGATCGGCAGCTTCGAGGCCTGCGCCGCCTCCATCGTCCGCACGATTCCCGCCAGCAGCGTATCCGCGCCGATGCGCGTCGCGCGGAAACGGAAGGCGCCGGTTCCATTGACCGTGCCGCCGATCACGGTCGAACCGACCGCCTTCTCCACCGGAATCGGCTCCCCGGTCAGCATGGATTCGTCGACGAAGGAGGCCCCCTCCACCACCTCGCCATCGACCGGCAGCCGCTCGCCGGGGCGCACCAGCACGATGTCGCCGGGCCGCACCTGCGCGACCGGCAATTCCTGCTCGCGGCCCTCGCGCAGCACCAGAGCGGTCTTGGCCTGCAGCTTCAGAAGCCGGCGGATCGCATCCCCGGTCTGGCCCTTGGCGCGGGCCTCGGCATAGCGGCCGAACAGGATCAGCGTGACGATGACCGCGCCGGCCTCGAAATAGGTGTGGTCGAGCCCGGCCGGCAGCAGGGCGGGCGCGAAGGTCGAGACCACCGAATAGAGATAGGCCGTCGTCGTGCCCAGCATGACGAGCGAGTTCATGTCGGGTGCCCCGCGCAGCAGCGCCGGCCCACCCTTCCGGTAGAACTGCAGCCCCGGCCCGAACTGCACCAGGCTCGCCAGGATGAAGGACAGGATGCGCAGATTACCCGTACCGAAGCTCTCGGCCAGCGTGTGATGCAGCGTGCCGGAAAGATGCGAGCCCATCTCGATCACGACGATCGGCAGTGTCGCCAGTGCGGCCAGGGTGAGGTCGCGGCGCAGGCCCGCCAGTTCGGCCGCGCGCCGCGCGCTGTCGCGATCGGCCTGGACGCCGGCCTCCCCAATAGGCTCGGCCGGATAGCCGGCTTGCACCAGCGCCGCCGCGATCGCCGCCACCGTGACCACGCCGCCGACATGGCGTGCATGGGCGCGGCCCGTCGCGAGGTTGACGCTGGCCTCCTGCACGCCCGGCACGGACAGCAGCGCGCGCTCGACCCGCCCGACGCAAGCAGCGCAGCTCATCCCCTCGACGGAAAAATCGGTCTCGTCCTCCTGCGGCGTATAGCCGGCCGCGCGGATCGCAGCCAGGACGGGCGCCGCGCCGGCATTCGCGTCGAGCCCGACGCTCGCCCGCCGCGTCGCCAGATTGACCGAGGCCTCGCGGACGCCCGGCACGGCCAGGATCGCCTTCTCGACGCGCCCGACGCAGGACGCGCAGCTCAACCCGTCGACGGCGATCGCGAGCGTCGTCGCGCCGTCCGGCTTGCGGAGATCGGTCAGGGTCATGAACTCAGGCTCTGGCTGTCGGATCAGAGCCTGAGATGGGGCTTCCCATCATGGGAAGGTCAAGGGGTGCACGACGGATCATCCGTCAGGTGATGCGGCGCACGCTCGCCGCGATCTCCTCCGGCTCGAACAGCCGCTTCCAGTCCGGCTTCAGGATCGTGTGCTTGCCGAAGACGATCGCCTTGTTGCAGGCGTCCGAGAACACGCCCTGCACCTGCTCGAAAGTGACGGCGGCGAGGATGTTCATATGGCCGAGCAGGAAGTCACGCGCCGCCTCGCGCGGAACGCCGCGGGCGATCGCCTCCTCCATCGCCTCGCGCATCGCATCGAGCAGCGTGGCGCAGACGGTCTCGGACAGGCCGGGCTCCAGGATCGCCATCTGCTCGACCGTGACGCGGTGCGAATGCATCACCGGCGCCCAGATCGCCCGCGCGACCTCCTCGCCGAGCGCGTAATGCTCTTCAGGCCCCTGCATCAGCGCGTTGACGATGTGCTGCTTGGCCGCGATGCCGCCGAAATGGTCGGCCTTGGCGGCCGGGTCGGTCTCGTCGTTGAAGATCGGCGGATGGCAGGGATGGGTGACGAAATAGGTGATGTCGGTCCGCTCCGGCAGATGGCCCGCATGGGGGGCGGCGGCGTCGAGGATCACCACGATCGTGCCCGACGCGAGCAGTGGCAGCAGCGAGCGCGCGACCGCGCCGACATGCGTATCGGGCACCGCCAGCACGACCACGGCAGCGCCCGCGACCGCAGCCTCCGCCGACACGCAGTCGAGCCCGAAGGCGGCGCGCACCCGCTCCTGCCCGGCCGGGCTGACCTCGACCGGCCGCATGGTGAAACGCGATGCGGCGAGATTGCGGCCCAGCCGCATCCCCATCTTGCCGCCGGCACCGAACAGCGCCACCATCGTCATTCAGCTTCTCCCATCGGTGGCAAACCGCAGCGCTTCGGCGCCACGAGGCGCGGGCATGGCTTCAGCGCAGCGGCGGCGCATAGAGCACGCCGCCCATGCTCCAGAGCTGGTTCAGCCCGCGCGGGATGGCGAGCTTGGAGCCGGTCCCGAGATTGCGCTCGTAGATCTCGGCATAGTTGCCGCCCGCCCGCACGGCCTTGACCGCCCAGTCCGGATCGAGCCCCAGCGCCTTGCCGAACCCGCCCTCGGCACCGGTGAAGCGGCGCACATCGGGCTTCTGCGACGCCAGCGCGGCCGTCATGGTGGTGGAGGCAATGCCCAGTTCCTCGGCGTTGATCAGGGCGAAATTCACCCATTTGACCACGGTGAACCAGGCGAAATCATCGCTGCGCACGACCGGGCCGAGCGGCTCCTTCGAGATCACGTCCGGCAGGACGATCGCCTCTCCGGGTTTGGCCAGCCTGAGCCTCTCGCCATAGAGCGCCGACTGGTCGCGGGTGAGGACGTCGCACTGCCCGACCTCGAAGGCCTTGAAGGCCTCGGCGGCGCTGCCGAAGGGCTTTTCCTCATAGGTCAGCGAGTTCGCACGGAAGAAATCGGCGAGGTTGGCCTGCGAGGTCGTGCCCGTCTCGACGCAGATCTTCGCCTTGTCGAGCGCCAGCGCCCCGTCGACGCCGAGTGCCCGCTTCGCCAGAAAGCCCTGGCCGTCATGGTAGGTGATGCCGGCGAAGGCGAGGCCGAGTTCCGCCTCCCGCCCGAGCGTCCAGGTCGAGTTGCGCGAGAGCAGGTCGACCTTCGCCGCCTTGAGCGCGTCGAAGCGCTCGCTCGCCGAAAGCGGTGTGAAGCTGACCTTCTGCGGATCGCCCAGCACCGCAGCCGCCAGCGCCCGGCAGAAATCCACGTCGAAGCCCGACCACGCCCCCTGCGCGTCCTTGGCGGAGAAGCCGTTCAGCCC
>NCCO01000052.1:16843-26500 GCA_002279705.1 Allobosea sp. 12-68-7
GCAGCGCGAGCGCCGCGGCGGACGCGACCGCGGCGAGCAGACCCAGCGTGAACCGGCGAAGCAATGAGACCTGCGACATGACGTTCCCCCTGGCCTGTGGTCTCGGCGCGCCCGCGCGCTACAGCGTCGCCTGATGACGGATGATCACCTTGGTCCCGAGCGGCACCCGCTCGTAGAGATCCGCGATGTCGCCATTGGCGAGGCGGAAGCAGCCGGAGGAAATCGCCTCACCGATCGTCTCGGGCTGGTTGGTGCCGTGGATGCGGAACACCGTCGATCCGAGATAGAGCGCCCGTGCGCCCATCGGATTGCCAGGGCCGCCCGCCATGAAGCGCGGCAGATAGGGCTGGCGCTGCAGCATCTCCGGCGGCGGCCGCCAGTCCGGCCATTCCGCCTTGCGGCTGACCTGCACCAGGCCCGACCACTGGAAGCCCTCGCGGCCGACACCGATGCCGTATCGCAGCGCCCGGCCATTGCCCTGGACGACATAGAGGAAGCGCTCGGCCGAATGGATGATCACGGTACCGGGCGCCTCGTTCGAGCGGAACAGCACCATCTGGCGGGCGAAGGGCCCTTCCGTGATGCTGACCTCCTCGGTCGAGACCCGGCCCGGCTCGTCGCCGATATCCATCGTCTGCTGGACCGCGGCGGGCGGCCGCGGCTGGGCGAGGCCCGGCTGCGACAGCGCGAACAAGGCCGCCAGCCCTGCGGCGCCGCGCAGAAGGCGGAGCGAAAACGTCGTCGATGTCGTCATGAGCGGCCTCCTCCCGTCAGCGGCAGCGCACATAGATGAAAGTGCCGTAGCGGCGATGGGCATCGGGATCGACGAAGCGCATCACCAGCATCGAGTCGCTCGCAGACAGGATTTCGCGGTCCTGGAGATCGCCGGGCGGCGCCTCGAAACCGAGGAAATTGCGCCCGCCGGGACCGCCCTTGAGCTTGAGCTCGTAGAGCTTGGCGTCATCGGCGACATGCATCATCACGCCGTCGCGCGGCCCCTTGCTGATGACATAGGGCTGGTTGCAGGCCGCCTTGGCCTGCCCCTCCGTGCGCTGGCGATCCTTCTCGTTGTGGAAGGAGGCGATGCCCCAGCGCCCGATCACGGTGTCGACGTTGATCGTGCTCGGCGCCGCGACCGAGGCGACGACCTGCGCCTGCGGCGCCCGCGGCTCGTCTGCGCCCGAGAGGCACCCGCCGAGCCCCGCGGCGAGGACCAGAGCGGCCCCGGTGGACAGGGGCGAGAGCCGCAGCCTGTTCTTGACGTTGCTGGTCACCATCCCCCTCGCTCCGCTCTGATGCTGGCGCTGTGCCGGCCCGGCCTTTTGGGAAGTAGGACATGGTTTGCGCGCGAGGGCAATCACCTCTGCTCCGCCGCAGGGACGACCCGTGCAGGCTGAAGGCGCGCCCGTAGTGGCGCTCGCACAACGCGGGGCCCGCTGGTGTGCCCCATGATCTGAGGTCGAGCCGGGCTGAGGCTCGGCGGTGCGGCCCGGCAAAGGCGGCTTGGAGAAAGGTGGTGGGGGAAGCAGGACTCGAACCTGCGAAGGCATAGCCAGCGGATTTACAGTCCGCCCCCTTTGCCGCTCGGGACATTCCCCCGCCTGCGCCGCCTGCGGCTGGGCCGCGGGCGTCTCTCTCGTGTCACTGGTGTGACGGCGACAGGCGCGGCCGGACTTATGGTGACCGGGCCGCCCCCTGTCAACGCCAAAAAGCCGCCGGCCGCACCGGCATGGTGAAGCGCCCGGCCATTTCCATGCTGGTCAAGCCGCGGATGTCATGTCAGGGCATGCGCCAGCACCGCAGGAGCCCCCCATGCCAACACCGTTCCGCCCCAAATCGGATCGCGATCGGCCGGACCGCGACCGGCCGCGCCGCGAGGGTGCGCGCGGGGACGGCCCGCGCCAGACCAGTCCGCGGCGCGCCGACGGCACCCTGCACCACCGCCCCGGCGACATCGACGAGGCCGTGCTCTACGGCGTGCACCCGGTGATCGAGGCCCTGCGCAATCCTCAGCGGCGCCATCGTCGGCTGCTCGCGACGGAGAATGGCATCAAGCGCCTGCAGGAGGAGATCGGCGATCTGCCGCTCGAACCCGAGATCGTGCGCCCGTCCGAGATCGACCGGCTGCTGACGCCCGATTCGGTGCATCAGGGGCTCTATCTCGTCTGCGATCCCCTGCCCTCGCTTGATCTCGACAGCCTACCCGACGACGCGATCGTGCTGGCGCTCGACCAGATCACCGATCCGCACAATGTCGGCGCCATCCTGCGCTCGGCCGCCGCGTTCGGGGCCGCGGCCGTGATCGTCACCATCCGCCACTCACCGGCCGCGACCGGCGTGCTGGCCAAGTCGGCCTCGGGGGCACTCGAGCATGTTCCGCTGATCGCCGTGCGCAATCTCGGCGACGCGCTCGCCGAACTGGGCAAGCGCGGCTTCCAGCGCATCGGCTTCGATTCGGATGGCGAGATCGCCTTCGAGGACGTGACCCTGACGCGCCCGCTGGTCATGGTGATGGGCGCCGAGGGCAAAGGCCTGCGCCAGCGCTCGCGCGAGCTCTGCGATCAGGTCGCGCGACTGGAGGTGCCGGGCGCGATCACCAGCCTCAACGTCTCCAACGCCACCGCGATCGCGCTTTACGCAGCCAGCCGGCGCCGCTGAGCCCGCCCGGCTTCAGCGACCGGGCACGATCAGCAGCAGCGCGCCCGTCTCGGCATGGGCGAAGCGGCTGCGCCGGCCCTGCCGCGGCTCGGGATCGTTGATCCGGATCACGCGGGTCGCCGGGCGGTCGGGCCGCCCCTCGAGGCGGTACAGCGTCGGCTCCGGCGTCGGCGCGCGCGCGATGCCCATCCGCACCGGCATGTGCTCGAAGGACTGGCGATCCACCGGACGCTCGGCATCGAGCGCGTGGGAGGAGGTGCCGCCGGCCGGGCCGCTCCAGGCGCCCGGATAGCCCACGGCGGCCAGCGGGCCGCGTCCGTAGCGGCGGCCATGACCATCGCGGAAACGTCCGGCATCGGTGCGGACCCAGCGGTCCCGCTTCAGGCGCTGGTGAACCGCCGCACCCCGTTCGCCGGTCGGAGCGGCGGTCGCGAGGGATCGGGACGCCGGTCCCGCGGCCTGAGCCGCAGTCCACCCACCCGGCAGGCAAAGGCCCGTCATCATCAGGCCGAGACAGATCGTCGTGGCGCGCATCACGGCGCTCCTCCTTCTCCGCATCCTCAGGCCTCCATCGCCGACTATAGGCGCTCACGCCCGGCTGGGAAGCGGATTCGCGGGCTCGTTCCATCTGAGACCATCGTCGTACAACCAAGTATGCAAGACCAAGTGCTTGATTGAACTTGAAATTTTCCGCGCGCATTCCTGTCGCCGACGGAGGTGCGGAATCGGGTTTCGCCTCCGCCTCCGCCGCAATCACGTCGAACAAGGACGGTGGGCAAACGGGCAGCGCGGATCGTCCCGCTGCCGGGGTCATCGCAGGGGAGTACTCGCCATGAGCATGGCAGCGAACGTATCGGGGGCGAAGAGCGCGCCACGCCCCATGACGAAGGAAGAGAAGCGCGTCATTCTCGCATCGTCGCTCGGCACCGTCTTCGAATGGTATGACTTCTACCTCTACGGTTCGCTCGCCGTGATGATCGGCGCCCATTTCTTCTCGGCCTTCGATCCCAACACCCGCGCCATCTTCGCGCTGCTCGCCTTCGCCGCCGGCTTCCTCGTCCGCCCCTTCGGCGCGCTGTTCTTCGGTCGCCTGGGTGACCTGATCGGTCGCAAATACACCTTCCTCGTCACCATCGTGATCATGGGCGCCTCGACCTTCCTGGTCGGCCTGCTGCCGAGCTACGCCACGATCGGCTGGGCGGCTCCGGTCATCCTGATCGCGCTGCGCATGCTTCAGGGCCTGGCGCTGGGCGGTGAGTATGGCGGCGCGGCGGTCTATGTCGCCGAACATGCGCCTCCCGGCCGTCGCGGCTTCTACACCTCCTGGATCCAGACCACCGCGACGCTCGGCCTGTTGCTGTCGCTGCTGGTGATCCTGACCATCCGCGTCAACATGGGCGAAGCCGAGTTCGCCGCCTGGGGTTGGCGCATTCCGTTCCTGCTCTCGATCTTCCTGCTCGCCATCTCGGTCTGGATCCGCATGCAGATGCAGGAATCCCCCGCCTTCAAGAAGATGAAGGAAGAGGGCACGGGCTCCAAGGCACCGCTCTCCGAGGCCTTCGGCCAGTGGAAGAACGCCCGCATCGCGCTGATCGCGCTCTTCGGCCTCACCGCCGGCCAGGCGGTCGTCTGGTACAGCGGCCAGTTCTACGCCCTGTTCTTCATCCAGAGCATCCTGAAGGTCGATCTCTACTCGGCCAACGTGCTGATCGCCTGGTCGCTGATCGTCGGCACTGGCGGCTTCATCTTCTTCGGTTCGCTGTCGGACCGGATCGGCCGCAAGCCGGTCATCCTGGCCGGCTGCCTGATCGCGGCGCTGACCTATTTCCCCCTGTTCGGCGCCCTGACCAAGGCCGCCAATCCGGGCCTCGCCGCGGCGCATGAGAACGTCAAGGTCCAGGTTGTCGCCGATCCCGCCACCTGCGGCTCGGTCTTCGATCCGGTCGGCATCCGCACCTTCACCGCGCCCTGCGACATCGCCCGCCGCACGCTGGCCACCCAGGCCATCGTCTACACCCAGGCGCCGGCGCCCGCCGGCACGCCGGCCAGGGTCACCGTCAACGGCAAGGACCTCGCCATCGACGCCTCCTTCGCGGCCAATCTCGCGAAGGAAGCCGTCGCCGCCGGGTACCCGGCCCCGGGCGACGCCCGAATCGTCAAGGTCGGCTTCTTCAGCGCCCTGACCAACGGCCAGTCGCTGACCGTCATCGCGATCCTGACGGTCCTCGTCATCTACGTAACGATGGTCTACGGGCCGATCGCGGCGGCCCTGGTCGAGCTCTTCCCGACCCGCATCCGCTATACCGGCATGTCGCTGCCCTACCATATCGGCAATGGCTGGTTCGGCGGCCTGCTGCCCGCCACCTCCTTCGCCATGGTGGCCGGCACCGGCGACATCTACTACGGCCTCTGGTACCCCATTGTGATCGCGCTCATGACCTTCGTCATCGGCATGCTCTTCGTGCCAGAGACCAAGGACCGCGACATCACCACGCACGAGAACTGAGACAGCCTCGAATCGCGCCGAAACAGGGCCCCGCCTTCCAAGGCGGGGCCCTTGTCCGTTGGTCCTCCGCCGATCGGCGACCTTGCCCCGCGGCGCCGCGGCTGCTAACCGCTAGCGCGACCTCCCCGCCTCATCCGGGGTGGTCGACGCCGGCGTAGCACAGCGGTAGTGCAGCGGTTTTGTAAACCGAAGGTCGGGGCCTTTTCGGCTTGATTCTGCGACTTAGCCCAGCGGCCTAAACCCTTGAAACTAATCAGTCTGGCGGCCCGGTCACAAAAAGAGCGCCCTGGTCACCCTGGGCGCTCGGACGAGTCTCGGACGACTTTGGGGCTGGGAACCCTCAGGCGACCCTGTAGATCGGTCGGATCAGATCTCTCGGCCCGGGAGCCCGCTGCCTGGCCACACGCGGCACCTTTGGCGCTGGAGCGGGTCTCTGCGAGCGCGGCACCTGCGCGGGTGCCTTCCCAGTTCTCTTCGCTCCTATGTGAAATACCCTCGGAGGCGGCGGCGCTGGTACCTCGATCCGGTACTCGACGATATCCGAAATGCTGCCAGGCTCGCTGCATCGAACCAGGTATCCGAGCTCTTCCATCCGCTGCATGGCGCGTTGCGTGTGGCGGCGGCTGAACTCGGCAGCTTCAGCGAAGACGCACTTGGCAATGCTGAACAGCCCGGCATCGTTAGCGTGCTCAGCGATATGCCAGCCGATGCACCGATACAGGTATGTGAGCCGGTGGTCGCGCATCACGGCGTCCCGGAAGCGTTCTCGGTTCACGACTCCCTCCCCTCGCCGGCGATTTCCCGCCTCAGTCCCAGGCGCCTCGCGTTCTTGCGCCGGCGCTTATCCTCAGCGGCCACCTTGGCGGCCTCGCCTTGCTCCTTACGATGGGCGCGCAGGCGCTCCCATTCCGCTGCCCGGGCCGCCCTCTCCGCTGTCCGGCGAGCCGCCTCAGCCGCATCGCCGCCCTGGTATTGAAGAGTGGGCTCCACGCGGCTGATGACCTGGCGACCGTCGACGAAGGTCCGCTCTTCATAGCGAGGCATCGCGTTGACCAGCATGGCCGCAGCGGCGAGGTGGAGACCGCCCATCATGGCGACACCGCCTTCCTGGGCTGCCCGCAATCCGCGAGGCCGTCAGAGCGCATGATGGGGCCGCCAGTCCGGCGCCAGTAACGGCAACCGGTGTCGGAATCGACCCAGACCCGCTCGTCGATCCGCTGCTGGAGCACCTCGGGGCGTGTCACCGACAGCACCGCGACGAGCGCGATGGCGACGGTGCAGACGATGAGTTGCAACCTCACGACCAGTCCCCCTCGTCCTCGTCGGACCCGAAGGCCTCGGGCTCCTCTTCGGCCTCTTCTGCCTTGCGACGCTTGGCGTCCGCGATCTCCTCGCGGGTCATCAGGCGCCAGTCGGTGACCTTGTCGGACAGCTTGGCGATGTGGCTGCGGGCGGCATCCATCCGCTCCGCAAGGACAGCCATCGAGGCGATGCCGTGGACCGTGGCATCGAGCTCCATGCCGGTGCTGTCGGAGATCAGGTAGAGGGTCGCAGACACCTCGACGCCCTCGGGGATTTCCGTGATCGCACTCATGGCAGCACCTGCTCGGCCTGGGCCGGGTTGCCCTGGAGGCGGTGGGCCAGCCCGAGACGATCGAGGATGGCCATGATGTTGCCGGGGGCGTGCCAGTGAACGCCGCCTTCGTCGTCATAGGTGGCTTTGACCTGCGGCTTGACGACCTCGATCAGCGCGGCCTCCAGGGCGGCGATGCGGGCAAGATCTTCGGCTTGGTGCTTCTTGAACAGATCATGGACCGCCACCGCGATCGCACGAACAGCCTTGGCATCGCCGGCAGTCGGCTGGATGTCCGGGGACGGATAGTCGTCGACGTCGTCGCCAACCATCGCCGCGGCAGCCGACATCTGAGGCGTGCTCTCGACCTTCGGAAAGACCAGAGCGGCGTAGAGAGGGCGCTGCTGGGCGACATAGCTGTAGAGCAGGAGATCGTCGTCCCGCTGCGGGTTCGCCGGGATGCTGACCCGTGGGGTCTCGCCGCCGAGTTGCTGCATGGATTCCAGGACGACGTCGGCATCGATGGACAGTGGGTGTGCCCTGACGCTGGCCAGCAGTTCCATGTCGGCGATCTCGACCGCGTGCGCCCGGATCTCGTCGGCATACTCGGGATACCGGGTGGTCCATTCCTTGAGGACCTCCGGCGTGACGTCTGTGACCGTCCGGTGGAAGGCGAAGAGGACATCGTCGAGCGTCTTTGCGTCCGTCATGACGCCCTCCATGCCCGGCCAGCCGGGGTGATCGCATAGGTGGTGCAGCCGTCCCTGTTGCAGGCCTTCTCGACCAGGCCGGCGTCCAGGAGTTCCTGCCCCGCCTTCCACGACAGCCCGGCGATGTGGAAGGCGAACGCGAGGTCGTGCGGCGGCATCCCCTGCTGAAGGCGGGCGATCCATTCCTGGGCGCCCAGGGACAGCCCTTCCTCTTCCTGGGCGAACTCGGGATTCGACATCACGGTGTCCCGCATGTGCCGGGTCATCTCCAGCAGGCAGGGGTCGGTCAGCTGCGCCTCGATACTGGCGAACAGGGACCGCATCTGGGCGGCCTTGAACTGCCGCTGGATGGCCTGGGACTCGGCGGGGGAACGGTCGCGGATGGAGATCGGGTTCATGGGCGGGGCTCCGGATCGAGGACGTAGCCGAAGATGTTCGTCGAGCCGCCGCCTTCGAAGCAGACCGCGAGCCGAAGCCCGAGCTCGTCGAAGGCGACCATGTAGCCGCCGTCGAACGTCCGATGGATCTGAATGCCGAGGTCACCCAGGTTGGGATCGCGCTCGCGGAGCCAAGCCTTGACGTTCTCGATCGCGACCGGCGTGGCGTCGCCATCCTTGTCGTACCCAGCCTCCTCACCATCGGCGAGGAGATCGATGCGGCGCTCCCATTCGGGATTGAGCTCGCGTTCGCCGGCGATCCGCGAGAACGCGCTGGCCGGCACATTGTTGTCGTAGCCGATGCTCATGATCGCACCTCGTCGACGACATAGCCGCGCTCCGCGAAGATCTCCGCGATCTCCTTCTGGATCACCTCGCCGGGAACGCGGGCCTCCCGGCGAGCGACGTCGGGGCCGAACTCCCTGAGGACGTCGACGAAGGGGACGAGATCGCGGAGAGAGTCTGGCTCTGCCACTGACGTTTGCGCCAGCAGCTGACGGGCGTAGTCCTCGCCCCTGTCGGTCAGCACGTGCGTGTGCTGGGTCTCGCTTGCTTCAAGCCAGCTGATCTCGCGGACGTATCCGACGGCGATCAGCCAGTCCCGGGCCGCGCTCTCACGAAGGGAGACGACCGGCTGCATCATGTAGTGGGTCCGCAGGTCGCGAGTGCTCTGCAAATGCCGGAGCAGCGATTGGGCCTCGGCCAGGACCTCCGGAGAGACCCGGTGATCGGCGACGATGACCTGGGCATGCTCGCGGGCAACATTAGTTGGGCTGAAGTAGACCTCGCCGCCCGTGAAATAGAGCTCGAACAATCCGGCCTCGAAGAGCTCGAAGCCACCTGGGGCGTCCGACTTGACGATGTCGTACGAATTCCCGGTCGCCAGATCGAGCAGGTCGACGGCGACATCGGACAGCCCCTCACCGAGCGGGACGCCCGCCTGGGGCGAAGTGATGATGTGGGCGCGATATCCCGCCTGGCCCAAGGCCTTCAGCGTATCAGTAGCCTGGGCGATCCTCGCCCGCGTCTCTTCCGTCATCGCCGCCTCCTGAGCGTGAGGCCGCCCGTGGCGACGGCCACGTCTGATTCTAGCGATTCGTTTTTATTCTGCTTGGCGGCGGCTACCCTTCGTCTTCCCCCGGCTGCCTCGGTATAGGCGGCAGCCCCTTCGACCGCCGGAAGCGATCGCTGATCTCTCGGACCAGCTTCCTGTACTTGGGGTTCTCCATGGGATCGAAGGTCGCCAGGCCCTGCGGATTGTCACCCCGAGGTACGGGTGGCCGCTCATCCGTCTCTGGTGCCTTGCTTGTCATGGCCTCATCCTGAATCGAGGAGGACGACATGGGCAAGGTCTGGTTCACGGCTGACACGCATTTCGGGCACGCCAACGTGATCCGCTACTGCAACCGCCCGTTCGGGTCGGCTGACGAGATGGATGCCCACATGATCGCCGCGTGGAATGCCGTCGTGGGGCGCGGCGACATCGTCTACCACCTCGGGGATTTCGCCATTTCGAGGGACCCGAGGACCGTGCGGCGCATCTTCCAGCAGCTGAACGGGTCCAAGTTCCTGGTGCCGGGCAACCACGATTCAGCGGCTACGCTGGCCTTGCCGTGGGCGAAGAAGGACCACATCCAATTCAAGACCGTTGACGGCACCCAGATCGTCATGTGCCACTACGCCATGCTCGACTGGCCGTCGTCCCACCACGGGGCCATCCAGCTGTATGGGCACCGGCACGGCGCACGTCCGGCAACTCACAACCAGCTCGAT
>NCCO01000052.1:26563-32547 GCA_002279705.1 Allobosea sp. 12-68-7
ACGTTGGCGTCGACGTGTGGGGGTTTGCCCCGGTATCGATCGAGGACATCAAGGCCAGGCTCGCGGAGACCCCGGCGCCGGAGCGGGAGGCCGAGGGCGGGTTGACGGTTCCGTAACTGGCTCTCACGCACTGTGGCACCATGAGCGTCCTGAAGCCCATCAAATCTGATTTCGTCGGCCTGGGTCAGGACGTCTTCGGTGACGGCTGGCGGTACCGCCTCGCGGCGCATTTCGGGGTGGCCGCGCGGACCGTGCACCGCTGGGCGGACAACGCCAAGGACCCAGACTGGCAGCCGCCGGCAGAGATTCTCGCGTTCCTGAGAGACCAAGCCGAGACCCTCCAGACCGTGCGGCTACAAGAACGGATCGGAGAGATCGCGCGGCATCAGATCGACAGCGGGCAGCTGCACCCGAACGTCGTCGCCGCTGTTCTCCAGGACCTCGCGGACGCATTCAAGACAGCCGAGCGTCCAAAGGACAAGGCCTACAAGCCGGTCCCGAAAGAGGGCTGAGCCCTCAAGTCGAAGCATTCCTAAAGCATTCCATTTACCTCGCTAGGTGACATCGCTTGCGATGTCACCTACTAGGGCTCATACACAGCGGACAGAGCCCTAATAGGTGATCCGAGACCGCTGATGTCCGACAAGCCATTCCAGTACGATCTCGACAACGCCTTCGAGAACGCGGTCGCCGCGCACGCCGCCGAGGTCGTCAAGGGCGACGTCCAGGCAGCGCTCTACTCGTCGGCAGTGAAGACGCCGAGCACGATCGAGTTGCTTGCCGGCGGCACGTTCCGGGGCAACGACCCGCTTAGCGACGCGGCCTGGTGGTCGGTCACCTTGCAGCAGCGCGACGCTCACTCGCGAGCGAAGTATCCGCGGTCAGTCGCCTCCGCGTTGCGAGACGTATCGGCGGCGCCCAGCCGCATCAACATCGTGCGGCTGCACACCGCGGCGAAGCGCCGTCGTCCCGAATGGGACCCGATCTTCGTCGAGAAGCTCGACAACATCTGCGACCGCTGCGTCGTCTATCGCGCCATTCTCGGTGACGAGAACGCCAAGCGCGAGCGGACCGCGTTGGCATTCAAGCACTTCGACCCACGCAGTAACACGCCGGTCAATTTCGACTTGCTGATTCAGGCGATCAGTGGGGCGACGGGCATCCACTACGAACATGTCGTCGAACACGTGATCCCTGCGCTGTCGGTTCACGCCAAGGTCATCTCGATGGCCATGGACATGACCGACCTGCGGGCATGGGTAAACGGTCGCAAGAAGGCCATTGAAGAGCGCGACGCCGGTCGCGAGCAGGTCGTCCTCGACGATGCCCTGGCCGCCGACGTCGCTGACTCTCTCGACGAGCGCTGGGGCGCCGCTGGCCGCCCCCGCGGCCTCGTCGTGGTGCCGTCGCTCGATCACCTGCCGAAGCCCTCGGCGGTGGCACGGGATCGTCGGGACACCGCCCGCAGCGAGTTCGAAGGCATCGCGGGGAAGGAACTGCCGCTGAAGAGAGCCGAGCGCGATATCGCTCTCGTCGCGATCGAGCTCGGACGGCGTTACCCCTGGATGAACGACGCCCTGGACGTGATGCTGATGCACGCGGCGATGTCTGCCGACGGCATCAAGCTGCCGCCGATCATGCTCGCAGGGCCTCCGGGCACGGGTAAGACCACGGCGGCGGTGGCGTTCTGCGAAGCGCTCGGGCTGCCTTCGACGGTCTACTCGGTCGCCGGGGTCGCCGACGGGGCATTCCAAGGCACGTCCCGCCAGTACAGCACTGGTCGAGCTTGCGTGCCGTTGCAGACGATTTTGCTGAGCGGCGTCGCGAACCCCGTGATCATTTTGGACGAGGCAGAGAAGGCAGCTACGGGCAAGCACAACGGGTCGATGCCCGACGTCATCCTGACGATGACCGAGCCCGTCAGCGCCAGTCGCTTCTTCGACCCGTATCTCGAATGCGGCGTCGATCTGAGCGCGGTCAGCTTCATCGGGACGGTCAACGATCCAGACCTGCTGTCGCCTCCGCTCCGTGATCGGTTCCGAATCCTGCACGTTCCCGAGCCCCAGGCCGAGCACGTCCCGGGCATCGTGGCGGGGATGCTCGCCGACCTGCGGAAGGCGCGGGGCGTCACTCAGGAATTCCTGCCCGACCTGGCGCCGGACGAAGTCGGGCTCATCGTCGATCGCTGGAAGCCCGGCAGCATGCGCGGCCTTCGCCGGACCGTCGAAACCCTGCTAGCCGTGCGTGATCGCATGGCCACCCGAAACTGAGGAGGCCGTCATGAACGAGTTCGAGCGCATCGCCGACGACATCGACGCCGCTCAATGGAACGGTCTCATCTGCCCGCTCCAGGCAATGGCCAGCTACCGCCGCGTCAGGGGGATCGCCCGCCTTGTCGAGTCTCAAGGGCTCACGCGCAACGTCGGCCTTCTCATGGCGATCTCGGAGGCCCAGCGCGCAGCGAGCGTCCCGCCCCTGGGCGATCCGGGCATCCCCCCGATCCCCTTCACCCTCGAATCCCAGGACGATCGTCCGCAGTTGGAGAGCCACCATGCGTAGCCCCGCAGAACGCCGCCTCGCGTACCAAGTCGAGCTCGTCCGTGCGAAGCGTTTGGGCGCCGGGATCACGCTAGACGAGACGTGGTCGGACCGCCTCAGGGCCCGTTGGCCGCACCGCCTCAACTGTGAGATGTCGTGCGGCCCGGGCTGGTCCGACATCATCGAAGCGGTCAACGAGTTGATCGATCAGGAAGGCGTCGACCCGATCACCTTCTCCCAGATCAAGGAGAAGTTCGGAGGGCTGAGGCAGTATTGGCACGGCCTCGACCCCGTTGGCCGGATCGACGCCCTGATCGATGCCGCCGAGGAGATCTCCGAGGGCATGTGCGAGCGGTGCGGCCGCCCCTCGAAGATGCGCCGGAGCGGCGGCCCGGGCGGCTACATCCACTCGGCATGCGACGACCACGCGATCCGGGGGTCCGCGATCATCCGCGTGAAGACGGAAAAAATCGGAAGGGGCGTCTTTCGCATCAGGGCCACCAAGATCGAAGACGGAGACGACTCATGAGCACGCTCTCCGAAAAGATCCGTCGGGCCTGTGCGGATCTCGATCTACTTGAATCCGGCTGGCGCCCGCCGGCCGACATCGAAGCCGTCCCGTTAGATCAGTGGTACTCGATCCAGCACCGGGGCCTTCACTTGCCGGCACTCGCCGGCATGGCCGACCACCCACGCCTCGGGCATACGCTCGTCACGACGTCGCCGGTGCTGTGGATCGACGAAGAGTGGTCAATCGCACGCTGCGTCTCGCGCTGGTACCGCCTCGGCCAGACCGGGCGCCCGGTCTGGCCGAGCTGGCCCGACGCCCACATCCCCGTGACCACCGTCGACGACCTGCGGCGGCTGGAGACCCGGATCGCGGGCACGGGGAGGTCGTGGTGACGACGCCAGTGATGAATTTTGTCGTGATCAGCGACATGGAAGCCTTCTTGAACCTTCGAGACACCGGCGTCCTGCCGGGTCTGCTCACGTCCGGCGTGACCGTCATCCTGCACAGCCGTCTCGCGAAGAACGTGCGGCTCGGTCGACACCGAGAGATCCTCGACCTGCCGTGCGTCCTCGTCGGCGGCGACCATGAGATCGAGGCGATCGCGAGAAAGCTGACCTAAAATGTGCGGTGCACATGGGTGCACACGGGTGCACATTTGGAATTCGTGAGGGATATCAGATGAATGAAGACGACTGGAAGCGCCTCGCCGACGCATACCGGGATTACGTGCCACCCGAGCCGGTCGTCGACACGGACCCCGAGGTCGCCAAGCGGCGGGATGCGGCCCGGGACGCCCTGGGCAATATGCGGCTCGCCGGCGGGGTACCGTCGCCCGAGTTCCTGGCACTCACGGATCGGTGGATCGCCGGCGAACTCGACGAGGAAGAGGTGATCGCGGAGATCAAGCGGCTGTCGGCGCCGGCCAACCCTTCTTGAGCTCGGCGATCCGGCGCATCGTCTCGGTGAACTCGGGGGTCTTCAGCCTGTCGTCTTCGAGCGTGCCATGGGCCCAGGCATCCAGCACGACGCTCGCGGTCGCCATCAGCATGGCAAGGTGGGGCAGTCCGCTGCCACCTGGGCCGTCGTCGATGTCCTCGCCGGAAGCCCACTGCGTCAGGTGACGCATCATCGGGGCGACGTAATCCCGCGCGCGGATGGGCTTCTCGACCCAATTCCGGACCGAGTACTTGCAGGCGCCATAGTCGTGAGCGCCGGCCAGGTAGATGAGGCTGATCGGCGGGATGGCGCCCATGTTGACCTTGGCGCGACCGGCGGCGGCCTTGGGGTTCTCGACAGTGCTCATGGCTTCCGCAGCCCCTCGATCGCGCTCGCTGCGTCCTGATGTCCGGCGAACCAGGCCGCGCCGATGGCGTCTTGGACTGCCTGGTTGTAGCCCCGCTTGTATTCGTCAGAGGGCACCTCGGGACGCGGCACGGGCTCCGGCCTGGCGTAGGCGCACTCGGCGCATTCGCTGGCCCGCTTGTCGCCGGCGAATGCCCGCTCGCAGCCAGTGCAGACGCACGTGTACATGCCGGCAGCCCAGCGTCCGCGCGGAGGCCGGTTGTCATCGGGCGCCATGGGGCGGTCGAACCAGCTGCGCCTGGGCGGCTTGACGCCGCTGCCGGTCGTCGGCGGCTTCGGGGACCCCGTCTTAGTTGGCTGGTATCCGTGTCTCATCTCAGCACCAGCCCCTGGTGATCGCGTAGACGACCCACCGGTCGTAGGGCGCCGGACCCTGGAAGCCGATGCCGATCGAGGCCCAGGCGTCGGCCTGGCGGTGGATGCGGATGTTGACGATCAGGGCCCGCACCCACCGGATGCCCGGCAACCTGAGCGGCCACACCGCCTTACGTGGGAGGACCCAGCCGTGCCGCTGGCGATCTTCGTACCAGGCCTGCTCGTCCGGGGTCATGCGGCGATCCTTTCTTGCATCATGTCCTCGACCGCCTGGGCCGTGAGGATCACTCGCGAGAACTCGCCGCCCTTACGGCCATAGGTGATGACCTTGGCGCTGCGGCCCGACAGCCAGCCGCCGTTGGCCGCATAGGCGTCGGGAGCCGCCAGCGTTTCGTGCCGCTCGACTTTCATGAGATTCGTCTTCCTCCACTCGTCCGAATGGAGGTGGCCGATGTGGGCGAAGGAGTGCTTCGTGCGGCCATAGAGCTCGCGGAAGCTGCCGGCGAAGACGCTGTCGACCGACGCGATCTTCCGCTTGTGGCCATGGTGGTAGAACAGCGACGTGTCGCCCCACTCATACGAATAGTAGGAGCGCGGCGAGGTATCGACGGTGATCCTGGGCTCGTCCTCATAGAACGTCGCGAAGGTCTCGCGGAGCCAGGCTCCCGAGGCCGGGTCGTGGTTGGCGTCGGCCATAATCACGTGCACGTGTTCATGCTTGGCCAGCAGCATTCGGATGATCCGACGCATCGTGCGGATGACGACGCGGATGACCTTTTGGAGTCGGGAATCGGCGTCGAGCACGTGCTTGTGGGTGGGCGTGACGCTGTCGTGGCCGTCGTGGTGCAGCAGGTCGCCCAGCTGCGCCAGGACCGCCGTATGGGCCTTCGGGGCAAGCTCGATCGCGATGGTGAACCAGTCCATCAGGAGCTTCTCGGCGATGCCCAGGTCGTAGTCGGCGCCGGTCTCGTCGCGCCATGACAGCATGCCGAAGTGCAGGTCCGTGACGGTGAACTGGTTGAGCAGGTGGCTGGAGCAGCCGACCGGCATCTGGACCGCCGGCTCGCGGGGGAGCTCGGCCTTAAAGCCCTCGAAAGCGGCCCGCATTGCGGACATCGAGGCGCCGGCGTCGCGGTCCGTCTTGATCCACTTGACCAGTTCGCGCCCGTTCGGATCGACCAGGGCGCTGATGCCCTTGATGGCCTGCCCGTCCGGAACCTCGAATACCTCGCCGGCTGCGCGGGTCTGCTTAATCAAT
>NCCO01000052.1:32597-35331 GCA_002279705.1 Allobosea sp. 12-68-7
TGCGACGAGATCTGCTTGATCGCGAAGCCCGGGATGACCGGATCGTAGCCGTACTCGCCACGCTCGGCGGCACGGATTTCGTCGAGCGAGGAACCGGTATCTACGGGACCTTGGCTTCCACCGGCAGCCGCGATCCGCTTCAGGGCCCGGCTGACGCTGGACTTGTGGACACCGAGAATTGGGGCTGCGCGGGCGGCCGAGCCTGCCTTGGCGACGGCGGCGAGGACTTCCTGGTCGCGGCCTTTGAGCACGTCCATCATGTACGCAACCTCACGCGGGGAATTCAGGAACGGTGCCGAAAGGCGCCGGTAGGCCCTTCCGGGCGCGCCAACGGACGATCAGGCCCGTGAGCTCGTCGTGCAGATCGCCAGCGACGAGGGCCGGCTTCTCGGAAGCGCAGACCATGCCGTCCAGGACGCGGACGAAAAGGGTCCAGCGCTCGCTCGACGGCGATGAAGAGGTCCGCAGTCCCGTCTTCGAGACCCTCGGCTTCGAGGAAGGCCTTGATCACCGGCTGGTCGACGAGCTGCGGGATCGAGATCTCGGCACCGACGTTCGAGCGAGCCAGGCGCACGGCGGCGTCCTTCACGGTCTCGCATTCGGCGGCTGATGCGGCTGTGGCCGCCAGCAGCATGAGCAGGGCGGCCAGGGTTCTCATGAGCGTCCGGAGCCTCCGGCCTGGCGGCGGGAGGTCAGGATTGCCTCCAGGACGTCCTTGCGCATGCCCTCGACGGAATCCTTCACCTCGCGGACGGCCAACGAGACCTCTTCCTTCCTGGCGAAAGTCTCAGCGGCGAAGACCTTGTGAGCGGCGAGGCTGTCCCGCAGCGCGTCGTGGTTCGCTTCGAGCTTCGAGACCCGTGTTTCGTGCTGCTTGATCGTCGAGTCCGTGCGCTCCTCCAGCCGCTCTTGCTGGTCCATGCGCGTGGCGACGGCAGTCAGCTTCTTGTCGTGCTGACCGACGACATGGCGCATGACGTAGTAGCCGCCGACGACGGCGGCGCCGGCGCCGGTCATCATGAAGATGTGGTAGAAATTGAGGGACCAGTCGAGCGTCACGGCGTCCATCCGCATGCTTGTTCGCCGTAGCGATTGTGGGCGATCACCTGCCTGCCGAGGCCGATCGAAAGAGACTCGGCATCCCCTGCCGAGGGTGTGAGAGGCTTGGCGACGTCGCAGAACGCGCCGCCCTTGCCGCCGCCCGTAGGCGTCGTGGCGCAAGCGGTCAGAGCCAGCAGGGCGATGATGACCAGCGCCCTCATCGCGACCACCGCTTGAGTTCGTCGCGAATCGTTTGCTCGGCTGCCCGCTCGGTCTCGCGATCGATCTCGACGCGGCGATCCATCGCCTTGCGATTCGCGGCCTCGACGTCGGCCAGGGCTTCCCGCTGCCCGGCCTTCCGGGCGTCCCGGCGCAGGGCCAGGATGCCGATCACGGCGACGGCGGCGAACGCCAGCCACTGCAACACCTTGCTCTCACGCAGCGCGGAGAAAGCCATCGCAGCGAGGGGCACGCCCCAGGGCGTAAAGAGAAAGGCGATGCCGCCGACGAGGGTGCCGAGGAGAAGGACGAGGAGATCCATCAGCTGACGACCTCCGGACCCAGGTCGACAAGCTCATCCTCACGGCTCCGCCTCCAGCGCCGGTACCAGATCACCCCCGCTCCGATGACGATGACGAGGCCCAGGCCGATCGAGAGAGCCGCGCCGTCGGGGATGCCCGGAATCAGCGAGGCGGCCTCGGTCGCGGTGGACTTGACCTGAGATGCGAAGGCCACGGCCTGCGTGACGCCTTCGAGGGCGACACCAGCGCCGGCGACACCGGTTGCCACGGCGGTATTGCCGGTGCCGCTCTTCGACATGGGCTCGCGCAGGACGGGCTTGTTGACCCGACGCGGCATCTCGGTGCCCTCGACGATCGCGGCGGTGGCTTCGGCGACCTTGCGGTCACCCAGGAACAGCGAACGCTCAGCCTGGCGACGGCGGTTCAGCCCGGCGAGGACGACCTTGCGGCCATTCACCGTGGCTTTGTTCCAGGCGAGGAAGGCGTCAGCCGCGCCGGCCTTGTCACCCCTGAGGTAGCGCTTCAGCACCGTGGACTTGCTGAAGGCGCCGACGCCGATGTTGAACGCCAGGCTCACCATGGCGTCGAATTCGTGCGGCAGGACCACGTTGACCTTGGCCCGCTCGATGAGGCCCTCGATCGCGTTCTCGAAGCGATCCACGTCGCTGCGCAAGATGTCTTCGGCACGCTGCCGATTGATCATCTGGCCCTTCACGACGGCGGGGGCGCCCGCTGCGGACGTATGGCCGTAGCCGATCGTCCAGACCCCGGCGGGGCACAGGTAAGCCTGCCCGCGGAAGCCTTCGAACTCTTTGATGATGGCGATGCCGGCAGACGTCGTGCGGAGCGTGCTCATGCCGCCCTCCTCTCGGTTAGGGCGGCGCGCAGGATATCCTTCGCCTCGGTGACGAAGCGCTTGGTCTCTTCCTGGTACCAGGAGTAGGAGCCCTCCCAATCGCGGTTCTCGAACCAGTCCAGCGCCGCGGCTGTGGACTCGAACCACTTGGTATCGCGGACCATGTCCTCGATCACCTTGACGACCTCGGCAGGACTGTCGCAGGCCTGCAATACGTCGCAGCCGCTGCACGATCCCCAGCCGAAAATGAGGACGCCCCAGCGGTCGCCATCCTTGAACAGGATGCGGCTATCGCCCTGGTAGTCCTTGTCGTCGA
>NCCO01000053.1 GCA_002279705.1 Allobosea sp. 12-68-7
TCGCCGTCACTCCCCGGAACCCCTGGACGGTTTCAGTTTGCCCTTTCGGACCGCATTGGGATTGCTTAGATTCAGAATTCAGACGCTCTGGGCCGCCCATTCGAGCTGGATGCCGTTCTTTATCCGTTCTGGCATTTTGGCTTGCAATTTCGGGGCAATTGCACTAGATATATAGGCATCACCCACCTGTAGCTTGCTGCAGGCTCAAAGGCCGTAAGGGAGAAATCCCGAGCGGCCTTTGCTTTTGTAGCAAGGGAAATATGCGGACCACGGTCTATATCGACGGCTTCAATCTGTACTACCGGATGCTCAAAGCCCGGCCGGATATGAAATGGGTCAATCCCAAAGCCCTCGCCGAACAGGTCCTCAACCCCGCCCACATCGTCACCCGCGTCAATTATTATACCGCGCGAATCTCGGCCCGGCCGCCTGACATCACTGCGCCGGCGCGGCAGGCGACCTACCTCAACGCCCTCGCGACCGTGCCCGAGATCGCGGTGCATGAGGGCACCTTCATGACCTCGGAACCGTGGATGGCATTGGCGCAACCGCCACAGGCCAGGCCGAACGGCTATGTCTGGAACCAGCCGGCGCCGAGCGTCGTCAAGGTCATTAAGAGCGAGGAAAAAGGCAGCGACGTGAACCTGGGCGTTCATCTGGTCCGTGATGCCTTCCAGAACGCGTTCGACGTCGCCGTGGTGCTGACCAACGATTCCGACCTGGTGGAACCTATCCGCATCGCCATTCACGAGGCGGGCAAGCGGGTAGGGCTCCTGGTGCCGGTGAAATACCCGACGCAGAGCCTTATGTCGGTCGCCTCCTTCTATCTGCATATCCGGCCGGGCCACCTTGCGCGCGCCCAGTTCGCCGATCCGCTGGTGCAAGCCGACGGGACATTGCTCGCGAAACCGCCAACCTGGGTCTAGGCGGCTGCCATGGCTTCGTTCACGCAGTCGCAGCTCGAGGCCATCGCGGATGCGCTGGGTGACACCATGGACGGTTTGACGGGTGGCGAGATTGGCCACCTTCTCGCCAGCGCACGCATCGAGGATACCGACCCGCTTCTGACCAAACGGCATCGCCTTTACAACGCATTCGTTCACGAGCAGAACGCACGCAAAGACCGCCTCCATATCGTGGCGTTCATCCGCAAGGCGATGAAGCCGGAACGGTACGTGCGTGAGCCGCAGCGCTTCGAACCACTACGCTCGAATCTGAACCGCGCGCTCGCTTTTGCCGGGTTGGCCGTCAATGCGGCAGGGGAGCTGCAGAGCAGTGAGCAGGCGACGACGCTGACCGAGGCCGCACGGCGTGCCCAAGAGCTGCGCGCCGACCTTCTCGGCCGCGGCGTGCATCCCGACGTGCTGCGGTTCTGCAAGCAGGAGCTTCTCGCAGACAATTATTTCCATGCCGTGCTGGAGGCCACCAAGAGCGTCGCCGACAAGGTGCGTCTGCGCACGGGGTTGACCGAAGATGGCGCCGGGTTGTTCGAGCGAGCTTTCGGGGGAATGCCGCCCATGCTCGCGATCAACTCGCTCAAATCGGAGAGCGAAAAAAGCGAGCAGAAGGGGTTTCTCAATCTGGTGAAGGGGACCTATGGCATGTTCCGCAACACCACCGCGCACGATGCGCGCATACATTGGGACGTCAGCAAAGCGGACGCCGAGGATCTGCTGTCGCTCGTTTCACTGATCCATCGCCGTATCGATGCGGCAACAATGCCGCCACGGCCATAGCTCACGCGAGGTGCTGCCTTTGACGCCGAAGGACCTATTGCCAAGGCAGTTCCAGGCCGACTGCGAGCGATTTTTCCAAAGCGTCATCGCGCCGGCGCTTGCTACGTTGCGGCCGAGCTCGCCCAACACTGTCACGGAATTCGCCTCGGTTACTGAGTTTCTGGACGCGTGTACACAGAGCACCTTCAACCTACTCGCCTATGAAGCTCGCCGCTCGTTCGCCCTTACCCTCGGCGCCATCTTCGAGCGCCAATTGCGGATATGGTCGCGGGTGCATTCAACGGCGCCAAGAGATCTCACGCATTTCGACCCGATGCTCAAAGCGGCAGCGGCGAAGCATCGAATTGATCTGAGCCGCTATGATGTCGGTCGCATTCTTCGCGAGCTGTATTTGCTCGCGAATGCAGTGCGTCACGGTGATGGCACAGCTGTCGAGGAGTTGCGGAAGACCGCACTGCACCTCTGGCCGGGTCTCAGCCTGGAAGCCGTCGAACGATGCAATGCGATGTCGATCTGGAGTGAAGCTATCCAGCTCTCGGATGACGATCTGGCACGCTATGCCACTGCCATCGCGCGATTCTGGGGTCTGGCTGACCGCGAGCAGGGCGCGATGATAGACGCGCATACGCCAAGCGAATATTTCTAGGTACCGTTTTCCTTCGCCAGAGCTGACCCGACGGCTGAAGCACTAAACAGCCTGCGGGGGGTATACTGGGACAGCTCGATCGAAAAGTTTGAAGCAATCGTCGCCGGGCGGATGCGGACCCAGGGATCGTTCAATTCCTCCGGTGTAAAATCAACGGGGAGGGAGCTATCGAAAGAGGTACGGTCAATAATGAATTCGCTATGACCCACCCGGAGAAGTTCATACTCGTTAGCGTACACGCTAAATGAATCTAATTTATCCGCAAGCGATGCGTTCAGCAGCGGCATGAGCATAGATTCATCTATATCGCTCAATGGGAAGCGGGGCCCAAAGTGAAGCATGGAATGTTCTTTTTGGTACTGAATCGCAATGTGACTGACCGTTTTGCGGCCGACCCCATTGGATGACGAAACCTGCCTAACGCTCTTTTCTCTAGCGGGAGCTGTTTCAGCGTCGCCGTCAGCAGCATCATCTTCCTGCTCAGTTATGTAGTGCTCCCACACTCCCGCCCCGACGCTATTTTCGATCCCGGGCAGATCGGGAACGCTCCTTCGGTCGTTTTGATGGTCAAAGCGATGCGCTTTGTCACTTGAACCAAAGTCCACCTTGTAAACATCGCCGAGCGGAACTTTGAAGAAGATGTCCATGAACGTCCTGAAGTGACCGATTTCAGAGCCGGCATACTCTCGTTTGAGTTTATAGAGCACCGAGATTGTCTGTAGCGGGAATGATGACTCTTGCAAGAAGATCATCCGATCCAGCTTACGATCGAGCGATGAAATGCCGGTTGAAATAACGGATTGTATGGTATCGCCCCACTCATGGAAGAATGCCGCCTGCTCTGCATCAGACAACGCAATATCAAGATATTGAAACCGGATTGCTAGGCCCTTCGTGCTATCGAGCGAAATCCGCATTCGTTCGCGATGAATAATCTCGCATTCGTGCAAGCCCTTCGCGAGGCCGCGGCTTTTGAGTTCATCACGTTCGCCTACCGTAATCTCGACGTTAGTGAAAAAAACGAAGACGGCAGGCTTGGGTGTATTATCCAGAGCGCTCGCCAAATCATCGTCGAATTTCTCAAAGGCCCATGTTTTATCTTCTTTGCTGTCATTCGCGTTTATACCAATGGCCCTCAGTCCTGACCGATATGCGCCCATTCGCGCCTCCCGATGGATGTGATGGCGCTGGGCTGATCGACGAGGCGGTTCCAGGCGTCGCAGGCGGCGTCGATGATGTCGTCGTAGGTGTCGAAGACGCGGTTTGAGAGCCAGTTCGCGCGCAGATACTGCCAGATGTTCTCGACCGGGTTCAGTTCGGGCGAGCGCGAGGGCAGGAAGATCAGCGAGATGTTTTTCGGCACGACGAGCTTGGCCGTGGTGTGCCATCCGGCGCGATCGAGCAGCAGGACGGCATGGGCGCCCTTTGCGACCGTCCTGGCGATCTCGTCGAGATGGGCCTGCATGGCGTGGGTATCGGCGAAGGGCATGGCGAGCGCCGCGCCGACGCCGCGGGCCGGGCAGATCGCCCCGAACAGATAGGCGCTCTCGTAGCGCTGATCGGCGGGCTGGCGCGGCCTGGTTCCGCGCCTGGCCCATTGCCGGACCAGGCCGTTCTTCTGGCCGATGCGGGCTTCGTCCTGGAACCAGAGTTCGATCGGCTTGCGCTTCGGCACATGGGCGAGATGGGCCCCCAGCGTCACCGCGAAGTTTTTTTGAACGCCTCGATCACGCGCGCGTCCTGCGCCGGGTGGTGCGGGCGCGCGCTGATGTGGGAAAAGCCGATCTGCTTCAGAAGCTTCCCGATCGTGCGCTCGTGATAATCGACGCCGAAGCGCTCGCGGACGACCTTCTGCAGATCGATGCGCCGCCAGCGCACCACGCCATCGACGGCCCGGTCGGGGCCGATCTCGACGATGGTCGCCAAGGCGGCGAGTTGATCGATCGAAAGCCTGGGCGGATGTCCCTTGGAGCGAATGTCCTTCAGCCCGTCGGGCCCGCCTTCGTTGAACCGGTGAACCCAGTCGCGCAGCGTCTGGCGATCCATGCCGCCGATCCGCGCGGCCTGCTCCCGATCCATACCGTCGAGAACCGCCGCCAGCGACAGAAGCCGGCGGCTCTGGTTGGCGTGCCTCGACCCCGCCGCAAGCCGACGCAGGTCGAGGGCCGAGTAGTCCGTCCGAAGCTTCACCGCAGCAGCCATGGCGCGAATCCTCCTCGCGCCCATGGAATCAGCGAAACGAGCCGCCGAAAAGACCCACGTGAGTCAGCCTCGGTGGCCGCTGGTATTACTCGAAAACCGGAGGCTCCGAATGCCAGCAATGTGCCGTTATAAAGAGCCTCAATGTCTCTTCCGCCGTCACGCCCGCCTCTCGGATGACGGGGCTTCACCTCTGTGAAGCGCGAATCCATCTGCAACAGTGCCAGGCAAAGCTGTTCGCGCTTTTCCTGATTTGTGTTCAGGTATGATCTAAGGCGGCTATCTGTCTCAAATGGCATCGGGAATATACTTTGAAATGTGGAACCTATAATTCATAGTATGACATCCGCTTACGTTGGCAACCGCGACAGAATGCTAATTCCCAAATGGGTTGGCTGGCGGATTCATGCTGGCGTCGAACTCCTTTAGATCTTCCGGTGTCGGTATCCGGCTGCGGTCGGACAGGGCGCGTATTTCGTCGGCAATGTCGCGGCGGCTGATGTTGCCCAGGATCATAGGGCCGTTCGACATCTGATATTCGAGCGCGCCACAATCCATGTTGATGCGGCCATAGCCGGGAGCGTAGGCGACGGCTTTGGGTTTGCCGCTGACCTCATGCTTCGCCAGGGCCACGCGGATAAATTCCATCCGCGTGAAGCAGATATGGGTGTGCCTCAGATCCTCCTCGAGCCGGAGAACGAGCGCCGGGTCGGCCATCATCTCGCGCAGCTCGCGGGCACGCGCCTCGCGGCCGTGATGCACATACCCTTGATCTTTCTCCAGGGACTCGGCCTTGAGCTTCAGGCCACCATTGGCGTGAAGCTTGAGAACATCCTTGGCCCGTTGGCGCCAGGTCCGCATCAGCTCGTAGGCCGCAAAAATCCACATCTGCGACTGCGCCGAGAGAAACATCGCCTGATCCATCGGCGTGCGCTCCTCGCGGAAGTAGGTCGCGAGCAGTTCCGTCTCCAGGTCCATGATGAACTGGTCGACGAGGGCAAGGTTGTTCGATTGCATCCGCAGGAAAGCATCGCTGCCGAACAGATGCAGGGCCGCGAGCCCATCCGTTAGCCCGTACCAAGCGATGCTTTCCGGCTCGCGATACCCTTCGCCCGGATCGGGATAATCCTCTGCATCGGGGAAATCCTCGGTCATGACGCTGCGCCCCGCCGCGACGGATGCGTTTTCGCCTGCAGAAGCTGGATGATTTGCGTCGCGTTCAGTTCGCCGCCTGTGAGAACGGCGCGCATCGGCTCGAACGCGCGAAACATGCGCTGATAGCCGTCGATCATCGGCATGTGCGAGTTGAGCTCGCGGCCCTTGAAGCGCTGGAAGCGGCCCATATCGCCGATCAGGAAGCGGGCGACGCTCATATAGGTGGTTTCGTTGTTGCCATCGAAGCCCCGGAACGCGACATGCTTGCCGAACGGTGCGGCTTCGGTCTCCACGCGGAGCTTGTCGCCGTCGCTCAGGCGCGAATAGCCGGTCTCGATGAAGTCCCACATGTCGAGCACGTCGACGACGAAGCTGACGACCTGCTTGCGGTCTTCATGGTCGTGGAACAGGCCGCTCAGCTCCCAATTCAGCGCCCAATAGTGGCCGCCATAGATCGCCGACATGATGAATTTCGGATCGATTTCGCTGTCCACTTTGTTGGCTTTCAGCAGGTCACTCAGCATTGCGACGATGAGCTTCTCGCCGGCGCTAAAGCGCACCTCGTTCGAGCGTTCGAGGCCGAGCTCCATCAAGCGCCTTGCTGCTTCCGAACGGTTCGGCACGTCGGGCTGCTCGCTGCGCCAGCGATCGACGCGATCCATAAAGTCGGAATCGGTCCTCATTTCGAAGCGGGAAGTTCTATCAATCATATGTCCGTCCTTTCGCCGTCATGTACGGTAGTTGTACGGATAATACGATTTATCCCCGTCAGCGTCAAACCGATTATGCTAGTCCTCCAAATTACATGTGATAACATCCTTTATCACATGTAGAATGGAGACGCTTCATGGGAGTGCCCGCACGGTTCGCGATCGAGTATCCGCAGCGTGCCCTGGAGTTGATCGGGCTGCTCGAGGACGAGGCGCGCAAGCGTCAACTGCTCGGATCGTTCGGCCTGCTCGCCGCCGCGGCGATCCTGACCATTCCCTATGAGCGGATGAACGCCGCACATTTCCTGCACCGCGAGGAGCGCGACCATGATCTGGTGACGCAGCTCAAGCGGCTGGAGAAGGTGCCGTTCCTCGAAGCTCCGTTCTGGCCCAAGCCGCCCGACGCGGAACTCTGGCGGCAGTCGCGCATCATGGCGTCGGTCGATGACGTCGAGAAATGGCGTGACGAGCGCGGCCAGCATCCGCTGGCGAAGGGAGCGAACACGATCGGGCGGCGCAAGGCCAGCGAGGTGATCCGCATCCTGCGCAATGCACTCGCCCACGGCAATATCATCTATCTCGACAAGGACGGCCGCGAGATCGAAGGCAACGTGATGGTCTACATGGCCTTCCTGTCGCGCTACGAGGCCGAGCGGCTGGACCAGGGTCAGACCTACCGAGTGCTGGTGACGACGGAGGATGGCTTCATCCAGTTCGTGAAAGCCTGGGCCGGATGGGTGTCGCACTTTCCGCTGGGCGACCGTGTGGCGGAAGCGGCATGAACCAGTTCGTTCCGCTAAGTGCTGCCGCGCTGCCCGCGATTGTCGCCGCCGGCGACGAGCGGGCGAAGCTGCGCTTCCTCGAATTCTTCGCGGTGCAGATCCGCAACCCAAATACGCGTCGGGCCTATCTCGGCGATGTCGAAGGCTTCCTCACTTGGTGCGCGGGCTACCGCGTCCATCAGCTCGGCGAGATCTCGCCGCTGCATGTCGCCAGCTACATCGAGCTGCTGACGCGCTCGCGCACGGCGCCGACGACGAAACGGTGTCTGGCCGCACTGCGCAAGCTGTTCGACTGGCTGGTGACGGGCCAGGTCGTGCCGTCCAATCCGGCGACGTCGGTGCGCGGCCCGAAATATTCGCAGCGCCAGGGCAAGACGCCGATCCTTGCGGCCGACGAGGCGCGCGCGCTGCTCGACAGCATCGATGCCAGCACGCTGGTTGGATTGCGCGACCGCGCCTTCATCGCGACAATGCTGCTCACTTTCGCCCGGGTGAGCGCGGTCGCCGGCATGAAGGTTGAAGACCTCTATCTGAGCGAGCGCCGCTACTGGGCCCGCCTGCACGAGAAGGGCGGCAAACTCCATGAGATGCCGTGCAACCACAAACTCGAAACCTACCTGGTCGAATGGCTGGAGGTGAGCGGGCTGAAGGACGAGCCGAAGGCGCCGTTGTTCCCGACAATCCGCCGTGGCACCGGCAATGGTGCCGGCGAGCTGACACGCACCCATCTGCAGCAGCAGAACGCCTACGATGCGGTGCGCCGCCACGCAGCTGCCGCTGGTATGCCCAACGGCATCGGCAATCACTCGATGCGCGGCACCGGCCTTACGAGTTTCTTGAAGAACGGCGGCTCGCTCAGGAAGGCGCAGGAGATGGCGAACCACGCAGATTTGCGCACCACCCAGCTCTATGACCGCCGCAAGAACGCCGTCACGATCGAAGACGTCGAGAGGACGATGATCTGATGACGCTGTTTCTCACCAAGGTCTGGGGTTTCGATGCGCCCTTGGGGCCGCTGCAGTTCAGCACACGTGGTTGGCGTGACAATGCCCTACGGCAGCTCAAGCCCGGCGACCAGGTGTTGCTGGCCGGAACGACGGACGCGCCGACACCCCCCGAGCTCAGAGGGCGGTTGCTCGGTGTGATGGAGCCGACGAACGAGCCGGTTTTGTCGCTCGATTTCGATTTGCGCCATGCGCCCGGTGACTTCGTTGATGGCGAATACAAATGGCCCTTCGGGCTGATGAACCGCAAGGCCTGGTCCATTCCTGAAGGGCCCCTGCTGGCTGAGCTTATCCCCCGCAGATTCCACATGGATGCGGCGCAGGGGATCGTGCCTTTGACCGCTGCAGAAGAGGCCCAGGTCCGCTCGCTGCCATGGGTGGACATCGTATTGCTCAGGCTCTCCGCGCAGGCCCAGGACCGGATGGCGCGCAAGCACGGCACGGCGCGGCGTGCCTCGCCCCTGCCGACGACCAAACGGTCGGGCATCATGCATATGCGGAGCGAGCCCGCATTCACCTATGCGCTGGAGATCAAAGGAGCGAGCCAGCCTGCCTACAAGATCGGCTGGGCATTCGACTACAAGCAGCGCGCCCGGCAGTTCAATCAGGCGGCCATGCCGGATCTCGGTGGTCTGGAATACGTGCCTTTTCGCTACCACTCATGGAACACGGCCCGGTTGGCGTTTAATATGGAGCAGCGCCTTCTCGCCCATTTCACCAAGCACCGGAGCCGCAGCAATCACGAGGTCATTGTCGGCGTGTCGCATCGGGACATCGAAGCGATGTGGATACAGGGCGTCATAGGAAAATTGTGATCGCGCGGGGGGTGAGTTGAGTTGGGTCGCTGCACGCTTGCGCCACGGGGAGCACCATGAGCGATGATCCGATTCCGATAACGCTCACCTTCAGCCGTGACGGCGTGGTGGCGCCGGCATTACGGGCAATGCGGCGCGCAACTGAGATTATCGCCTTCACCTTGAACAGCATGGCGGACGCGGACCTCAGCGTTTCACCGCGCCCGACGAACAACGTGCTGTTTGGGCTCCAGTTCGGTGATGAACCGGAGGGATACGATCGCAGGAGCGACTTCACCGATTGGGTGCTCGAGCGGGGATTCCGTGACATCGCGCACGGTGCGCGAGCTGCCCTCGAGGAAGCCTACCTCTACATTGATTTTGCCCGCGATATGCCCGGTCAGACTACGATGGGCGAGCTTGAAGAACGGTTTGACCGCGTCCGCAAGGCAGCATCCAGGGTGAACTTCATGCAGCTTTTGGATGCGGTGAACGCTGGGCTCACCGAACCGCTAAGCTTCAATGATGAGTTTTTGTCGCTGCAGAAGGCGCGCAATTGCCTCGAGCATCGCCACGGCATCGTCTCCGAGAAGGACGCCGATCACGGCAATGGCATGCGGTTGGCTTTGCCGCGGCTGAAATCGTTCTTCATGCGCGATGGCGAGGAGGTCGAGCTGGAGCGTGGGCAGTTCTTCGAAGCAGAAACCGCTATCTCGATACGCCGCGACACCCGTGAGCGCTTCTTCGCGATCGGATCTCGCGTCACCTTCTCGGCAGAGGAGTTCGACGAGATCGCTATGGCGTGCTGGTTCTTCGCAAGCGACCTCAGCCAAAAGCTTCCAGCCATCGTACCTTCGAACGCGTCAGCACCTTAGGCGGCTTGCCCACGATGAAACCGACGGCCCTGCTCAAGCAGCCAGTCGGCTAGTCTGCGGCTTTCCGCTGGATCATCGATGCGGTGGAAGACCTGCACATCCTCGCTGAACTCATCGAGAATGGCTTCGGCTTCGGTGCCGCCCCGGTTCAACAGAGCAAAGCGGACGGCGAAATCGCTGGCCCGCACGCGGAAGCTGTTGAATGCCTCGAGCGCTGGGCCATAGGGCTCGTTGGCCCTCGCCCGGCCTATCGCTGCGTCGTAGTCAATCCCGTGCGCGGTATGCGGGGCGATCGCAATGATGCTCGCGCGGATGTCGTTGGGCGAGAGGATTGGATAAACCAGCGATCGGTCACGCTGCCCGACGAGAATTGCAACGTTCGCACAATCCGAGCACGCTTCTAATGTCGCGGTCTGTCCGACGAACTTCTCGTTGCTGAAATTCGGATAGAGCATGAGGCGATTGGCAATCGCATCTTCGTCCTGCTCGTCAGTGAACATCCGGATCTCGCGGATGCCGCCGCTCCATTTCTTCGCATTGCTCATGCGCAGGACCTGGCGCTTTTGCCTCGCGCAAATCGGGCAGGTCCAGTCGTCCGGTGTCGCATCCCAGCGCTTCGCGGTGGGGCTGACATAGGACCGATATTCCTCTTCCGTTGGCACCTGGACCGGGGCGGGTTTCCTTTCCGTTTGCACGAGGCGGGCGGAATCCTTGCTTGTCGAGCGGGCCAGAAACTCTGCGCGAAAGACGCTGAGCAGGCCTGCGCGCTGCGAGTCCTCCGTCTCCCGATAGAATGCCCGCGAAAGGAGCCCGGATGTGTCCATTGCCGACATCACCGCATTGGCGTCGGCGAGCCCCTTGTGGTTCCTGGTCAGCAGCCCGGAACGTGCGCTGACGAGAAGCTGGTCGGTCAGCTCCAACCGGTGCTGAAAACTGGGCTTCTGTTCGTTCCATATCGCGCGCGCCGTCTCGATATCGACGCTGTGCTGCGCATTTGGTTTGCTCGTGACGAAGCGACCGATCTCCTCTGCGGTAAAGGTGAAGCGGGAATCGACGTCCTCACGCAACTGCGTCTTGGCAGCGGCATCGGCCGAATTGCATTCCGAGCAGATCAGCGCGAACGAGAAACGCGTCACGAGCTCGCGGATGCGATCGACCACAAGCCGCGCGTCGGCCGGAGCGGTCGCGTGCCAATCGGCTCCAAAAAGCTCCACTGCGCGCTTAGAGATCACATCACGAAAATGGTCGTGATGCAGCTCGAGCTTTGCGAGCAAGATGTTGCGCGCGTTCAGGCGGAATATCTCGCTCTTATATCGGCCGCAGGCAGGGCAGGTCCATAACGGCCGTGACAGCGCCCAGTTCTCGTTTAGATCGAGGCCCGTGGCCTGGAAGCGCTCCATGGCGTGCTTGGTCTGCCTACTCCATCTGCCATCGTTATGATGGAAGTGGAGCCGCATCTGTTCGTCCGACAGCTTCGATGGGCGCCAAAAGAGAAGGTTGGCGAACCAGGCTTCGGCATCAGCATTGAAAGGCGGGTCGTAGGGAATGTCGTCGTCGAATTCGTCCATGGCGACTCTCAACGGCACTTGCTGCGCCTCTCGGCAAGGTCGGCGTGCATCGCAGTCCCGGCCGTCGTCGACGCATGGTCTCACTTCTTCGGCTTCATCTGCGGCCGAGCGGCCTCTGCGGCTTCACTCTCGGCCTTAAGATCACCAATCAGGCTTTCAAGCTCCACGACATGTGCTGTGAATTCATGAGGCGCGGGAACGGCGACGGTATCCGACGCGGGATTGTCATGGCTATGCGTGTTGGCCCGCGTCATGCCTTCATGGAACCGGATTGCCAGCGGATCAGAAAGGCGGACGTAACGCAGGAGCTGGGTCTGGATGACGTCTGCTCCGCGCCGGACGATGTCGCGGAATATCACCTCCTCCACGACACGCTCGTAGGTGTCGCGCAACCGGCCATAGAGGTTCTTGACATGATACTCATAGTCAGCCGGGCTAGTTGCCTGAAGTTTTGCAAGAGACGCGGCATCGTTCTTTATCCGTCCGATCCGCTTGGCGACGTTCAGCCCCTTCCATACCATTCCTGCAGTATCGACCTTGCCCGCAGCCGACTTATCACTGAACAACGCAACCGTGACCGGCTCGATGCCGACTTCGTCGGCTGTTCGGCAGAGCTCATTGAAGAAGATGATATCGTGGGTGAACACGATGACCTGTCGCTTGGATGCCTCCTCGGCAATCCGCTCGGCCACCTTGGCACTTCTGTCCCGATCGAGAGACGACACCGGATCATCGATTACGATCGGCCCTGATCCGTCCGTCAAGGCGACTTCGGTCAGGAAGCCCGCCAGGGCCAACGCCCGCTGTTCGCCCTCGCTCAGGATCTCCGACGTCACCTTCGTAAGCTTCGTCTTGGGATCGATCTCGAATTCCGCTTTTGTCTGCCCGCTCTTGCGTGCCAGACCGACCTTGAGATGCATGATATCGAAGCGTGTCCGTTCTGCATCGAAACGCGTGACGACGGCCGTCGTCAGATGAGTGTCCAACAGTTCGTTCGCGCGCTGCGTGATTCCCCGTGTCTGAACATCGCCGAGCGCCTTGGTGTAGGCGTCATCGACGAGGAGCAAATCCCGGCGTGTGACGAGCTTCGACTTGTTCATGGCGAGCGTCTTGCGGTCTTCAAGCTCCGCCTTTTCGGCGGCGAGCTTGGCTCGCTCGTCGCTATCGCTGGCTTGGGCTAGCCCATCTTTCTCGCCCTTCAGCCTGGCCGCAAAAGCCTTCACTGCCTCGATCGGCACGATGATGGGAGGAACCGTTTCATTCTCTTCACCGCGCAGTCGCGCGAGCGCGTTTGCGCGACGTTTGACAGCCGCAGCCTGAAAGGTCGAGAGCGCATCAGCCAGCGCTGCATCACGCTTTCGCACTTGCTCGAGTCGGTCAGGAAAGTCGGTGGCACCAAGGCAGGTCAGCTCGTGAACAATTGCGAGCGCGTCTATGACCGCCTGCTCCGCTTTCGTGGCAGCGGCATCGAGCGTGTCGTCCATATGCTTCTGGAAGCGCTGCATGCGAGCAGCGCCATCTGGCAGAAGCGGTTGCTGGCACAACACGCATGCTGCAGGCTCGTCGTCAGCCACCAACACCGGGAAAGCCTGTCCACTATAGGCCTCCCTCACGGAGTAATCGCGGGCTGCAGCCCACAGTCTTCGCCACGTGTCGCTGCCGACACCCGGCAAAGGTTCGTCGGTGAACAATTCACCTGCAGCCACGGTGGCCGCCTGGCGTGCTGCGACTGCGGTCGCGCGAAGGCTCCCAAGTTGCTCCAAAGCGGCGTCGGCAAATGCCGGTCCGACCGCCTCGCTCTCCGCCGAAAGAGCATCGGCCCACTTCGACAGTGCATTGACGTCAGCTGCAGCCGCAGCGCCCGCGGACAGAGCGGCGGTGATCTCGTCAAGACGCTCTTGATCGGCGTCGACGAACGTCGTCGCGGTGTCAATTTGGGGATCGGTTGTGGATTTACTGAGAGTTTTGTCGAAAAGCTGGGCCTTCGTCTCGCGCTGCGCAGAGAAGGAGATTGTCGTCAGGCTAACTTTGTTACCGACCTCCGCGGCCCGTTCAGTATCCAATTTCTCCTTCAGACCAATGCAAACGGCATTGAGCCTGTGGGGCAGCGCCAACCCAAAGGGTAGAAAGCGGATTTGATTTCCACCATCGACGTAGAGCTGCGCGGAGGCCGTATCGAACACAGCAACTTGCATGAGCTGCGGTGATGCCACCTGGCCGGGCGACCAGGGGAGGGTGGTCTCACCGGCGCCAGCGTCGATCATGATCTCGGCAGTCTGCGGGCCGGCTGTACTTCCATAGACGTCCGCGAGAACCTTCAGTTTCGCGGGGTTTTCGACGCGTGTGCGGCAAGCCGTCCGCAAAATTCGTACAAAACCACTCTTGCCACTTCCATTTCGTCCGTAGACGATTGTCAGCGCCTTCGGGCAAAACGTGAGAGATGCCTTGGGCACCAGCCGATTCACGTTCTCGACGTTCGCGATGCCCTTCAAGATGATGGGCTGATGTTGCCCGCCTCCAAAATGAGCTTTCGAAAACGGGATGGCTTCTGGCCGGATGGCGGAAAGTTTGAATCCGGCGGCGGATTTTACCATTGCCAACAACTCACCGATATCGGGCTCGGTAAGTTCGTTGCTAATCGCTAGACGCCTCAGGGCATCCTGTTTCCAGGACGATAGCTTCTTTGCCCATTCCAGTACGTCATCAATCGGCTCCCCAGCCATTGCGTCGCTCCTTAACCAATTCGTGAGGCTCACTTATTTTCTGCGTGAATCATCACAGAAGTCCGATATTTCAGTATCACGACAATCTATCCGTACGTTAGTTCTGGAATGCGAGTTCAGGGGGAAGCGGTGCCGATATTTCGATTTGTCCACGCTGCTGACGTCCACCTTGACTCCCCCCTTCGTTCCCTCGCGCTGCGTGATCCAGCCTTGGGCAATCTGATCGGAAACGCGACTCGTCAGGCCTTCGTCCGCATCATTGATCTATGCCTCGACGAGCAGGTCGACGCGCTGCTGCTGGTCGGCGATCTCTATGATGGCGACCAGACCTCAATGAAGACGGCGCGCTTCTTAGCCGAGCAACTCCGGCGGCTGCACGAGGCCGGCATCCGCATCTTCATCATCCGCGGCAACCATGATGCGTTGTCGCGGATCAGCAAGGAACTAACCTTGCCAGATTCCGTGAAGCTGTTCGGCGGCCGTGCCGAGGTGATTGCGATCGAGCGGGGCAGCGGCCAGTTTCCTGTCGCGATCCACGGTCTGAGTTTCGCGCAGCCCCATGCCCCCGAAAGCCTGCTCGGCAATTACAGGTCGCCGGTCGAGGGCGCCGTGAATATCGGCTTGCTGCACACCAGTCTTGCTGGCGCAGCCGGGCATGATCTCTATGCGCCATGCAGCCTCGCTGACCTGCAGAGCACTGGCTTCCGCTACTGGGCGCTCGGCCATGTCCACAAGCGCTCGGTGGTTGAGGGCGGCTGCGCGATCGTGATGCCCGGTATGCCGCAGGGCCGCGACATCAACGAGGCCGGCGCCAAATCCGTGACCCTGGTCACGATCGGCGATGATCGCTCGATCCGGATCGAGGAGCGCGTCACCGGCATCGCGCAGTTCGAGAGGATTGCCGTCGACGCGACGGGAATCGACAATTGGCGAGATCTCGTCGCTTCCCTGGCGCGAGCGCTGGAGCAGGCGCGCTGCGATGTCGCCTCGGAACATCTTGTGGCCCGCCTGCGGGTGACGGGAGCGACGCCGCTGGCCTGGCGCATCCGGCGTGATCTCGATCTCCTCAAGACGGAAGCCGACGATCGGGCATCGATCATCGGTAGCTGCTGGGTTGAGAAGCTCGAGGTCGATTGCCAGGCGCCCGGCGCGGCGGCCGGTGCATCGGCTGATCCGCTCACCGAACTGCGCCGCCTGATCGATGAGGAGGTCATCAGCTCCGACGCCTACCACGCCGATGTCGCGGCAATAGCCGAGGAGCTCAGGACGCAGCTTCCGCAGGAATGCCGCGGCCTACTCGGCTCAGACGAGGAGGGATTCAAGGCCATGATCGGCGCGCTTGCGAAGGACGGGGCCGAGGATGTGCTCGCCCGGCTTCATGCCGGCGCGGAAGGCGGCGTTTCCTGATGCGCCTGAAGTGCCTTGATCTCACACGCTATGGCAAGTTCACCGATCATCGCATCGAGTTTGGCGAGCGGGTGGAAGGCCAGCCCGACCTCCACATCGTTTACGGCCCCAACGAGGCCGGCAAATCGACGGCGCTCGCCGGTTTTCTCGATCTCCTCTTCGGAATCGAGACGCGCAGCCGCTTCAACTTCATCCACCCCTATCCGACGATGCGCGTCGGCGGGACGTTGGAGCTCGCAGGCGGTCCCCAGGCGCTCGTCCGGATCAAGCGGCCACAGAACAGCTTGCTCGATGTGCGCGACCAGCCGATTGCCGAAGGCACCCTCCTGGGAGAACTCGGCGGCATCGACCGTGACTCCTATCGGACCATGTTCTCGCTCGACGACGCGACGCTGGAGGCAGGCGGCGAAAGCATCCTGTCGAGCAAGGGCGATCTCGGCCAGCTGCTGTTTTCCGCAAGCGCCGGCTTGGCCGATCTCAGCAAGGGCCTCGTCGATCTCAAGGCCGAAGCCGAGGGCTTCTATAAGTACCGCGCCCGCAGCGGCGAGCTGTCGGACCTCAAGGCCCGACTCGCGGAACTCAAGGCAGAGCGGGAGCGGGTCGACACGCTAGCGTCCGACTATGCCCAGCTCATCGAAGCCCGCGATCGTGCTGCCATCCAGTACGAAGAGGCGATCGGCAGCCGCGGGAAGATCCAGGCGCGCATGGACGAGATCCAGCGCCATCTGAATGCCTTGCCCCGGCTGACGGATTTGCGCGGGCTGCGCCAGCGCATCGCACCGTTGGCCGACCTTCCCGATCCTCCGCGCGGCTGGGCCGAGGAGCTGCCGCAGTTGCAGAAGGACGAGATCGAGCTCGGCATTCGCGCACAAGGCCTCACCGAGGAAATTGCGGAGCTGTCAGGGCAACTCGATGCGATCGTGGTGGACGAGACGGCGCTGCGGCTGGCCGACAAAGTCGAGCGGCTTGCCGATCTTCGTGCTCGCCATGTTACGGCCGAGAAGGACATCCCCGAGCGCCACATGCAATTGCGCGAGGCCGAACTCGCGATCTCCGCGATCTTGGGCCGCATCGAGCGGACCGGAGAGACAGATCCCCATCGNNGCTGGGAGCCTCCGTCGTCGGTGCGCTTCGCACTCTGATCGAGACGCGCTCTGGCATCGAGGCCGCGTTGAATTCGACTGCCGACGAGTTGTCGGAGGCTCGCCGGCGATTGGACGAGGCGCAGGCCAGGCTAGGTGAGGCCGGCGGCGATCCGGAGACGGGGCGAGGGCGAGAGACACGGATGTCATCGCTGGCGGCGGCCGTTGCGGCCGCGCGGGCGGACGACCATGCGGCGCGTCGTCGGCTGGCCGAACGGGCTCGTGATGCCGCCCGCGCAACGTTGGGGGATCGCATGCGCGAGCTGCGGCCCTGGAACGGTGACATCGACGAGCTCGTCGACCTGCCTGCTCCCGCCGCGGCGGAGATCCAGCGCTGGACGCTGGCGATCGGCGAGACACAGAAGCGGATTGATCAGCATGCCGGCGACGTCGAGCGCCTGACGACGGAGCAGATCCGCCTGACGGCGGAGCTGGACGCGCTCAGTGGGATCTCAGGTCTCGTCTCTGATCAGGAAGCCGCGAGCATTCGTGCAATCCGGGAGCAGGCCTGGGCCGAGCATCGCGGCACGCTCGATACGGCTTCGGCCGACGGCTTTGAGGCGGTGCTTCGGCGGGATGACATCGTCACGAACGGACGGCTCGGTCGTATGGCGGATGTCGCAAAGCTCCATCAGGTGAGCCAGGCGCTGGCCATTGCCAAGGCAGAGGGCCATCGCGCCATCGAACTTCGGGATCTCGCGACAACGGCTATGCAGGGCCTCCAGCGCGAGATTGCGGCAGCCGTAGCCACGACCTGCCCGGCGCTGTCGGACAGCATGCCGCTGCCTCAGTTCGAAGCTTGGCTCGGCCGTCGAGACAAGGCTTTGGAGGCGCGGGCGCTCGTCCGTGCGGCGGAAAGCGATCTCCGGGAGGCGGTAGCCGACGCCGCGGCTGTGCGGGATCGGCTGGCGACGGCCCTTGCCGCGGCCGGTCTGCCGCAGGGGACGGATGCCGGCTTCGAAGCGCTGCTGGTAGCAGGGCAGGGGGCAATCGATCGAGAGGTCGAGCTGAAGGCGCTGCGGGCCAGCGTGGATGAGCGGCAACGCGATGTGGCGAGCCGCGAGCGCGAGGTCGAAAAGGCAACGGAGGCCGACCGGGATTGGAAGGCCTCATGGACCAAAGCCTGCTCGGCCTGTTGGCTGGGAGAGGGCGGCACCGTGCCGACGCTCGCGACCGTTCGCGAAATCCTCGCAGCCATCGCCGAACTCGGCCCTGTGCTGGAGAAGAAGGCCAGTCTCGTCGACCGGATCGGCAAGATGGAGAAGGATCAGACGGCATTCCGCGATGAGGTTGAAGCGCTCGCCGGCGAGATGGGGATCGTTGCGCCGTCGGGCGATACCCTGGATCTGGCGCAAGCAGTCAGTGCTCGGATTCCGCAAGCCCACGCCGAACGCACGCGGCGGGCGACTGCGGCCCAAAACCGCGAGGCTGCGCGGATCCGGCACCGCACGCTCTCCGAGACCTTGGCGGTTCACGATCGCCGCAAGACGGAGATGATCGCGTTCTTCAGCGTCGCGACCCTGGCGGAGGTCGCCGGCAAGCTGTCGGCTATCGAGAAGCGGGCGGAGTTGATGGCGCAGGCCGAAGCTGCCGAGCGTGACATCCTGGCTGCTCTTCGGCGTCTCTCGATAGACGAGGCGGAAGCTGCCCTCGATCTCGCCGATCACCCTGCCCTTGAGGCAGAGCTTGTCGAGATGAAAGCTCGCTTCGATGACCAGGACCAGAGCAGTCGTGACGCGTTTTCGGCCCACAGCAAAGCGCGCGACCGGGTCGAGGCTGTCGGCGGCGACGGTGCGGTCGCGAAGATCGAGGAGGAGAAGCGCACGCTGCTGCTCGACATCGAGGATCGCGCGGTCCGTTATCTCAGACTGAAGCTTGGTGCTGCCGCGGCCGAGCAGGCCCTGCGCGCCTATCGCGACCGGCATCGCAGCTCGATGATGACGCGCGCCTCGCAGGCGTTCGCGACGATCAGCCGTGGCGCCTATACCGGACTCGCCGCCCAGCCGGAGAAGGACGGCGAAATCCTGATCGCGCTTGCAGCCGGCGGAGGCTCGAAAGAGGCCGCGGAGCTATCGAAGGGCACGCGCTTCCAGCTCTATCTCGCGCTGCGCGTCGCCGGGTACTACGAATTCGTAATCTCACGGCAGCCGGTGCCGTTCATCGCCGACGACATCATGGAGACTTTTGACGATTTTCGGGCTGAGGAGGCGTTCCGGCTTTTCGGCGAGATGGCCCAGGTCGGGCAGGTGATCTACCTAACGCATCACCCTCATCTTTGTGAGATCGCTCGACAGGTATGTCCGACCGTGAAGGTTCATCATCTAGCCGCCGATTCGCTATAGTACGTCCACGAAGAGTGCTGTTCGCGTGGCGCTTTCATTCGGCACCGAGAAGGCCAGCCGAGGCTCGAGGCGACCCTGCACGCGATATCGACCACTTGCTCTCAAAATCTCAGCCATCGCTGTGAGATCGGACTCGACGCTCATCGCCTCACTATCGGCTGGGAGCCTGACGTTGCGGAAAACGGGATGTCACTCATGGCCGATCGATCATCCAGATCCGGTGTCTATGACAATAATCCCGCTATCGCTTGGCGTTGCTCGGTGTGCTTCTCGGGGTTCTGCTCCTTCAACTTCGTGAGGTTGAGCAGCTTCCAGCGAACCGCCGGTAGATTTGCCGCTTGCGGCAATCCGATCACCTCGAAGTCCGGTTTAGCATCATGCAGCGAAAGCAGGAACCGCATCGCCCTGTCATCGAGCCGTGCGAGCAGGTCTTTGGTCAGCCGCGCTCGCGCGTCCTTCAACTCGCTCAGGCTCACAGGCCTGACCGTCATACCCTCGAACTCTTTGGCAAAGGCGTCGTCGATCTCGGAAAGGGACGGCTTGATAAGCTCGTGCGGCGGCCGGCCAGAACTTGCGACGTAGATGAGGAAGGTCCGAAACAGCGCGTCGGTTAGGCCCTCGTTCTCATAGAGAAGCTTCACATCGAACAGATCGCGCGGGTGCTGCCGATCGACCGCCGCGTGGAGCTTGCCGCCGAACAGATCCTCGAAGGCGACGACTTGCATATCGGCGAAGCCGAATGTGTCGGCGACCGCGTCGGTGACCGGCCGCACTTCTGGAGGATGCACCGTCCCGCGCGCGACTGGTGAAGTCT
>NCCO01000054.1 GCA_002279705.1 Allobosea sp. 12-68-7
GACGCAGGGCATGTCGCCGAAGGAGGCCGCGCACAAGACCATGGACGAGGTCGGGGGCGCGCTGCTCGCGATCGCGCTCGTGCTCTGTGCCGTGTTCATCCCGACCGCCTTCATCAGCGGGCTGCAGGGCACCTTCTATCAGCAGTTCGCCGTGACCATCGCGGCCTCGACGGCGATCTCCTGCTTCGTCTCGCTGACGCTGTCGCCGGCGATGGCGGCGCTGCTGCTGAAGCCGCACGGCCATGACGAGGCCAACAAGCACGGCTTCCTCTACACGCTCAGCGCCCCCGTCCGCGGGTTCTTCCACTACTTCAACGCCGGCTTCGACTGGCTCTCGCGCAATTACGGCGCGCTGACCTCGCGGCTGATCCGCTTTGCCGTGCTCCTGCTCGTCTTCTATGCCGGGCTGATCGCGCTGACGGTCAACCGGCTCTCCGTGACGCCGACGGGCCTCGTGCCGCAGCTCGACCGCGGCTACTTCATCGTCGCCTTCCAGCTCCCGCCGGGCTCGTCGCTGCCGCGAACCGACGCGGTCATCCGCAAGGCGACCGATGTCGCGCTGTCGCGGCCGGGCATCGCCCATGCGGTCGCCTTCGCCGGACTCGACGGCGCGACCTTCACGATCGCGCCCAATACCGGCGTCATCTTCGTGACCCTTGCGTCCTTCGACGAGCGCAAGAAGCTCAAGCTGACCTCGGACGCCATCTTCGCCGATCTGCGCCGGCAGATGTTCGCGATCAACGAGGCCTTCGCCCTGGTGATCCCGCCCCCGGCCGTGCCCGGCATCGGCACCGGCGGCGGCCTCAAGGGCTATGTCCAGGACCGCTCGGGCCGGGGGCTGCCCGCGCTCGAAGGCGCAGCCTGGGTCGTCGCCGGCTCGGCGGCGCAGGTGCCGGGAATCCAGCAGCCCTTCACCCTGTTCTCGACCAAGACGCCGCAAGTCTTCGCCGATATCGACCGGACCAAGGCCGAAATGCTCGGCGTGCCGATCACCCGCGTCTTCGAGACGCTCTCGGTCTTCATGGGCTCGGCCTATATCAACGACTTCAACCTGCTCGGGCGGACCTACCGTGTGACGGCGCAGGCCGACAATCCGTTCCGGCTCGACCTGAGCGACGTCGCCAACCTGAAGACCCGCAACACCGACGGCGAGATGGTGCCGATCGGCTCGGTCGCCTCCTTCTCGGACACGACCGGCGCCTATCGCGTGCCGCGCTACAACCTCTATCCGGCGGCGGAGGTGCAGCTCTCGATGGCGCGCGGCTTCTCGACCGGACAGGGCATCGCGGCGATCGAGACGATCGCGGCCGAGCGCCTGCCCTCGGGCTTCGGCTTCGAATGGACCGAAATCGCGCTGCAGGAGAAGCTCGCGGGCAACACCGCCATCATCGCCTTCGGGCTGGCGGTCGTCTTCGTCTTCCTGTTGCTGGCGGCGCTGTATGAGAGCTGGATGCTGCCGCTCGCGGTCATCCTGATCGTGCCGATGTGCATTCTCGCAGCGATGTTCGGGGTCAACTATGCTGGGCTCGACCGCAACATCCTGGTCGATATCGGCCTCGTCGTGCTGGTCGGCCTCGCCGCCAAGAACGCGATCCTGATCGTCGAGTTCGCCAAGCAGGCGGAGGACGAGGGCATGAACCGGCGCGATGCGGCGATCGCGGCGGCGCGGACCCGGCTGCGGCCGATCCTGATGACCTCGCTCGCCTTCATCCTCGGCGTGCTGCCGCTGACGATCTCGACGGGTGCCGGCGCCGAGATGCGCCAGGCGATGGGTGTCGCGGTGTTCTCCGGCATGCTCGGCGTGACGATCTTCGGGCTGATCTTCACCCCGGTCTTCTATGTCGTCGTCCGCTGGCTGGCCGACCTCGGCAAGACAAAGCGCGCAGAACCGCCGCATGGGGATGCGTCCGCCGCTCACCCGTGATCAGATTGCCCCCGTCCGGGATTCGACCGCGACGGGGGCATCTGATGGTTCCATGGATAATCGGCCTGGTCGCGATCCCGCTGGCGACCCTCCTGATCGCAGGCGCCCTGTTCTGGCCGACCTATCGCCGCCTGCAGCGCGCCGAGTTCATCCGAACCTATGAATGGCCGCCCGGGCTGCTCGACAAGCTCGCCGGCCGTCACCGCGGCTTCACCCGCAAGGACAGCGCGCTGGTCGCACAGGGCCTGCGGCAGTTCTTCCTGGCCTATCTCAACAGCGGCCGCGCCTATGTCGCGATGCCCTCGCAGGTCGCCGACGACCTCTGGCACGAGTTCATCCTCTACACCCGAGCCTATCAGGCGTTCTGCCGGGAGGCCTTCGGCGGATTCCTCCACCACACACCGGCGGTCGCTCTCGCGCAGGGGCGCAAACGCGACAATGCCGGGCTTCGGCGTGTCTGGCTGCAGTGCTGCCGGCTCGACGGTATCAATCCGGTCAAGCCGACACGCCTCCCGCTGCTGTTTGCGCTCGACACCAAGCTGAACATCCCAGGCGGCTATCGCTACGAGCCCGATTGCGCACAGCTTCGCCGCAACGGTGACGCCGGCACGCAATGCGGCGGAGATTTCTCCAGTTCGTCCTATGACGGCGGAACGGACGGGATGGGCGATAGCGGCCGTTCCGACGGCGGATCAAGCGACGGCGGCGACGGCGACGGCGGTAGCTGCGGTGGAGGCGGCGGGGATTAGAGCTCGGTGATCCCGAGCGGACAAACGGCCGTTATCCCAGGCAACGGCAAGTCGTGCCGGGATGACGGCGTGGTTGTCCTCACCCAACCCCTATCCGACTCGATGGGCACCGCCCCCCTCAGTGCCCGCTGAGCACGAGGACCTTGATCGGGGCCAGCGCGGCCTGGATGCGCAGCACCGCCGCGTGCACCACGCCGGTCACGTCGATGGCGTGCATCACGAAGTTGCGGAACGCCGAATGCTTGCCCGAGGCGATCGCGTCGTGGTGGCTGGTATAGGCGTTCGCGGAGCAGTTCGTGCCGGGGATCAGGCCGTCGAAGCCGCCCTCGTAGAGAGGCTCCATGAAGACCAGCACGGAGCCGACGCGCGCCGACTGCTGGAGGTCGACGAGCTGGTCGCTGGCGCGGAACTGGCCGGTGGCGATGAAGTCCTGTACGTCGGTGACGACCACCGGGATGATCGTCCAGGGCTTCGACATGCAGCTGATCTCGCCGATCATGCCGACCTTGAGCGAGGGCGCCTCGATCTGGGTGAAGGCGGCCTGGATCGTGCGACGACCGGCATCGACGGGGATCAGGATGCCTGCTGGACGCAGGAGCGGGTTGACGATGTCGCCGACGCGCAGTGCGAACTGTTCGATATGCCCGGCCACGCCGGCACGGATCACGGTCTTGTCGAGCTCGACCTGGGCCTGGGCGAGCGCCGCCTCGGCACTGGCACGGGCGGCCGGCAGCTGCACCGAGATGCGGGTCTGCGCCGTCTCGCGCGCTGCAGTGGCGGCGGCGACACCGGCCTGGCGGCCCTCGACCAGGTTCTCGAGCCGCTCGATCTCACGCACCGAGACGACGTTGTCATTGCGGCGCTTCAGCTCCTGCTTGGTCTGGAGTTCGTCCAGCGCCTGCTGGTAGCCGCTGCGCGCCTCCTGGATGCGGGCCTCGCTGGTCTGCAGGTCGACGCGCGCGACGACCAGAACCTCGGCCACCCGACCGCCGACCTCCGGCACGATCGGAACCGTGCGGAAGGACAGCGTCGCGACCTGGGTTGCGGGATGGTAGTAGAAGATCACGGTCAGCAGCGAGATCGTCAGCATCAGGCAGGTGACGATGCCCCAGCGCAGCTCGTACCAGACCGAATAGAGCGTGATGTCGCGGCCAAGCCGCTTGCCCTGCCCGTACCGGCGATAGAGATAGTCGGGCACGATCGTCAGCAGGGCGCAGAGCATGAGCTCAAGCATGGCTCGGCTCTCCCTTCACGGTGTCCGGGTCGGCGGCCGGCTCAAGCGGCGGCGGATCCATGGGCCGCTCGGCCGGCTCTTCCGGCGGCATTCCCGCGATCTTCTCCAGCGCGCCGGCCATGCGGCGCAGTGGGTTCCAGAAATCCGGAATCTCGATCAGCGCCAAGATCAGCCCGATCACCCAGAAGATGTGCATATGCGTAAACAGCGCGAGCAGGCCGAGCACGGCCACGATCTCGAACTGGAGCTTGTGCGCCTTGTGCGCCATCCGCTCCGGCAGCGTGTGCAGGTGCAGGAAGAGCAGGCCCACCCCAAGCACCGCGCCGACAATCAGGGCACAGGCGATGAAGAACAGGGTGTCGGTTTCGCCTGGCGCCGTGACGAACGGAGGCAGATGGTGCGTCGCCGCCGGATGCAATGCTGTCGCCAACTGGCAGCCCCCCCGCCTTTTATCCCACCGACCGGGACGACCCACGCCGGTCAGGTCGCTGCGGCGACGCGAGCGTCGTTGCGCCGCCCGCGCAAGGCCCCGGCATCCGGCCCCGCCGAGGCGTGAGCGATCTGCCCGACTCGGCCAGGAGTGTCAAATCAAGTTCGGATGACGCTCCGGCGCCGATCCGGGTGCAAGGTCAGCCCCACCAGCGCCCGGAGACCGGGAAGCGGCCCGCCGCCTGCTCGATCACCTCGCCCAGCGCAAACAGCGTCTCCTCGTCGAAGGGGCGGCCGATCAGCTGCAGGCCGAGCGGCAGGCCCTGGCTGTCCAGGCCCGCCGGCACGGCGAGGCCGGGCAGGCCGGCCATGTTCACCGTCACCGTGAAGATGTCGTTGAGATACATCTCGACGGGATCGGCCGAGCCCTTCTCACCGATGCCGAAAGCCGCGGATGGCGTGGCCGGTGTCAGAACCGCATCGATGCCCGCCGCATAGGCCTCGTCGAAATCGCGCTTGATCAGGGTCCGAACCTTCTGGGCGCGGACGTAATAGGCGTCGTAATAGCCGGCCGAGAGGACATAGGTGCCGATCATGATGCGGCGCTTGACCTCGGTGCCGAAGCCGGCGGCCCGGGTCTTCTCGTACATCTCGACGATGTCCTTGCCCGGCTCGCGCAGGCCGTAGCGGACGCCGTCATAGCGGGCGAGGTTGGACGAGGCCTCGGCCGGAGCAACGATGTAATAGGCCGGAAGCGCGTATCGGGTGTGGGGCAGCGAGATCTCGACGATCTCGGCGCCGGCCGCCTTCAGCCAGTCGATGCCCTGCTGCCAGAGCGCGTCGATCTCGGCATTGAGCCCGTCGAGGCGGTACTCCCGGGGAATGCCGATCTTCATGCCCTTGACCGAGCGGCCGACCGCCGTCTCGTAGTCGGGCACGGCGGCGTCGACGCAGGTGGTGTCCTTGGGATCATGGCCGGCCATGGAGCGCAGCATCACGGCGCAGTCGCGCACGCTCTTGCCGATCGGCCCGGCCTGATCGAGCGAGGACGCGAAGGCGACGATGCCCCAGCGCGAGCAGCGGCCATAGGTCGGCTTGATGCCGACCGTGCCGGTGAAGGCGGCCGGCTGGCGGATCGAGCCGCCAGTGTCGGTCGCGGTCGCCGCAAGGCAGAGATCAGCCGCGACCGCCGCGGCCGAGCCGCCCGAGGAGCCGCCGGGCACCAGCGGCGTCTCGGAGCCGGTCCGGCGCCAGGGATTGACGACGTTGCCGAAGGCCGAGGTCTCGTTCGACGACCCCATGGCGAATTCGTCGTTGTTGAGCTTGCCGAGCATGACGGCGCCGTCGCGCCAGAGTTGGCCCGAGACGGTCGATTCATAGGGCGGCACGAAATTGCCGAGGATCTTGGAGCAGGCGGTGGTGCGCACGCCTTCCGTCGCGAACAGATCCTTGATGCCGAGTGGCAGGCCTTCGAGCGGGCCGGCCTCGCCCTTGGCCAGCTTCGCGTCGGAGGCGGCCGCCTGCTTCAGAGCGTGCTCGGGCGTCTCCAGCACATAGGCGTTGAGCGCCTTCGCCTTTTCGACAGCCGCGATATGGGCCTGCGTCAACTCGGTGGCGGAGAAGCTCTTGGCCTTCAGCCCATCGCGGGCTTCGGTCAGGGTCAGGCGGGTGAGATCGGTCACGGGCAATATCCGGATTTGGTGAAGGCAATGGTACCGTCATGGCGAGAAGCGCAGCGACGAAGCCATCCAGGAGCGGCAGCGCTCGACGTCATCTGGATTGCTGCGCTGACGCGCGCAATGACGGGCGTCACTCGATGACCTTGGGCACCATGAAGTAGTCGTCGTCGGCGGCCGGGGCATTCGCGACGATCCTGGCCGCGATCTCGCCGTCGGTCACCACATCCTGCCGCTGCTTCATCGCCATCGGCGTCACCGAGGTCAGCGGCTCGACGCCCTCGACATCGACCTCGTTGAGCTGCTCGACGAAGCCGAGGATGGCGTTGAGCTCGCCTTGCAGCTTGGGCAGATCGGCCTCCGGAACGGCGATGCGCGCCAGATGCGCGACGCGTTTGACGGTGGCGAGATCGACCGACATGGCGGACTCCAGGATGGTGGGCGCAACGCGCCAGATCAGGGTTCGCCGCGCTATAGCAGATGGCGGCGTGTAAGTAAGGGGCAAGTCCCGCGCCGTCATGGTCGGGCTTGACCCGACCATCTCATGTTCCAGAGATTCTCGGGTCTGCGCTCCGCTTCGCCCGAGAATGACGCTGGCGTCAGATCGTGAACGCCTCGCCCTTCGTCGGCACCAGCGCCTGAATGCCGCTGCCAGCGAGTCCCGCGACGAAGGCGTCGGCATTGGCGTCGATCAGCGGGAAGGTGCCGTAATGGCAGGGAATCGCCACCTTCGGCTTGACGAAGCGCGTCATCGCCAGCGCCGCGACCTTGCCGCCCATGGTGAAGCGGTCGCCGACCGGGCAGATGCAGGCCTCGACGCCATGGATCTCGGCGATCAGCGCCATATCGGAGAAGATGTCGGTGTCGCCCATGTGCCAGAGCGTCTTTTCGCCCTTGGCCTTGAGAATCGCACCATTGGCGTTGCCGACCGGCACGGCGACCCCGGCCTCGCCCATGCCGGCCGAGTGATCGGCCCGGACCCAGGTCACGCTGAAGCCGCCGAGACCGATCGTGCCGCCGGTGTTCACCGGCTGGAACGTCTTCAGGCCCTTTGACGCCAGATGCATGGCGAGGTCGTAATTGGTGATGACGGTGGCGCCCGTGCTCTGCGCGATGGCGAGCGTGTCGCCGACATGATCGCCATGGCCATGGGTGACGACGATATGGCTCACGCCCTGCGAGATCGCCGCGATGTCGCCCTCGAAGACCGGGTTCCCGGTGAAGAACGGGTCGATCAGGATCACCGCACCGTCGATGTCGGCGCGGAAGGCGGAATGGCCGTACCAGGTCAGTTTCATGGGAGGGTTCCTGCGTGGCGATCAGTCGAGATGTGTGGTGCCATATAGATCATTCCAGTCGGGATTGGAGCGCTCGATCAGTGCGATCTTCCAGGCCCGGCGCCAGTGCTTGATGCGCTTTTCATGCGCGATCGCGTCTTCGGGATTGGCATGGTGCTCTGCATAGACGAGGCGGAGGGCGCCATGCTCGTAAGCGAATTCGGAGCCTCGGCCTTCGCGATGCTCGGACACCCGACGCGACAATGAACTGGTCACGCCCACATAGAGAGTGCCGCCCTACTTGCTCGCGAGCAGATACACCCACATCCCAGCATCCCCGCGCGGTCGTCCCGGGCGAAGCGCAGCGTAGACCCGGGACCCATTCTGGAACAGTCGCCGAAGAAGGGCGAACAGGGCGACCGGAGCCCACAGGGAATCGTTCCGGAATGGGTCCCGGGTCGGCGCGGCTTTCGCCGCTGGCCCGGGACGACGGCGTCCTTGCGGTGAGGTGGCGCCATCGACAACCGGGCCTCAGCCATGCACCCTCACCGCTCCGAATAATCCTGGATACCCCGCATGACCGATGCCGCCACCCTCGCCCGCCGGATCGCCCAGGGGCGCGGCGACGAGCCTGCCGACCTCGTGATCCGCGGCGCAAGGCTGCTCGATCTGGTGACGGGCGCGCTGGTCGAATCCGACATCGCGCTCTGCGGCGATACGATCATCGGTACCCATGGTCGATATGAAGGCAAGGTCGAGCATGACGCCACCGGGCTGATCGCGGTGCCGGGCTTCATCGACACGCATCTGCATGTCGAATCCTCGCTGGTGACGCCGCTCGAATTCGAGCGTTGCGTCCTGCCCCATGGCGTCACCACCGCGATCTGCGACCCCCACGAGATCGCCAATGTGCTCGGCGTCGAAGGCATCGCCTATTTCCTGGCCTGCGCGCAGGCGATGCGGATGGATCTGCGCGTCAATTTGTCGAGCTGCGTGCCGGCGACGCATCTGGAGACGGCCGGCGCCCGGCTGGAAGCCGGCGACCTGACGCCGATGATGAACCATCCCAAGGTCATCGGCCTGGCCGAGTTCATGAATTTCCCCGGCGTGATCCACCGCGACCCCGGCTGTCTCGCCAAGTTAGAGGCCTTCTCGGGCCGTCCCATCGACGGCCATGCGCCGCTGGTGCGGGGCCTGGATCTCAACGCCTATCTCGCCGCCGGCATCCGCACCGACCACGAGACAACGACCGCCGACGAGGCGCGCGAGAAGCTCGCCAAGGGCATGGCGATCCTGATCCGCGAGGGCTCGGTCTCGAAGGATCTGCTGCAGCTGATCCCGCTGATCTCGCGCGACGCCTCGCCTTTCCTCGCCTTCTGCACCGACGATCGCAACCCGCTCGATATCGCCGAGGAAGGCCATCTCGACTTCATGATCCGCACGGCCATCGCCGGCGGCGCGGATGTGCTGGCGACCTACCGCATCGCCTCGCTCTCGGCGGCGCGGCTCTACGGCCTGTTCGACCGCGGCTTCATCGGACCGGGCAAGCGCGCCGACATCGTGCTGGTCGACGACCTCGCCGCCTGCTCGGTGAAGCGGGTCTTTGCCGGCGGCCGGCTGGTCGGGGACGCTCTCTTCGCTGACCGCCTGCCGGTGGCGCCGGTCGGGCTCGGCAGCGTGAAGAGCCGGGCGCTCGCCGAGACCGACTTCCGGGCGTCGGCGCGTTCGGGCGAAACGCCCGTGATCGGCGTCGTGCCCGGCCGCATCATCACCGAGCGGCTGTCGATGCGGCTGCCGGCGCGCGGCGACGAGGCCCTGCCCGATCTGGCGCAGGACGCGGTCAAGGTCACGGTCATCGAGCGGCACGGCAAGAGTGGCGGCATCGCCACCGGTTTCGTCCATGGTTTCGGGATGAAGCGCGGCGCGATCGCCTCCTCCGTCGGGCATGACAGCCACAATCTCTGCGTGGTCGGCGTCGACACGGCTTCGATGGCCGCCGCCGCCAACCGGCTGATCGCCATCGGTGGCGGCTTTGCGGTGGCCGAGGGCGGCGTGGTGACGGCGGAACTGGCGCTGCCGGTGGCGGGGCTGATGAGCGACCAGCCTTTCGAGACCGTGCGGCATGAGCTTGAGGATCTGCGCGCGGCCGCGAAGGCGCTCGGCGTCAGGCTGGCCGAGCCCTTCCTGCAGGTCGCCTTCCTGACGCTGCCGGTGATCCCGCATCTCAAGATCACCGACAAGGGGCTGGTCGATGTCGATGCGTTCGACTTCGTGTAGCCGGCACGTCATTCTCGGGAGAAGCGCAGCGCAGACCCGAGAATCTCGGGCAGGATAAGGCTTTGGCCTCCTCCTATCTGGAGATGCTCGGGACAAGCCCGAGCATGACGCGAAGCTCACTCCGCCAGCAGTTCCTCCGGCATCTCAATCCCTTCCGCCCGCGCCTTGGCACGCAGTGTCAGGCGCCGGACACCCGGTAGCCTGGTGCCGTCCTGCGCCTCGATGGCATGGACCAGGGCGCGCATGCGCTCGTCGAACCCGTTGCCGCCCATGGCGTGCGGGTCGATGGCGAGGATGAGCTGTCCCGTATCGGGCGGGCCGCCTTCGGCGTCGAGGAAGGAGGAGGCCTGGAAGCCGAAATGCGCGCCGACCAGCGCCGCCGCCAGGATCTCGACCATCATGGCCAGCGTCGCGCCCTTGGCGTCGCCGAGCGGTACCATGGTGCCGGCGAGCGCAGCCGCGGCATCCGTCGTCGGCTTGCCGTGGATGTCGAGCGCCCAGCCCTCGGGAATGGCCTGCCCCTTCTGCTTGGCCGCGACGATCGGGCCGCGCGCCACCTTGGACAGCGCCATGTCGATGACGACGGGCTCGCGCCCGGCGAGCGGGGCGGCGAAGGCGATCGGGTTCGTGCCGAAGACCGGCTTCGAGCCGCCCCAGGGCGCGATGGCGCCCGGCGTGTTGGCGAAGAGCAGCGCGACGAGGCCCTGCTCGGCGAGGCGCTCGACATGCAGGCCCGCCGCGCCGCAATGGTTGGACCTGCGGATCGGCACGGCCACGATGCCCTGGTCACGGACGAGATCGGGGATTTCGGCGATGGCGAGGTCGATCGCCGGATAGGCGAAGCCGTGGCCGGCATCGATCGCCAGCACGCCGGGCTTCGGCCGGCTCGCCTTGGGCACGACCTGCCCGTCGATCTTGCCGGATTTCAGCATGGCGAGATAGGTCGGCACGCGCGACAGGCCGTGGCCTTTCAGCCCGTCGGCCTCGGCCGTCACCAGCGCCCAGGCGACGGAGGCCGCATTGGCCGGCGAGGCCCCGGCAGCGGCGAAGATGTCGGTCAGGCGGGCTTCGGCCCGCTCGAAGGAAACGCGGGTCACAGCCGTCCCTCCAGCGCCGCCATGACGCGCTCTGCCACCAAACCGGAGACGCGGCCGTTGGATTCGACCGTGTTGCCGGCGATATGCGGCGTCAGGATCAGATTAGGAACGTCGGCAAACAGCTTGCCGGCGCCGCGCAGGGGCTCCTCGGCGAAGACGTCGATCGCCGCGCCGCCGAGTTTGCCGGCATTCAGCGCCGCCACCAGCGCCGCTTCGTCCATGATGCCGCCGCGGGCGGCGTTGATCAGGATGGCGTTGGGCTTCATGCGGGCGAGCGCGTCCTTGCCGATCAGTCCCTTGGTCTCGGGCGTCAGCGGGAGATGGATGCTGACGACGTCGGAATTCGCCAGCAGCGCATCGAGATCGAGCCGCTCGGCCGAGGCCCAGGCCGGATGGTCGGCCGGCACATAAGGATCATAGGCCGCCACCGTCATGCCCAGCAGGCGGCCATGGGCGGCGGTGTCGCGGGCGATGGCGCCGAAGCCGACGAGGCCGAGCCGCTTGCCGGCGATCTCGCGGCCGATCAGCTTGGTCTTGGGGAACTCGCCCGCCACCATCGCGGCATTGGCGCAATAGGCGCGGCGCAGCAGCATCATGGCGCTGCCGATGACGTATTCGACGACGGAGAGGCTGTTGGCCCCGGTCGCCGGGAAGACCTTGATGCCGCGCACCTCGCAGGCGTCCATGTCGATGTTGTCGAGACCGACGCCGAGTCGGCCGACGACCTTGAGCGCCTTCGCAGCCTCGAGGACCAGGCCCCTGACATTGGTCTGGTTGCGCACGATCAGGGCGGGCACGTCGGCGACGAGCTTCGCCAGTTCGTCGGGCTTGCCGAAGAGATCGGGGTCGTGATGGACCTCGTAGCGGGCTTTCAGTGCAGCGACCGCCGCCTCGTCCATGAATTCCGTGATGACGATATCGGTCATGGCAGGCCCTTCCGGTGATGGCGTCAGCCGAGCGCGAGCAGGCTGCCGGTGACGATGACGAGGATGACGAGGCTCGTGCCGGTGACGAGAACCAGATGGCGCCAGCCGAGCCGCGCCATGGCGCCCAACGAGGTGCCGAGCCCGAGCGCGGCGATGGCGATGAGCAGGCCCCAGGTCGAGACGGTCAGCAGGAGCGTGCGGACCGGCGGATAGACGCCGGCCAGGGCCGGTTGCATGGCGAGCACGCTGTTCACCAGGCACAGCACGAGGAACATGATCGCGAAGACCGGGACCGGGACCTTGGCCTTGCCGGCGACGTCTCCCGCCCGCTTCGCATCGTCATTGACCAGCCACCAGCCGACGATCAGCACGGCGGGCAGCAGCAGGAAGACCCGGAACAGCTTGACGATGATCGCGGCGTTGGCGGCCTCGACCGAGACTGCCCGGCCCGCGCCGACGACCTGCGCCACGTCATGGATGGTGGCGCCCAGCATGATGCCGGTCTGCGACGGCGTGAAGCCGAGCCAGACGCAGATCAGCGGATAGGCCAGCATCGCCACCGTCGAGAGCGCGTTCATCGCGATGACGGTGAAGGCGACGTCGGCGGCCTTGCTCTTGTAGTCCGGCACCACGGTCGCGGTGGCGAGTGCGGCCGAGGCGCCGCAGACGGCGGTGGCGACGCCGCCGAGCGCGCCCATGCCGGTCTCGCGGCCGAGCCAGCGCGCCAGCAGGAAGCCGGAGAGGATGGTGGCGGCCATGGCGACGATGACGAGGAGCGCCGTGGTCGCTCCGAGCGCGACGATGTCGCCGAGCGCGACGCGCAGGCCCAGAAGCGCGATCGCCCAGCGCAGCATCTTCTTGACGCAGAAGGTCATGCCGGCCTGGAAGCGCGGCGCGTTGGCGAAGGGGTGCAGAACCATGCCGATGATCAGGGCGATCACCACGGCGGGGATGCCGAAACGCCCGCCGGCGGCAGATTTCACCAGCGGTTCGGCGAGATGGGCCGCGACCGCGACTGCGGCGGACAGCGCGATGCCGTCGAGGAGCGGACGCCAGGCACTGACACGGATCGTGGTCGCAAGGGACAAAGCGGACGGCTCCCGAATTGCAGGCCGGAGCGCCGCCATTGGCGGCGCCGCTCCGGCCGTTAGCAGCGACTCAGGCCGAGCGGTAGAGCTTGGTCATCGAGAATTCGCGGTGGCCCAATGCTTCCGCCGCAGTCAGGCGGCCATTGGCGGTGCGCACGATGTTCTCGATCAGGGCGTCGCCGGCCTGCGGGATCGTCATGTCGCGGCGCAGGATGCCGGAGACGTCGACGTCGATATGCTCCGGCATGGTGCGCATCGTCTTGGGGTTGCCGGTGATCTTGATGACCGGGACGATCGGGTTGCCGATGACGTTGCCCTGCCCGGTCGGGAAGGTATGGACGACATAGCCGCCCGCCGCCATCAGGGTCACGCATTCGGCTGCGGCCGAAGAGGTGTCCATATAGTAGAGGCCCGGCCCCTTGGTCGGCGCCTGCGCCGGCTCGAGGATGTCGATGTACTTGCACTCGCGGCCGATCTTCTCGAGATTGCCGAGCGCCTTTTCCTCGATCGTGGTCAGGCCGCCGGCGATGTTGCCCTTGGTCGGCTGCGAATCCGAGAGATCGTCGGTCTTGTGGGCCTCGATCACGTCGTCCTGATAGGCCTTCCACATCTTGTACCAGCGCTCGCCGACCTCTGGGGTCGCCGCGCGGGCCTTGCAGAGATGCTCGGCGCCGGTGATTTCGGAGGTCTCGCCGAAGACGCCGTAGACGCCGCGCGGGATCCACTTGTCGTACATGTTGCCGACGGTCGGGCAGGAGGAGAGGCCCGTCGTGGTGTCGGATTCACCGCATTTGGTCGAGACCCAGAGTTCCTCGATGCCGCATTTCACGCGCTGCAGCTCGGTCGCCCACTGGACGAATTCCTTGGCGACATAGGAGGCGCGGGCGATGGTCGAGATGTCGCCATGGCCCTCGATGCCGAAGCCGACCACGGGCTTGCCGGTCTTGGCGATGCCGTCGACGACGCGCTTGGTCCAGCCGTCCTCGATGCCGATGACGACGACCGCGGCGACGTTGGGGTTCGAGCCCGTGCCGATCAGGGTGCGGAAGTGGAGCTCGAGGTCCTCGCCGAACTGCAGGCGGCCATAGGCGTGCGGAATCGCCAGCGTGCCCTTGACGTTGTTGGCGACGGCCTCGCAGGCGGCGTTGGAGAGATCGTCGAGCGGCAGCAGCAGCACGTGGTTGCGCACGCCGACGCGGCCGTTCTCGCGGCGCCAGCCGAAGAAGGAGTCGAGGCTGCGGCCGGTCGGGCGGCGGACGACGGGGGTCTTGAACTCGGGCGCCTCGATCTTGCGACCCTTGATGCGGGCGAGCTTGCCTTTGACGAGATCGAAATTGGCGACGATCGACATGGGGCATTTCCTCTTGTGTTTGGCGGGCTCGACCTGGCCGGGAGCCCTGTTCTGGTCGGGATCAGTCGGAAATCGGGAGCGTCGCGCTCACCAGCGCTTGGTCTTGGCGTTGTGGACGTGGAGATGCTCGCCCTGCTTCACGTCGGCACGGGCCTGGCCGATGTCCTGGCCGTATTTCCAGATCGTCTCGCCCTTCTTGATGTCCTTGAGCGCGACCTTGTGGCCGATCGGGATGTCCATCTTCGCGGTCAGGCGGAAGTCGGAATTGTCGTGGGTGATGACGCACAGCATATCGGTGCCGGCCTTCAGGCCTTCGACGACGACGACGCCGACGGTGTCCTTCTTCTCGTGGACCAGGAGGTGGGGCTTGCTCATAGGATTTCCTCGCTGCGCTCTTTCGCCCGGCTCCCGCCTGCAATTCAGGACTCGACCGGCCTCGCAACAAGTCTTATATAAGACAGATGACTGAGCACAAGCTCGAAATTGTGGCGCCAGCCGAGACGGTCGGTGGAGCCGAAATCCTGGGATTTCGGCCGCTTTACCGTCAGGTGAAGGCGAATTTCGTGCGGCGACTCGTCGAGGGCGTCTGGGCGCCCGGCACGGCGCTGCCGAGCGAAGGCCAGCTGGCGAGCGAGATCGGCGTCAGCCAGGGGACCGTGCGCAAGGCGCTCGACGAGCTCGCCGCCGAGAACCTGCTGGTGCGCCGCCAGGGCCGCGGCACCTTCGTCGCCGAGCATGACGAGCAGCGCATCCTGTTCCAGTTCTTCAAGCTGGTGCCCGATGACGGCGTGGCGCGTTTCCCCGACAGCACCGTGCTGTCCTGCGGGATCGCCGCGGCCGACGCGGCCGAGCAGGCCGCCCTGGAGCTGGGGCCGGACGCGACGGTCATCCGGATCCGGCGCATCCGTTCGCTCGGGGGCCGGCCGTCGGTTCTCGAAACCGTGAGCCTGCCGGCACAGCGTTTCCCGGGCCTGGCCGACGGGCCGGTGCCCAACAATCTCTACAGCCTGTTCGCGACCCGCTACGGCGTCACGGTCGCTCATGCGCGCGAACGCCTGAAGGCGGTCGCGCTCTCGGCCGAGCAGGCGCGCCATCTCGGCGCCGCCGCGGGAACACCGGCCCTCGCGATCGACCGGATCGCGCTGTCGCTGGAGGATTCGCCCGTCGAGCGCCGGTTCAGCCTGTGTCTGACGGAGGAGGCTCACTACCTGTCGGATCTGCGCTGAAGCGTTCGAGGTCCCCGAACTGTCCAACCCAAGCCGACGCAGAGCGGCCGTTCATCACGACCCATGGAGGAAATACGCATGAGCATGACCAAACGGGCGGCCCTGGCCGCGTTGCTGTCACTGGGGCTGGCTGCGCCGGCGCTGGCGCAGAGCTTTCCGACCAAGCCGATCACGGTGATCGTCTCCTTCGCAGCGGGCGGCCCCAGCGACGTCATCGCCCGGCTGCTGGGCGAGCAGATGAGCAAGACGCTGGGCCAGCCCGTCGTTGTCGAGAACGTCGCCGGCGCGGGCGGAACGGCGGGCGCCAAGCGCGCGGCCGCGGCCGAACCGGACGGCCACACCATCCTGATCCACCATCTGGCACTGGCCGCGGCGCCGGCCCTCTACAACAATCTCGGCTACGACACCAAGACCGCCTTCGCGCCGATCGGGCTGGTCAACACCGGCCCGATGGTGATCGCGAGCAAGCTCGCCCTGCCGCCGACCGACGCGAAGTCGTTCTTCCCCTACATCAAGGCGAATGCCGAGAAGCTGACGGTCGCGCATGCCGGCGTCGGCTCGAACTCGCATCTCTGCGCCGTGCTGATGTCACAGCAGCTCGGCGCCAAGTTCAACCAGGTTGCCTATCGCGGCACGGGGCCCGCGATGAACGACCTCGTCGGCGGACAGATCGACATCCTCTGCGACCAGTCGACCTCGGCCATCCCGCAGATCACCGGCAAGAGCATCCGCGCCTATGCGGTGACCTCGGCCCAGCGGCTCGGCGTGCTGCCCGACGTGCCCACCATGGCGGAAGCCGGCGCCAAGCTCGACATGACGATCTGGCATGGTCTCTACGCGCCCAAGGGTACCCCGACCCCGGTGCTGGACAGGCTCAACGGGGCGCTGCGGACGGCGCTGAAGGAGCCGGCCGTGATCGAGAAGTTCAAGGCCTTCGGCACCAGCACCTTCCCCGAGAGCGAGATGACCCGCGAGGCCCATGCCAAGCTGTTCGCGGCCGAGGTCGACAAATGGGCGACCTCGCTGGCGGCCGCCGGCGTCAAGCCGCAGGGCTGAGGCCATCGCCCTCGCGCCGGCCCCGCCTGCCGGCGCCGCTCGCCTCGCGCGGCGGCGCATGCTAGGGGCCGGCCATGTCCAGCAATGTCGTGCCGATCGAGACCTTCGCCGCCCTGCCCGATCATGCGCGGCTGCTCGGCCTCGATCTCGGCACCAAGACGATCGGGCTGGCGCTCTCCGACGTCGAGCGCCGGATCGCGACGCCACTGGACACGATCAAGCGGATCAAGTTCACGCAGGACGCCGCCGCGCTGCTGCAGATCGCCGCAAAGCACGGCGTCGCCGGGCTGGTCGTCGGCCTGCCGCTGAACATGGACGGCACCGAGGGGCCGCGCGTGCAGTCGACGCGCGCCTTCGTGCGCCATCTGGTGCCGCTGACGCCGCTGCCGATCCTGTTCTGGGACGAGCGGATGTCGACGCTGGCGGTGACGCGCACCCTGCTCGACGCCGACGCCTCACGGGCCAAGCGGGCGAGCGTCGTCGACAAGATGGCGGCCGCCTACATCCTGCAGGGCGCGCTCGATCGGCTCACCCGGATGGAGAACGCGGCCGCAGACGGGGCCGATTCCGACCCGCCCTGACGGTCCGCGTCACCGGGCACGGACAGGCCCGCGCGTTCGCACGCGCGGGCTGCCGATTCGGTCTCGGCCGACTCTCAGCGATGGTCGCGGAAGTCGTAGGCAGGCCGGCCATAATAGTGGCGATAGACCGGCGCGGGCGCGTAGACGGGCGCAGGCGCGTAGTAGCCGTTGTAGTACGGATCGGCATAGGCCCGGCGCTGCGAAGCCACGACCGCCGCGCCGAGAATGCCGAGTCCGACGCCGGCGGCGATCGCCGCGCCGCGATTGCTGCGGTGCCAGCCGCCGCGATAGCCGCGGTAGCGGTACTGGCTGTACGCGGCCTGGGCCTTGTCCAACCGGGCCGGATCGACGGATACGGGTGCGCCCGCGGCCAGGGCCGGCGCGGCGAGGCCGGCGGATGCGACGCTCAGCGAGGCGAGCGCGACGATGGCGGTCTTGCTCAGCGACATCATGGTGGATCTCCTGTCTGTCGGGACGATCCCGAGCTGTGGATAGCGTCGTCTCAGGCTGTTGAATGCCGCATGAACCAATCGCGGCCGGATTGCGGCAGACGCAACGCCGCCCTGGGGCTGCGTCCTTGCTCGACGCCGGCGGCCATGAAATGGGAAGCGGATCGTCCGCGCCGGACGCTATGGCCGTCTGCTTCCACAACGGCCGACGGGCACGCCGGTTCCCCATGGGCTTCGATCCCCACCGTCTCCCCGCCGGCGCCCCCGCCCCTCCTCTCCCCCCTGAGACCATGCTGACCAGCCTGATCGCCGTCTTTCTCGTCATCGCCACCGGCTGGTTCCTGAAGGCACGCGGCATCGTCGCGCCGAACCATTGGCTCGGCGTCGAGCGGCTGACCTATCAGGTGCTGTTCCCGGCGGTCGTGATCCACACCCTCGCCGTGGCCGATCTCAGCCGCCTGCCCGTTCTGGCGATGGGGCTGAGCCTCGTCCTCGCCATCCTGATCGTCGCCGGCCTGCTGCTGCTGGCGCGCCCGCTGCTCGCTCGGGCGGGCGTCGACGGGCCGGCCTTCACCTCGATCTTCCAGGGCTCCGTGCGCTGGAACACCTTCGTCGCGCTCGCGCTCGCCGCAGGGCTGCAGGGGCGCGACGGGACGACGCTGATGGCGATCGCGGTGGCGGCGATGATCCCGCTGCTCAACGTGATGTGCGTGCTGGTGCTGTCGCGCTTCGCCCATGGCCGTCCGATGAGCGCGCTGGCGACGATTCGCTCGATCGCCTTCAACCCGTTCATCTGGTCGTCCGCCGTCGGCCTCCTGCTCAACCAGCTGCAATGGATGCTGCCGGCCGCGATCGTGAGCTATCTCGACGTGATGGGACGCGCGGCACTGGGGGTCGGGTTGCTCGCGGTGGGCGCCGGGCTCGACCTGCGCAGCCTGGCGCAGCCCCGCATCGCCCATGTCGTCGCGGTCGTGACCAAGCTCGTGGTGATGCCGCTTCTGGCCTGGACGATCGCGCGCCATCTCGGCCTTTCGGGCCCGGCCCTGACCATGACGGTCGTCGCGGCGTCCGTCCCCACCGCGACGGCGGCCTATTTCCTGGCTCGCGATCTCGGCGGCGATGCACCCCTCATGGCCGAGATCACGACGCTGCAGACCCTGCTCGCCCTGGCGACGCTGCCGCTGGCCGTTCTTTTCCTCGCATAGACCTATACATTCACCTGAGAGCTTATATTATTGCACGCTAAAATTGCAATCGTCGCTCCCGCTGCGGAGAGACGCCATGGCTGGGATTGGGCCCAGACGGCTCGGGGATACGTCAGAGATGACGGCGCATGGACGAAACCCGCCGGTTGCGGCGGACGACACCGACAGGGACGGACAGGTCGCGACACCGGCGCCAAGGCCGCCGCATGCGGTGGCGAAGGTGCCGCGAAGTCCCGCTGCGCATGCGGCCCCGTGGGAAGTGGCGGGCTATATCGAGGTTCTCGCCGCCGAAATGCGATGGATGGCGCATTCGGCCGCGCTGGACAGCCTGGCCTATTTCCTCGAAATGGCGCGGCTGGAAGCCGCGATCCAGGCACAGCGCCCGACCCGGCGCTGCCCCGATCACAGTCGCTGACGTCCCTGCGACGCCCTGCCCCTGGCCACCTCCGGTCGTGACGAGCCCTGCGGGGGCGTTACCCCTCGACGCGGGACAGGGCGCCGCCAGGGTGGCGCTGGATCGCGCCCTCCAATTCCAGATCGAGAACGGTGCGGCTGACCTCGCGGGCACTGCAGCCGCTGGCGCGCACGAGGTCGTCGAGCGACACCGCCGCACCGCCGAGCAGGGCCAGCACGCGCCGCCGGATCGCATCGGCGTCATCGGCGGCATCGACGGAGCCCTCCGTCATGGGCGACGGCTCCGGCCAGCGCGCCATCGGGGCGGGCTCGATGCCGGGCAGATCGAGTTCGTCCCAGAGCGGCTGGGTGGGCGTCTCTCCCGCCCCCTCCCGCATCGTCGCCGCCGGGGGCATGAGCGCCGCGACCTCACCGACCAGCGGCGCCAGCGCCTCGACGACATGGGCCGCCTCGGCACAGAGCGTCGCGCCCTCGCGGATCAGCTGATTGCCGCCCTCGGCGCGCGGATCGAGCGGCGAGCCGGGCACGGCGAAGACCAGCCGGCCCTGCTCGTTGGCGAATCGGGCGGTGATCAGCGAACCGGATTTGCGGGCCGCCTCGACCACGACCGTGCCGAGCGAGAGCCCCGAGACCAGCCGGTTGCGGCGCGGAAAGTCACGTCCCCGGGGCGCGAGGCCGAGCGGCATCTCGCTGATCGCCGCTCCTTCGGCCAAACAGCGCTGCAACAGCGGCAGGTTCTGCGGCGGGTAGACCTCGTCGAGGCCTCCGGCGAGGACCGCCAGGGTGCCCGTTCCGAGGCTGGCGTCATGAGCGGCGGTGTCGATGCCACGCGCCAGGCCCGAGACCACGACGAATCCGGCCTCGCCGAGATCGCGCGCGAGCCTTGCGGTAAACTTCAGCCCGGCGGCGGAGGCGTTGCGCGAGCCGACGATGGCGACGCAGGGCCGCAGCAGCACATCGGCCCGGCCGAGCACGGCCAGCAAGGGCGGCGCGCTGTCGATCGCCTGCAGGGCCCGTGGATACTCGCCCTCGCCGAGCGCGACGAAGCGGCCGCCGAGCCGGCGCAGCGCCTCCATCTCGCGCTCCGCCTCGGCCATCGTGCAAAGGCGGATATAGCGGCCGGCCTGGCGGGCCAGGTCCGGCAGGGCGTCGAGCGCAGCGGCGGCGCCGCCGAAGCGGTTCGCGCAGCCAGCACCGCCATCAGAGCCGCCGCCTTGGCATCATGCACCCAGAACAGGAGAAGCAGCGGCGTCAGCAGGCTCGCAATCAGGGCCGACAGGGACGAAAAGCGCGTGAGATAGGCGATGCTGAGCCACAGCGCCGCGAAGACGAGCGCGATCGAACCCTTCAGCGCGATCAGGATGCCGAGGAAGGTGGCGACACCCTTGCCGCCCTTGAAGCGCAGCCAGACCGGGAAGAGATGGCCGAGGAAGGCGCCAAGCCCCGCGACAAGCCCGGCCTCCCGCCCGCCCAGGAGCGCCGCCGCCAGCAGGACCGCCGCCGTGCCCTTGAGCATGTCGCCGAGCAGGGTCAGCGCCGCCAGCTTCTTGTTGCCGGTGCGCAGGACATTGGTCGCACCGATATTGCCCGAGCCGATGCTGCGCAGGTCGGGCCCGCCGCTCAGGCGGGTGAGGATGATGCCGAAGGGAATCGAGCCGAGCAGATAGCCGAGCACCAGCGCCGAGGCCGCAGCCGAGCCGGACAGGCTCCAGTTCATCACGTCGCTCATGCCGCCTCTTTCGCCGCCGTCTCGACTTTAGCTTAACCGACCGGGGCCTCATAGACCACGCGGCCGCCGACAAACGTCGTCTGGACGATGCCCTCGAGCCGTGCCTCGTCGAAGGGCGAATTCTTGGCGCGCGATTTGAGCTTGCGCTTGTCGACGACATAGGGGGCGTCAAGGTCGAGCCACATCAGATCGGCGGGGGCGCCGGGCGCGAGCCGGCCGCAGCGCAGGCCGAGAAGATCGGCCGGCCTGCTCGAGAGTGCCGCCAGCAGGTCGGGCAAGGCGATCTGGCCGGCCTGGACCAGGCGCAGCGAGGCTGAGAGCAAGGTCTCGATGCCGAGCGCGCCGTCGGCGGCCTCGGCGAAGGGCTGGCGCTTGGTTTCGACATCCTGAGGATCGTGATCGGAGACGACGACGTCGATGACGCCCTCGGCCAGCGCCGCGACCAGGGCCAGCCGCTCGGACTCGTCGCGCAGGGGCGGCGAGACCTTGCAGAAGGTGCGGTAGTCGCCGACGTCGTTCTCGTTCAGCGTCAGATTGTTGATCGAGGCCCCGCAGGTGACGCGAAGCCCCTCGGCCTTGGCCCGGCGCATCAGCTCGACTGAATCCGCGCAGGAGATCATCGCGGCGTGGTAGCGCCCGCCGGTCGCCCGGGCGAGGCGCAGGTCGCGCTCCAGCATCACCGTCTCGGCCTCGCGCGGAATGCCCGGCAGGCCCTTGCGGCTGGCGAATTCACCCTCGTTCATCACGCCCGAGCCGCGCAGATCCGGGTCCTCGACATGGTTCATGACCAGCGCGTCGAAATCGCGGGCATAGATCAGGGCACGGCGCATGATCTGGGGGTTGCGCAGGGCCTTGGCGCCATCACCGAAGGCGACCGCACCCGCTTCCAGCAACAGGCCGATCTCGGTGATCTCCTTGCCGAGCAGACCCTTGGTCAGGGCGGCACAGGGCAAGACGTTGACGATCGCCTTGTCGCGGGCGCGGCGCTTGATGAAGTCGATGATCGCGGGGTCGTCGATCGGCGGGTCGGTGTCGGGCCGGCAGACGACGGTGGTGACGCCACCGGCCGCTGCGGCCTGCGAGCCGGTCCCCAGCGTCTCGCGGAACTCGGCCCCGGGCTCGCCGAGGAAGGCGCGCAGATCGACCAGGCCGGGCGCGACGGCGAGTCCGCGCGCGTCGATGCGGCGCGCTCCCTCGGGCGAGGCTGGCTCCGAGCCCCAGGCGACGTCGGCGATCCTGCCGTCCCGGAGCAGGAGCGCGCCCCTGCCCTGCCGGCGCGCCGCCGGATCGACCAGCTCGGCATTGGCGATGACGGTGGTCGGTGAGTCAGCCATTGCGGTCTCCCAGACCCTTGAAGATCGCCAGCCAGAACCAGAGGATGCCGACGAAGAGAACGATCACGAAGCCGCCGCCGAGAATGAGGGCCCAGGTCCAGGCCGAGCCGGCATCGTCGTGCAGCAGCATCGCCGCCAGAGCGACATAGGCGAGCAGCAGAAGCCACAGCGCCCCCTTGGCCCTGGCCGCCAGCCATGCCGTCGCGAGCCTCAGCATCGCGTCACAGATTGGGCAAGTGCTGCGCCAGCGCGTCGAGCACCGCCATCCGGACCGCGACACCCATCTCGACCTGCTCGCGGATCAGCGACTGGGCGCCGTCGGCGACCTCGGAGGAAATCTCGACGCCCCGGTTCATCGGACCGGGATGCATCACCAGCGCATCGGGCTGGGCGCGCTGCAGCTTCTCCCGGTCGAGGCCGAAATAGCGGAAATATTCCTTCGAGGAGGGCACCAAGGCGCCATGCATGCGCTCGAGCTGGAGGCGCAGCATCATCACGATGTCGGCGCCTTCCAGGCCCTTGTTCATGTCGGTGAAGACCTCGACGCCCATGCGCTCGATGCCGGCGGGCAAAAGCGTCGAGGGCGCGATCAGGCGGACCTTGGCGCCGAGCGCATTGAGCAGGATGATGTTCGAGCGGGCGACGCGCGAATGCAGGATGTCGCCGCAGATCGCGACCGTCAGCCCCATGATCCGCCCCTTGTTGCGGCGGATGGTGAGGGCGTCGAGCAGGGCCTGCGTCGGGTGCTCATGGGCGCCGTCGCCGGCATTCACCACCGAGCAGCCGACCTTGCGGGCGAGCAGATGGACCGCGCCGGCCGCATGATGGCGCACGACGATGATGTCGGGCCGCATCGCGTTCAGCGTCGCGGCCGTGTCGATCAGCGTCTCGCCCTTCTTCACCGAGGAGGACGCGACCGACATGTTCATGACGTCGGCGCCCAGCCGCTTGCCGGCCAGCTCGAAGGAGGCTTGCGTCCGGGTCGAGGGCTCGAAGAACAGGTTGATCTGGGTGCGGCCGCGCAGGGTGGCCGTCTTCTTCTCGACCTGGCGGGAGAGCGCGACATAGGCGTCGGCCCGGTCCAGCAGCGCCTCGATGTCCAAATGGTTCAGCCCCTCGATCCCGAGGAGATGCCGGTGCGGATAGAGCGGGGCTGGCGCTGTCATTTGAAGAGGGGTGTTTAGGCGCGAGTCGGGTTTGGCGCAAGCCGCACGGCGCTGTTGTCACCATGCGGCTGACCCGATGGCGGCACAGGCAAAAGGCCGCTACGCCTCGGGTTCGGCGATCATGCCGCCCCCTGCCCGCCGCGAGGAGCCTGCCCATGTCCCCCTCCGCCGTTCCCGCTGCCCAT